>JAVCCK010000010.1:300000-597374 GCA_030765525.1 Candidatus Lernaella stagnicola
CTGGCACCTGTTCGGCAATATGCTCTTTCTATTCTTGGCCGGCGCGATTTTGGAGGAAACCTTCGGCGCTTTTCTTTATCTGTTGCTGTATTTGTTGTCCGGTTTCATCGCCAACACGTTTTTCGCACTGCTTTTCACTTCCTCGACGGTGCCGCTGTTGGGCGCCTCTGGGGCGATTTCGGGCTTGTTGGGCGCGTTTTTGGTGCGTTTTGCCAAGGTACGCATCCGCTTTTGGTATTTTTTCTGGTTGTTCTTCTTTTTTATGCGTAAAGGCACGTTTTCACTGCCGGCGTTCATCGTTTTGCCGTTGCTCTTTCTCCAGGATCTGTTGTACGGCGTCCTGACGCTCGAAGGAGGCGCCGGGGTGGCGTATTTCGCCCATGTCGGCGGATTCATTGTCGGCGTGGCTTTCGGCTTGTTTTTGAAACGCTACGAAATATACGCGCCGACCTTGGTCGAAGAGGAAAAAGAAGCTGCGGGACCCGTCGCGGCTGGGCCGATGGCGCGGGTCGCGGTGACCGAGCGCCGGTATCGCCGCAAGATGGAAGCCCCCGCGGCGAATGACTATTTCGGCCGTTTCTTGCTCGTGCAGGCGCTGATGACCGAAGGTGAGGCCGACCGAGCCGCGCAAGAGGCCGACGCGCTGGCCGAGGCGTTGGTTGACACGGATCAAACCGAATTGCTTTCCGACCTGGCGCGCATTTTCGACGAGCCGCAAAGCGTGCCGGTCATGTCCGACCGCGCTTACGTGCAAGCGGCGATCATTCTCGAGCAACGCGCCATGCCGCAGGTCGCTTTGACGATGTATGAGGAACTCGCGCACCACTACCCGGTGTCGCCCCATGCGGCGCGGGCGCTGTTTCGAGCCGCCCGCTTGCTGGCCACGCAACTGGCCAATCCGGCTGGTGCGCACCTGAAATTGGTCGAATTGCTTGAGAAAGTCCCGCATCATCCGACACGGCGGGAGGCGCAACGTGTGATGAACGAATTTCGCGCCACGAAACGGCTGGCGTTTTGACGGCCCGCAGCGCCGAAAAGCCCCGCCAACTTGACACTTTCCGCGGCTGCGTGCTAGTGTCCCGGATTCGCTTGTGATGGAATTTCCTTTTGTTCACAACGCTTTGTTACATACGCGCCGATTCGATCGGCGCTGGAGGCTAGGATGAGAAAGGCCCTGATATGGTTGGCGATCGCCGGATTGTTACTCACGGCGTTACCCACCTTGACGGTGGCGGAAGACGAGCGGTTATCGGCCGTTGGGTTTAATATTCACGGCTTCTACCGCGTGCGTTACGACAACTTTTTCGCGTTGTCATGGGCCTCATCGGAACGCGGCGACGACTCCGACCACTGGAGCTGGATCGACCAGCGCATGATCTTGCAGCCGACACTGATTGTGGCCGACCCCATCCAGATTTACATGGAACTGGATCTGCTGGGCAACGTGATGTACGGCAACAACGAACTGGATACGCAGCCGGTTGTGGTCACGCAGCGCAAGCCCAACGATTTGGAAACCATCGACACGGTGACGTACGACGAGTTGCGCATCCGCACGTCGGACATCTTCAACGATTCGATGAGCAACACCGGCCTCGACGGCGCGGAAGTGGACCCGATCAACATTCGCCAGTTGTTTATGCGCGTCGCGCTGCCCTTCGGTTCGTTGCGTATCGGCCGCCAAGGCGTGAACTGGGGCATGGGCCTGTTCATGAATTCGGGCACGCCGTACCTGCGGTACATGGAACCGCTGGGCAGCATCAACGATCGCAACGCCGGCTTCGACAGCGACGGCGGCGACGTGTACGATCGCGTGCTGTTCATGACGAAGGTCGCGGGCTTCTATATGCCCAGCCTTTCCTACGATCGCCTGGCCGAGTACAACTTCAAAACCGGCGATTACGATATCCACTGCATGACCTTCGCCAACCAATTCCGCAACATTACGTTTTCCGACTCCGGCACCTTCGACTCCGGGTTTTTCATCCAGTCGCGCAGCCAGCACGCCACCGCCGCCAGCATTTGGTTCTATGACGTGTGGTTCCGCCTCGGTTACGCGGGCTTTACGTGGGAACTGGAAGGCCTGGGCCTGCAGGGCAAAGCGAAATTCATCGACCGCGCCGCGGTGCGCGACCTGGAAGAGGACGGTCTGCCAACCGGCGAGCGGGCGGGCACGATCAACATGGACGCGTATATCGGCGCCGGACGTTTCAAGTATGATTCCGGCCGGTGGGCCGTCGGCGCGGAAGCCGGTTTCTCCTCCCCGGCCGATTCGGATCCCGACAACGAGTTCAATCCGGTTGGTGCAGCAGCCATCGAACAAGCCCGCCAACAGGCGGCGACCGACCCGCAAAACGCTTCGAAGACGATCGATTTCGTCAACGCGGTCGTCAGCAACCAAGCGGCCTTCGGTCGTTCCATCAACACCTTCGCTTTCGACCCGAACTACAACGTGGACCTGATCATGTGGGATCGCCTGATGGGCGGGTCGTTCGAAAACGGTGCGTATTTCAAAGTGAACGGCTACATTCGGCCGTTGGACGGGATGCACATCGGGCTGGACGTCATCAACAGCTACATCAACGAAGCCGGGCTGGATAAAAACGGCACCTCGGCCTCACACGATCTGGGCTGGGAAGTCGACGTCAACTTCGCCCAGACCATGTACAAGCACTTCACGGCCGATCTCGAATTCGGCTACATGATTCCGGGGATGTGGTTCCGCGACAATTACCGCGATGTGAGCAACGTGTACACGCTGCAGTTGCGGACGATCGTCGACTTCTAGTCGCCGTCGCCGAGCTAACATAGGAGGGAGCCGCGCGGGCGCTTGGACGCTTAGCGTTTCATGGCGCGATGAGTCTCGCGGTCGGCTTCGCGTCGCTTGATGTCTTCGCGCTTGTCGTATTTTCGCTTGCCGCGCCCGAGGGCGATTTCCACTTTGGCTTTGCCGTCTTTGAAGTACATCCGCAACGGAATGCAGGTCAGCCCGCGCTCGGCGATTTTGCTATGCAGCTTGGCGATTTCGCGGCGATGCAGCAGCAGCTTGCGCCGTCGCGTGGGTTCGTGGTTGGCGCGGTTGCCGTGGGAATAGGGGCTGATATGCACGTCCACCAGCCACGCCTCGCCGTCGATAATTTCGACGAAGCCGTCGGTGAGGTTACAGCGGCCCTCGCGCAGGGATTTGACTTCCGTGCCTTGCAGCGCAACTCCAGCCTCGAATCGATCCATCAATTCGTAGTTGAACCGCGCTTTGCGATTGCTCGCTATGAGTTTTTCGCCTTGACCCATTGCCTTACTCCAAGGCGCCGATAGGTAGCACGTCGGGCCGGTCAGGGCAAACGAAACACCCGCAAATGCTCGCCCGGCGCTTTGGGATCGAGCGCGTAGTTTTCCGTCACGTAGCGTTCAAGTTCGTCGAAGGCGTGATCCCAAACGTCGTCGCCGGCGCGGGGCAGCACGACAAACGCCGGGCGGGCGCGCTGGAGGTCTTGCAAGAGCCGCCGGCGATGTAGGCGAACCCGGTCGTCGACTGCGGCGTGCCAGCCGCCATGCTTGTAGGGCAGGTTCGCGGCGACATCGAAATACATGTAGTGCTTGGTCGGCGCGCGGCGCTGGGCCCAAAAGTAGATTTGCGGGTGATAGGGCCACACGTAAATCGTCTCGTCCGGATCGCTCATGTTGCGCAGGTAGGTGCCCAGCGGTTGAAAAATGAACTTATCGTCGAAGCGCTCGGCGAGGTTGACGTCGTCCCGAGAATAGGCGCGCAGCATCTCGAAATTCACCGCACCCGCGCCGCGCGCGTGATCGCGGATCGTATCGTACGCTTGGGCCATTTCCACCCGCGTCGTAAAACCGAGCGCGAGCAGCGCCAACGCGTAGACGCCCCACCGCCACGCGCGATCCGCCAGGCGTCGCTCGATCAAGCCGATGCCGCCGCCCGCCGCTAAGGCCAACGGTGCGGTGAGGATGATCAGGTAGTGTTTGAAAAAGCGCGAGCCCGCAAACACCGCCACCACCGCCACCGCCAAAAACAACAGATAGCGACCATATGCCGCGCCCTGGCGACCGCTTCGCGGCCACAAGAACAACCCGGCGACAACGGCCGTCCAGATCGGCCACGCGCCCGCTAGGTGCTCCATGGCCCGCCGACCGGCCCGGCGCAACGCTTCCTCGTCCAAGCCCGCGCCCAGATAGCCGCCGAGACGGCCCGGGTGCAAATCGGCGAACATGGTCGCCAAGCCGCCCGCAGACGCCCACCACAAAACAATCAGTGCGAGTGGCGCCAACCCGCCCAGCGCGAACAGACCGACGTTCCTCGCCCGCGCCTTGGCGTCGCCGTGGGGCAACGTGGCGATCCACGGCAGCGCCGCGAGACTGAACAGCGCCGCCTGTTGTTTCATCAGGAAGGCCGCGCCGAGCAAGGCGCCGCTGAGCACGAAGCGCCAGTGCGCGGCACGGTCGTCGCCCGCCGGTAACGCCGCAAAGGCGAAAGCGGCAAAGAGCATCATCCAGGTGTCGTAGTTGGGGCAGCCGGCCGCGGCGGCGGTGTCGACGGCCAGCGCGGCATAGAAGAGCCCGGTGCAGGCCGCGGCGATGGGTCCGCCGGTGCGGTAGGCCAGCCGCGCCAGCAGCAGCAACGCCAGCAAGTGAAGCAGTGTCGCGGTGAAGTAAACGGGTTGCAGACGGTGACCGAACAGCGCGAAGTCGGCCGCAAAAATCAGGTACGCTCCGGGCGGCTTGGTCTCGACGCAGTTTTCGTAAATCGTGCCGCCGCGCAGCAGATCGTCCGCGCCGTAGGAAATCCCGGCCAGGTCGGGGTCGCAAAAGGCCTCGGTCATGCCGGGCACGCGTCCGAAAAGCAGCAGCAACACGGCCGGGGCCAGCAGCAGCAAAAGCGTGACGCGTTGTTTCATGGCCTTATCATTCGAGACCGGCACCCGCGTCGTCAAGGCTTACGATAGACGAGCAGGTTGTCGCCGGGGGCCTGCGGGTCGATCGCATACCAGCGCGTCACCCAGGCGGCGAGTTGTTCGAAAGGCTTATCCCACGCTTGCGGCGCGCGGGGAAAGATCACGAACCGGGGCGGATCACCGGCCAGGTCGGCCAGCAAATCGCGCCGGTTTTTCTCAATGAAGGGGTCCACGACCACGTGCCACGGGCCGCGGCTGGTGGGCAGGCCGACGGCGAGGTCGAAGTAACAGTAGTACTTGGTCGGCGCGCGGCGTTGCGCCCAGAAATAGATTTGCGGCGCATAGGGCCACACGTAAATGGGTTCGTCGGGCCGCGTGTTTTCCCGCACGTAATGGCCGAGGCGTTGGTGCTCGCGGTCGGTGCGGCGATTTTCGAGATCCAGGTCCCGCGACACGAACGCCGCCAGCGCGGGGGAGTCGATGTCGTGACCGGCCACGACCAACGCCGCTTCGCGCAGTTCCATCCGCACGCCGAAAAGCGTCGCCGCCAATCCCAACGCCGCCGCCACGATCCAAACCCTTCGCGGCAGCAAGCGCGCCGTCAGCGCCGCGCCGAAACCGCCGGCCACGGCCAGCGGCGCGGCGAGAATAATGAAGTAGTGGCTGAAAAAGCGCGTTCCGGCCGCCACCGCCAAGCCCGCCGCGGCAAGGAAGATCAGTAAACGGGCCATCGTGCGGCGCTCGTCGTGTCCGCGTCGCCAGGCCACCACGCCGCCCGCGACGGCCAGGTACGCGGGCCACGCGGCCTGCAAGTGCGTCGCCCCGCGCCGCAGCGCCCACGAGACTATGTCGCCCAGCGGCGCCGCGCCCAGGTAACTGCCCAGCCGACCGGGCCGCAAATCGTGGATCATTAGTGCCAGCCCGCCCTTTGCCCACCAAGCCAGCGCGGTGACGACCAGCGGTGCGAGGCCGCCTAATGCCAGCCAGGCGAACTGCCGCGCCAGGCGGCGTCGGTCTGTGGGTCGTTCGAGGGCAAGCCAAGCCCCTGCGGCGAGCACAAACGCAGCGGCTTGCTGTTTCATCAGCCACGCCGTGCCGAGCAAGAGGCCGACGACCGCCGCGTGCCATGCCCGCGCTCGATCGCGCGCCGCCAGCAGTAGCGCCAACGCCCCGGCGAGCGGGAAGGTCATCCAGGTTTCGTGGTTCGGGCAGTTGCCCGACGCGCCGACCGTCAGCGCCAACGCGGCGTAAAACCAAGCCGTGCCGACGCCCGCGACGGGGCCCGCCGCACGCCACGCGACCAGTGCGAGCAACAGCAACGTCAACAGGTGCAGCGCGGTGGCCAGCAAGTAAACCGGTCGCACGGACCGACCGAAAAGCTTGAACGCTGCCGCGAACACGAGGTAGGTGCCGGGCGGTTTGGTCTCGACGCAGTTTTCGTAAATCACCCCGCCGGCCAGGAGATCATCGGCGGCGTAGGCCATTTGCGCGACGTCGGGATCGCAGAAATCGTTGGAATGCGAGGGGGCGCGGCCGAACAGCAGAATCACCGCCGCCAAGCCGACCAACAACGCGCTCATGATTCGGGAATGGTTCACGAACCGATCATTGCGGGACGGCGGCGGCGTGTCAAGTTTTCACTTCCGACCAACAAAAAGCGCCAGCAAGCGGCGGAACACGTCGCGCACCACAGCCGGCGACCACACGTCGCGCACCAGCGCCGCCAAACGCCAGGGGCGGGAAAAATAAAAGGAGAGCGTCGCCCAAATTTGCCGGCGTTTGAGACCGGCGAGGGAAACATCGACCAACGGTACGCTGGGTCGGTCGAAGCGAAATTTTTCCCACGGGACCGCCGGCAGCTTGCCGGTTTCGCGCAAAATGTCGGTGATGGGCGCGCCGGGCAGCGGCGTAAAGAGAAAAAACTGCGCGTGGTGCGCGCCGCTTCGGCGGGCGAAACGAATCGAGGCCCGCAGATCGGCGCGGGTTTCGGTCGGGTAACCGAGAATGAAGTAAGTGTTGACGCGCATTTTGGTCGTGCGCCGGATGAGCGCGATCGCCTCGCGCATAGTGTCGAGATCGACGCCCTTCTGCATATGTTCGAGCACGCGCGGGCTACCGGATTCGACCGCCACCGAGCAGGCGTAGCAGCCGGATCGTTCCATCAGGCGCAGCAGGTCGGCCGACAGGCTGTCGAGCCGCAAGCCGGTGGCGAGGCAATCCCAGCGCACGCCGGGTAAGTCGCGATCGATCAGCGCGTGGCAGAAGCCTTCGACGTGACGTTGGTTGAGGCTGAAGTTGTCGTCGGTGATCGCGAAGGTCGTCACGCCGTAACGCTCGCGCAACATGGCCATTTCGTCGACGACTTTCTCCCCGCTGCGAAAGCGCATCCGCCGGCCGGTAATCAGGCGCCCGGCGCAGTAGGAGCAGTCGAAGGGACAACCGCGCGAAGTCAGGATCGACAGGTGCGGCTGCTTGCGAATGGGCGTCGGCCGCGCCAGGTAACCGGCGACGGGCACGGCGTCCCACGCGGGTTGATCCAGCGCGTCCAAGTCGTCGAGAAACGCCGGCGCGTTGACAACGGCCTTCTCGTCCCGCCGCCACACGAGGCCCGGCACTTGCGCGAGGTCCTCGTCACGGCCGCCCGCTTCGAGGGCGCGCACAAGTTTCGGCAGACCGATCTCGCCCTCGCCCGTCCAGCCGAAATCCGCTTCCGGCACATCGCGCCACAATTGCCCGGCCACACCGGACGGATGCGGGCCGCCCACGACGGTTACGGCGCGCGGATTGATTTTCTTGATGTTGGCAATCGCCCGACGGGCGTGCGCGATGCCCAGCGAAAACAGCTTGATGCCGACCAGCACGGGCTCGTCGCCGGTTACCAGGTCAAGCGCGTAGCCGCGCTCCGGTTTCGTTTCGAGGTGCCCGTCACGCACGGCAACCGGAATCTCGGCCTGCCGCAGGGCTTTGGCCAGATACAGCAAACCCAGGTCAACAACAACGGGAAATTCTTTGGGACCGAAAACCGGTGGCCGGAATAGAACGACACGCATGGTCAAGCGAGCTGCTTTTTCGCAGTGTGCACGGTCCACGCACCGCCGATGACGCCGAGGACCACGCCGAGCAAGGCGAGTGCGACGCCGACTTGCAGGCTGAGCTGCAAATCCGCAGCGGTCGCGCCTTCGATCCAACCGAGGCGGACGCCATGTTTGCCGTACACACGCAGCAGCATCCGCGCGATAAACACGCCGGACACCATGGAAAACAGCAGCGTGCCGGCGCCGGCGTAGATCAACGAGCGCGTCTTGCCGGTCAGCGAGACGACCAAGCCGACCGAGCCCACGGTAATCATCAACACGGCGCAGACAGCCACGAGGTTCCAGGCTGTATCGTGTTGCGCCAAATCGTAGGCGGTAAACACGCGCGCGTCGGGCGTCATCACCGACACCGTGCCCCACGGCAGGAAAAACGCGCTCAGCAAGAGCAGACCGCCCAGCGGAGCCAACACGGCGCGCAGAAGCGTCATTCCGCGACTCCGACCGGCGCGAAGCCGACTTGCAGGTGGCTGCCTTCGGGCGGGCGCATGACGAGTAACTCGCCCACGCGGCGGACGCGCGCGAGGCCGTCGCCCTTCATCACCGTCACGGGCAGATGCCGCGTGACCAGTTGCCCGTCGGGGTTGGCGAAGTCGAAAGTCCAGTCGTCGCCGTCCCATTCGACCCATACGCGGTCGGTGCCGATAAAGCCCCAAATGCGCCCGCCGTCCACGCGGAAAACTCCCTCGCCGTCCAGGTAGGCGTAGCCCGATGAGCCGTCGGCGGCGGCGTCGAAGATCATGGTTCGCGCGCTGGTGGTCACGGCGACCGAACCGGTATCCAACGCGCTGAAATCGCGCAGCGCCCGCTCGGGCTGGGCGATCACGAATTGCGTATTGTCGCCCTCAATCCGCGCGGCGATCACGTCAGTGTCACGAATCCAGGTCACGGCGCGCGGCGTCTCGCCGGTGTCATAAGGCACGGCCACGCTGATGAAACGCCCGCTTTCGCTTTGTGCGACGGCCGCGGTGTGCAGGCTTTCGTGTTCGATCTGCTGCGCCCACATGAAGCTGTGGATGTTGATTAGCGTGCTCGCCGTCGTGTCGCCGAGTGAACTGCCGACGTGCACGTCGACCGCCGCGTCGCCGGGCGCCCAGGTGGCTCCGTCGGCATTCTGCGCAAAGGGGAAGCCGGAGTCGCCGCCCGCCTGGCCGTGCCACCACATGCCGTAGGTGTGCGGCACGCTGCTTTGCAGATCGTCGATGACGATGAGGTAGTCATCTTCGGCGAAGAAGAGGCTGCGACGTACAAAAGTATCTTCCCACTCGCTGGTGCCGGTGACGAAGGGTGCAGCCACGTCGGTCATGGAGTCAACGAGGTAGCCGTCGATGCCCGGGTTCCAGGAAATCAGATCGGGGAAATTGGGCGGGCCATGGCCGTCGACGGTGGGCACGTTGTGATGCTCGCTGGCGCGCACGAGTTGGTGCTCTTCCCAGCGGACGTAGCCTGGGTCCAGCAACAAATATTCACCGCGGGCGAAAAACAGCAGCGACAGATTGTCCGAGTGTTCGTGGCCGCCGCCGGCGACGCGCGACATGCCTTTTTCGGCTACAAACATCGCCCATGAATCATCCTGCTCCCACCCGGAACGAAACACCGCGAAGCCGTCTGCGTCGTTGATGAAATGCGGGCCGAAATCATCTCCCGGCGCCGCGGCCGCGACGCTGTCGTCGTAAAGCGCCACAGACTCCACCGCGACGTCGCTGCAATGCACCGTGAACATGGGCTCGCGGTGGTTGTTGATCCATTCCCAGGCGATGAGCGGTTCGTTCAGCCGTGAAGCGACCAGGCCGCCGGGGTAGCCTTCGGGGTTGGCGTCGTCGACGGGCGGCGGGCTGCCGTCGGGCATGCGGGCTTTGACGAGCCAGAGGCTCGTGGCGTACTGCTTCGGGTGATCCATGGGATTGATGATCTCGAAATCGTTCCATGGGCAATTGGGGCCGATGATGCACAAGCCGCGTTTTTGCAGCGTGTCGTCCGCGCCGACCAACAAGTCGTAGCTGGCCCATACCGGCAGGTGGTTCACCGCCGCGTAATTCGAATAGTAAAGCCCCTCGGCGATGACGCCCTCATCGGTCGTTTGGATATTGAAGATGATGTCGTAGGCCTTTGACATGCCGTAGTTGAACCACTTGTTGGCGTGTTCGTGGTCGTTGAAAGTCATACCTGCGGCGGCGAACGCGGCGGCCACCTTGCTGCCGTGGTTGTTGGTATGAATATCGGCCGCGGCGGCCAACAGATCGATGTAGCGATGGTACCAATCCTCAAACAGCGCTTCGAGATTGGCCTTGATCGCCGCCACGCGCGTCGGATCGACCATCCCCGTACCGGCCAGAATGTCGTAGGCGTAGCAGTAGCCGGTCATGGCCTCGGCGATGTGGATGTCGCTGTCGACAAACACGAGGGGATTCGAGCCGAAATCGGTGGCGATCGCCTCCAATGCCTGTGCGGCGCGTTCGGCCATGGCGGTGTCCTGATCGACCCAGGCGACGAAGGCGGCGGATTTGGCGATGTTGGCCAAGCTGTATTCGCGGCTGGCGTTGTAAGGGTCGGGAGGCGTGGGGGTGAAGCCGCCGTTGGCCCGGCCGCGCACTCGCCCCATGACGGTGATGTAGGGCTCTCGGTCCAGGCGGGCTTGAATGGCCGCCAAATCGGAGTCGGTGAACAGGAGCCGCGGGTGGTAGTCGATTTCCGAGTGCCACGGTCCGGTGGGTTCCGGATTCGCCCACGCGAAAGGGGCCGAAACAAGAAGGATCAATATCAAGGCAACTGAAGTGCGCATGGTTTTTATCCCGTCGCTTTTCGTTTTCAACACGGCGTCGCAACGCTATTTTGTACGTTAACCCAAAACCCCCACGACGGAAAGTGATTCGCCTCGCCCGGCAAGCGGGAAACTCGCGACGAGCGCGGTCATGCCGCGGGGGGCAGCCGGGGCGTTTTTGTACACGCTCGCGTTGAACGGCGGGGCGGCTTTGGGTAAGGTGAAGTCTCAAACAGGAATGAAGAAATGACGTTGCCGCCCTTTCCCGAACACGTGGCTGCCGCACTGGGCTCACTCGCGCTGCGCGAGAAGCTGCTGGCGGGCATGGTGCTAGTGCGCCGTTTCGAAGAGCGCGTTCTCGAATTGTTCAGCGCCGGCGAATTGTTCGGCACCACGCATTGCGCCATCGGCCAGGAAGCCGACGCCGTCGCGGTGATCGACCACCTGCGCGAAACCGACCTCGTTTTCAGCAACCATCGCTGCCACGGTCATTATCTGATTCGCACCGGCGACGCGCTGGGTTTGTTCGCTGAATTGATGGGCCGGCGGGGCGGCGTTTGCGACGGACGCGGCGGCAGCCAGCACCTGTGTACCGGCCGCTTTTTCACCAACGGCGTGCAGGGCAATTTGACGCCGGTGGCCGCGGGCGCGGCGTACGCCGAAAAAGTCAAAAAGAGCGGTGCCATCGGCGTGCTGTTTCTGGGCGACGGCACCTTCGGCGAAGGCGTCGTGTACGAAACCTTCAACCTACTGTCGCTCTGGCAGGTTCCGCTGCTGGTGGTCGTGGAGAACAACCGCTACGCGCAGACCACGTCGGTGGAGGCCAACTTCGCGGGCAGCTTCGTGGCGCGGGCGGCGGCGTTTGCGCTTTCGGCCGGTGAAACGACGAGCCGCGACGCCGAAGAATTGCACCGCCATTTCGCCCCGCTCGTCCGGATGGTGCGCGAGGAGCAGCAACCCCACGTTGAGGTCGTGCACACGTATCGCTATTGCGCCCACAGCAAGGGCGACGATCACCGGTCGGCGGCGGAAATCGACGCGTGGCGCGCCACCGATCCCTTGAACCGGCTGGCCGAAGAAGTAGGTGCCGCGACCGCAGCGCGAATCGAAGCCGGCGTCGCGGAATACCTGCGGCAGTGCGAAGACGCCGCGCGCGCCTTGCCCTTCCCGAGCCTGGAGGCCGCCGATGGCTGAGCGCTACGTCGAATCGCTCAACCGCGCCCTTCACGAAATGATGGCGGACGACGAGCGCGTGTATCTCATCGGCGAGGACGTGCACGATCCGTACGGCGGCGCGTTCAAGGTCACGCGCGGGCTATCGACCGCGTACCCCAATCGGGTGCTCGGCGCACCGATCAGCGAAGCGGCGATCACCGGCTTCGCGGCGGGGATGGCGCTGCGCGGCCTACGGCCGGTATTGGAGATCATGTTCGGCGATTTCCTAACCCTGGCTGCCGACCAACTCGTGAACGGCGCGACCAAGTTCAACTGGATGTACAACGGCCGCGTCACCGTACCGCTGGTCGTTCGCGCGCCGATGGGCGGTCGGCGCGGGTACGGGCCGACGCACAGTCAAAGCCTCGAAACGCTGTTTTTCAACGTGCCGGGGCTGACGATCCTCGCGCCCTCGCACTTCCACGATCCCGGCGCGCTGCTGCGCCATGCAGTGCTGGAGGATGCCTCGCCGGTGCTGTTTGTCGAGAACAAGCTGCTGTATCCGCTTCGCCTGGAGCAACCGGAAAACGGCCGCGCGGGCGACTGGCACGTCGAGGTCGTCGCACCCGAATCACCCTACCCGACCCTGCGCCTGGTCGCCGATCCTGCGGAAACGCCGACGGTTACGTTGTTGGCGTACGGCGGCATGGCCCCGCTCGCTCTCGAAGCGGCGATGAATGCGCTGGTGCGCGATGAAATTCTCGTCGAGGTGCTGCTGCCGTCGCGGGTTAAGCCTTTTCCCGTCGCCGACGTCGCCGGGTTTGTGCGAAAGAGCGGGCGTGCGGTAATCGCCGAGGAATCGCCGCGTGAGGGTGGTTGGGGTGCGGAGATGGCGGCCCGACTGATGGAATCCGCCTTCGCCGATCTGCGCGCGCCCATCGCCCGCGTCGGTGCGAAGGAAACGCCGATCCCGGCGTCGATGCCGTTGGAAAAGCATGTACTGCCGCAGGTCGCCGACATCGAGGCCGCGCTGCGCGCCGTGGCAAGGAGCTGATATGCGCGAAGAAGTGTTCGTAGTTTCGGTTCCGCAATTGGGCGTCAACGACGACACGGCCACCATCGTCGAGTGGTTCGTTGCCGAGGGCGACGAGGTTGCCGTGGGCGCGGCGTTGTGCGCGGTTGAAACGGCCAAGGCGTCCTACGAAGTCGAGGCCGAAGTTGCCGGGCGCGTGGTGCCGCTGGCCGCGGCGGGCACGGAGATCCGGGTCCGCGATCCCATTGCGTTGATCGGCGCGGACATGGACGCGCTCGACACCGAGCGCCGTCGACTGCTTGCTGCTCAGGAAACGGAAACACAGGCCGCCGCTGCTGTCGAAGCCGAGGCTAAGGCGACCGACCAAGCACGCCGATTGGCCGCCGAGCTCGGTATCAATCTCACCGAAATCGCCACGGACGGCATTATCCGCGAAAAGCACGTTCGCGCGTTTGTCGAGAAGCAAGCGCCCGACGACCGCCCGACGCCCGCCGAAATCAAGTGGAACCCCGACCGCAAACCGGTGATGATCTACGGCGCGGGCCGCGGGGCGGTTACGCTAAAGGAATGTCTGGACACTGACCGGGACGTCCAGGTCGTGTGTTTCGTCGACGACGACCCGCAACACCCGCTGTGGCTAAAGGGCCTGCCTGTTTACCATCGCGACCGGCTGGCGGAAATCGTCACCCGCGGCGTGAGTTACCTGGCCACCGAAATCGCCGCCGGAGTCGTGCGGCTGCGTATCCGCGAACTGTGCGACGAGCGCGGGCTGCACCTGATCAACGCCGTTCACCCGCGCGCCTTCGTGTCGCCGTCAGCCACCCTGGGCCGCGGCAATTTCATCAAGGCCGGGGCGGTGGTTGCCACCGGCACGGTGGTGGGCGATTGCTGCGTGATCGACAACGGCGCGATCGTGGCCCATGACAACATCCTGGACGACGCCTGCCACCTGACGCCCGGCGTGAGCCTGGGCAGCGGCATTCGTGTGGGCAGCCTGGCCATCGTCGGCATCGGCGCGGCCGTCGCCACGGGCGTGACCATCGGGCGGCGGGCCATCGTTTCGCCGGGCGCGGCGGTGGTCAAAGACGTGCCCGACGACGCCGTGGTCGAGGGCGTACCGGCGAAAATCGTCGGCCGGCGGAAAGGCGAGTAAACGATGACGGGCGAGGTGGTTTACGTCGTGTGCGGCTGCAAACCCTGGAGCCGGTCCGTCTTCGACGAGCATCTCGCGACACTGCCCGGGCGCTGGCGTTACGTAGCCACGAAGGACGAACTGACGGCCGCGCGCCTGGCGGAGTGGTCGCCGCGGTTTGTTTTCTTCCTGCATTGGTCGTGGAAAATTCCGGCGGCGATTCACGAGCGCCATACCTGCATCGGCTTTCACATGACCGATTTGCCTTTCGGGCGCGGCGGCAGCCCGTTGCAGAACCTGATTGTGCGAGGCGCGACCGAAACGACGCTTACGGCCTTTGGTATCGAGGCCGACATGGACACGGGGGCGATCTACGATAAGCGGCCGCTGTCGCTGGCGGGCACGGCGCAGGAGATTTACGAGCGCGCCTCGCGCCTGGCGGCGCAGATGATCGCCGACTTGATCGCGCAGGACGATCCGCAGACCCGACCGCAAACGGGTGAGCCGACGATGTTCGCGCGGCGCACCCCGGCGCAGAGCGAGATTCCGGACGGGTTGGACCTCGCGCGCTTGTACGATCACCTGCGCATGCTTGACGCGGAAACGTACCCGCGGGCTTTTTTGAAGCATGGCGGCTTTCGTTTCGAGTTCAGCGCGCCGCGCCTGGAAAGCGGCCGGCTGGTGGCGAACGTGACGATCTCGCGCGAAACCGAGAACTAGGGACAAGGCGGGACGATGGAATTCTTGCAGGATTTGTTGGGGCGGGTTTCCGGCTTCGTGTGCGGGCCGTATTTTCTGATACCGCTGCTGGTCGGCACGGGCATTTTCATCACCGTGCGCCTGAAATTCATTCAACTGCTCGGTCTCAAGCACGCCTTCACCGGCGCCAGCGCGGCGGGGGGCGTGGCGGGTTACACCGTGGCGCAGGCGATGCGTTTCGGCATTGCGCGCGGCGTTTTCTCCAATGAATCGGGCCTCGGCTCGGCACCGATCGCCCATGCGGCGGCCCGCACCGAAGAGCCGGTCCGCGAGGGTCTCGTGGCGATGATCGGCCCGCTGGTCGACACGCTGATCATCTGCACGATGACGGCGCTGGTGATTCTGGTCTCCGGCGCGTGGCAAAGCGGCCTGGACGGCGCGACGCTAACCAGCCAAGCGTTTTCCACCGGTTTGCCGGGTAGCGGGATGTTCGCGCCCGGGCGCATGATCGTGAGCTTCGGATTGGTGTTTTTCGCCTTTTCGACGCTGATCAGTTGGTCGTATTACGGGGACCGCGCCACGGAGTTCATTTTCGGCGCGGGTTCGGTGATGATCTACCGCGTCGTCTACGTTGTGCTGATCCCGGTGGGCGCCGCTGGTCGAGTTGAAGATCGTCTGGACGTTCTCGGACATCACCAACGCACTGATGGCACTACCCAATCTGGTCGGCATCGTGCTGCTTTCCGGCGTCGTGGCCAGGTTGACCAAGGACTACTTCCGCCGCGACCATAAGCCGCTTCGTTGATCCACAAGGAGACCGTGTCATGCCCAGCCAAAAGAAAGTTCGTGTCGGTTTCGGCAAAGTCGATATCACCCCGCCCCTGCCCTTTCCCATGGGCGGCATGGCCGACCGCGACGGCCGCCTGGCCAACCGCGTACGCGACCCCTTGTTCGCCCGCGCGCTCGCGTTCAGCGACGGCAAAACCACGGCGGTGATGATCTCCGCCGATTTGTTGCTGTTCGTGATGGTACTGCGCGACGCGATCGAACAGCGCCTGCGAGACCAGGGCGTTGCGTTCGACGGCCTGATGCTCACGGCCACCCATTCGCACTCGGCGGTCGGCGGCTTTTGGGACGCGCCCTCGGCGAAGCTTTTTCTTGGCGAGTACGATCAGAAGTTGTTTGACGGATTGGTAACGAACATCGCGGCCGCGGGCAAGGCGGCGGTCGACGACCTGGCGGCTGCCGACTTGCGCTTCGGCGAAACCGAAACGTCCTACTTGAACTACAATCGCCGCCACAAAGAGGGCGCGATCGACCGCACGCTGGGTGTGCTGCACGTCAAGCGACGTCGCCGCGACATCCGGGTCGTGTTTTTCGGCGCGCATCCGGTGGTGGTTGGGGTTCGCGACTACCACGCTGCTTCGGCCGACTACCCCGGCGAACTGATCAAATCCATCGAAGCTGAGGGCGATCACGGTATGTTCGTCGTCGGCCCGGTCGGCGGTGTGAACGCGTTCTTTCCGGAAGGCCCGATGGATACCGACGTGCACCTCGCGTTGCTGACACGGCTGATGCGAGAGGCGGTCGACGAAGCCGCGGCCAACGCCCGGCCCGTCAAAAGCGACGACGTGGCCTTTGCCGTCGGGCAAACAAAAATCAACATCACGACGCCGAAACTGCTGCCGCAACGCCTGGGCTGGCTCGACACGCTGGCGCTGCCGCTGCGTTTATGGGCGCGGAAATTCGGGCGCGGCGGATTGCGCGACGGCGCGGCGACCCGCGTGCCGGTTTTGCGCGTCGGCGAGTTGATTTTCACCGGTTACCCGGCCGACTTGGGGGCCAGCGTCGGCTTAAAAACGAAGCAGCTCATCACCGAAGCGGGCCTGACGCCGGTGGTTGTCGCTTCACAAACCGACGACTACGTGGGCTACGTGCATATGCCGCTGGAGTACGAACTGCTGGAAAAGCAAGACAAGGCGGCGCTGTGGATGAACATCTACGAAAACGCGATGGGCTTCGGCGGAAGGCAAACGGGAGTCCACCTGCTGGCCGCTTTCGACCGCGCGTTGGTTGAGGTTCAATAGAAGGGGTAGTAGCCCGACAGCTCCGCGCCGACAACCGTCAACACCGTAAGCACCATGCCCGCGCCGACCAGGCCCGCCCACACCGCCGTGTCCGCCTCGTTCCGCTCGCGCAGGTACTGCAGCGCGATCGCCGCCCCCGCCGCGATAAAGGGCACGGCCGGCAACAGATAGCGGGGGTTGGGCAGAATCAGCACCACGAGAAATAGATACGCGCCGCCCAGGGCGAGCAGGGTCGTGGTTTGACGCCCCGCCTTATACAGAGCGAACAGGCCCAGCAACATGAGCGGGAGCACGTGCGCGCCCACATGCAACGGCCACAGCGGCAACATGGTTTCCAGCAGGTAATGAACTCCGCCCGGTCGCGCCAGCAGCGCCATCCACGTCAACCGGGCGGCTTGCGTGGCCAGCAATCCTGATCCGGCGGCGACCCCGGCCAGCGGCGCGATGCACAGCAGCGGCACGCCGGCGATCCACCACGTCGCGGGTTTGCGCCACAAATGCCGATACGCGGGCAGGAGCAGAATCAACACCATCCCCGGTATCAGCAGCGCGATGTTGTAACGACACAGCAGGCCCAGCGTCAGCAGCGCCCCCGCGACGAGCGCGCGGCCCGTCTTGGGTTCCTGCAAAAAGCGCACGAACGCGTCGGCTGTCAGCAGAAACACGAGCAGGAAGGGTCCCTCGAGAATCGCCGCCGCGCCGTTGAAATACCACAAGGGGAAACACAACCACATGAGCGACGCCAGCGCCGCGGTGGGCTTGTCGGTGACGCGCTCGATCAAGCGCGCCGCAACCAGGAGCGACAGCAGTGAGAAGACGATATTGAACAAACGTCCGGCTAGGACGTGCGGCCCGACGAGGTTGTAAAATGCGCCGTACAGCAGCGGCAACAGCGGCGGATGATGCAGACCCAACCACCGGTTGACGGTGCCGTAATCGCGCAGCCAGGCTCGCAGCCCGTGCTCGCCGAGGTACACAGCTTGCGCCAGGTTGAAATTTTCGTCGTTCCAGCGCGACATCGCCAACGCCGACACGACCAACAGCACGCCCTGCGCGATGATCGAAAACCGCAGCAAGCGCACCGGCTCGCGCGACGCGTAATCGGCCAGCGAAAAGAACCCGGTGCGGTGGGTCAACAGCGCGGCCGCCAGCAAAACAGCCTGCGTGGCCAGCAAACCCAGTAACAGGTGATGCGGCAGGAAACCGTCGCCGACGTAGGTCGCGCCCCAAAAAAGCGATAGATAACTGGTCGTCGCCGTCAGCCACGTAACCAGCAGCAGTCCGCGGCCTCGATGCCAATAGCGCGGGTAGGTCACGTTCATTCGCCGGCCACCTCCCTCGCCAACGCGATGGCTCGTTCGGCTACGACGTCCATGTTCTCGTAACGGTACGCGCCGGTGCGGCCGGTTAGCCGCAGATTGGACAGCGCCGTTACCGACGCCAGCACTTCTTCCAACGGCCCTCGGAAGCCCACGCGAAACACGGGATACGCATTGGCCACGGCGATACTATCCCCGGCGATAACGCGGCCGCGCGGCACCAAGCCCACGGCGTCGAGATCGTCCGCGCACGCCGCGACCAATTCGTCCGCCTTGCGTCGCCAGATTTCGTCGCCCTCGTTGCAGAAGACTTCCAGGCACAGGCTCGTGCGGCCCGGCGGCGCCATGCCGGGATCCCAATTGCGCGGCTCATGGCAGCGCCCGAAGCTCAGGTCGGATTCCGGGAAATAGAGCCACGTGTCTTCGGTGACGCGCGGTTGATCGATGATGAGGAACACGCAACGCAATGATCGAAAGGACAACCGGCTCAGCGCTTGTTGCGGCGCGCCGGTCAAGCGCCCGATTTCGGTGAGCGGCATGGTGCTGACAACCAAGTCCGCGGCGAAACGCTTTTTCCCAACGAGAACGCTTTTCACTTTCCCGTCCGCCGTGTCGATCTGCGTGACGCGATGCCCGGTCAGCACCTTCCCGCCGCCCGCCCGGATGCGTTCGGCCAAGGTGTTGGCGATCACGCCGATGCCGCCGCGCGGATACCAGAACCGCGACGCGTAGGTTTTCGGCTTGCCGGCCGGACGCAGCGCCCGGAAGATCGCGTCGCCGAGTCCGAGCAGTTGAATGCGTTCGGCGGCCCATTCGGCGCTGATTTCGCGGCAGGGTATGCCCCACACTTTTTCGGAGTAGGGGCGAAAGTAGACTTCATACAACTCGCGCCCGAAGCGTCGTGTGACCCAATCTTCCAGCGACAAGTCGGATACGGTCGGGGCCAAGTGGGACCGGATCGCCGCGCCCGCGTAGTCCGTCAGCACCTTGGCCGCGCCTTTGAAGCCGAAGTTGCCAAGCGCATTGAGGGGCCGTAGCGGGTAGTCGAAAAAGCGTCCGTTGAGGCGAATCCGGCTTTTGCGGCCGATTTCGAGCAGGTTATCCCCGAGCAGACTGCGTAGCCACGTCATCATGTTCGGGTTTTCAGTAAAGAAGCGGTGGCCGCCCAAATCGAAGCCGGCGTCGTGGATCTGCACGTTGCGGGCCAGGCCGCCGACGACGGGTCCCGCTTCCAGAACGGTCACCTCCACGCCGCGGCGCGCCAGTTCATCGGCACAAGTCAGCCCAGCCAGGCCGCCGCCGAGGATCAACACCGTTTTGGGTCGGGACACGCTAACTCCTCACAACGCCTTACGAATCGTGGGCCGCACGGACCGCCCCCGCCAGCCGTCCCACCAGCCCGCCAACAAGGCTCGCGCCGCGCGGTCGCCGGTGAGCGCAATCGGCGCATAGTATACCAGCGCCGCCGCCAGCGCCCAAATCAAGACGCGCCCGGCCACGCCCTGACGACGCGCCGCCAAGACGCTGTTACGGCCGATGAAATACTGTTTGATGGTGTCGCGCTCGGCGTCGCCACGTGCACCACGATGCAAGACGACCGCCTGCGGCTCGACCCATACGGAGAACCCGGCCCGCGCCAGCCGCCAGCACAAATCGACTTCCTCGTGGTAGGCGAAAAGATTCCGGTCGAAACCGCCGACCCACCGCACCGCCGCCACTCGCAGCAGCATCGCGGCGCCGTGGCCGTGATCCACCATCCGCGGCTGGTCTAGATGCACCGGATCGATGCCGCCCGCGCCCAGGGATGTCGTGAGCTTGTGGCGCAGATTGCGCCGTCCGCCGAGCCCGTCGAGCAAGTAAGGCTTGTCGGCCTGCAGCACCTTGGCGAACACGATCCCGGCTTCGCGCTTTGCGGCCAGCAAGTCGATCATTCGCGCCCCGCCGGCGGTGTCGAGTCGCGCATCCTGATTCAGCAGCAGCACGGCGTCCGCCCCCCGGGCCGCCGCCCACTCGACGGCGTCCTGCGCCCCGCCGGCGAATCCGGTGTTTTCGTCGTGGCGGATCACGGCTCCCGATAGCGCCGCCGTCGAACCGTCGGTCGAGGCGTTGTCGATAACCACGACGCCGTCGTCGCCGCAAATCGCCGCCAGATCGGCCCACGCCCCCTGCAAATCCCCGCCGCCGTTGCGGGCGACAATCGCGCCGACGACTTTCATGGCGCTTCCTTTCGCTCGGCAACCCGCTGCGTCTTTCGCCACGGCAAGGGACGGTTCAGCACGTCGGCCGCCGCCGCCGCGGTGCTCGCCGCCAGGTCCACGGCCACCAACGCGAGCGCGACCGGCACCCGCGCCAGGCGCGCGCCGCGCCACCGGTCGGCATATAGGGCGAGCGCGATCTGCGCCAATGGCAGCGCCGCCCAGGCCGCCACGAACCACCACGGCAGCCACAACGAAGGAACGGCGGAGGCGGTTGCCGCGAGGGCCACGGCAGCCAGGAACGCGAGGCGGTCCAAATAACCGGCCGTAAACAGCAAGCGGTCGACGCTCGCGATTAAGTTCGGCGCGGTGATAAACAGCGCGTGTCCGTGATCGCGCATGACCCGGTGATAGCCACGCGCCCAGGCCGCGCGTTGCGTGCCGAGTGACGCCGCGTCGCGCGCGGGCAAGTGATGACACATCGCCGCCGGCGCCCAGGTGATACGCCGTCCGCCGACCAGCAGCCGTGCGGATAAATCGATATCTTCCAGGCGGTGTCCCGGCGTGAAGCGAAATTCTTCCAGCACCCCGCGTCGCAGCAGGTAGGCCGACCCGAGCAGCGACACCGTGCCGCCCAAACGCGCCGCGCCGGTCAGGGTAAGTCGTTGGTGAACCGCGGCCTCGATGGCGGCGAACACGCCGGCAAAGCGGGGAGTTTCCACCGGCAGCATGCGTCCGGCGACGGCGGCCGCGTCCGGTGTGAGGGCCGCGACCAGTTGAACCAGACAGTCGGGTTCCGGGCGCGCGTCGGCGTCAAACACGGCGACGACATCGGAGTCGCGCGCGGCGTCCAAACCGTCGTTGAGGGCCCCGCCCTTCCCGCCGAGGGCCTCGTCGCGCCGCAGGTTGGTGATCCACGGGCGCGCGTCGGCGAAATCCCGGAGCAGGTCGCCGGTTTGATCGGCGGAGGCGTCGTCGACAAACATCACCTCAAGCCGATTGCGCGGATAGTCGACGCGGTCCCAAGCGGCGAGCGTGGCGGGCAGAACGTCCTGCTCGTCGCGGCATGGGATCAAAACCGTCAGGCGTGGTCGAACGGCGGGTGGCGACGGCGCGGGCGGACGAGGGCCGAGCGCCGCGACGGTGAGCACGATGCGACGGATTGCCACGAGGGCCAGGTACGCCACGACGAGTACGTTGAGCGCCAAGGCCACAGCGAGCAGCGCCCGGGTTCCGGCGAAGAAGCCCACGGCAAAAACGGCGAGAGCCAAGCCGATCAGGCGCCTTCGCATACCGGCCTATTCCTCGGCCGGAGCGGGAGCCGGTGGTTGCACGGTCGGCGCCGGGACATCGGCGCGTTCGGGCGTGGAAATGCCGGCGGACATGATGAGGCGAAACGCCTCTTCGATCGACAGGTCCGTGTCGACGGCGTCTTCGATCGGCACGAGCAGGTAATACCCCGACGTGGGGTTGGGTGTAGTGGGCACGAACACCGACAAGCAGCGGCGACCGATCACATTCGAGAGCAATTTGGTGTGCTCGGATGTAACGAAAGCCATGGAGTACAGGCCCGGGCGCGGATACTCGATGAGCACGACGCGGGAAAACTTATTGCCGTCGGTGGCGAAGAGGGAGGAGGTCAATTGCTTGGTCGCCACATAGACCGTGCGCACGAAGGGAATGCGTTCCAGAATGTTCTCGTACACGCGCACCAGTCGCTGGCCGATGAAGTTGCGAACCAAGAAGCCGACGATCAGCAGAAAAAGGATAAAGAGCGTCAAGCCGAACACGCCCGGGATATGAATTCCGAGGTACGTTTCGGGGCGGTAGGCTTCGGGCAGCCACTTGATCATTCCGTCGGCGATTCTCAGCACCCACCGCAGCACGAGAATGGTAGTGCCGAGCGGCACGGTAACCAGCAGCCCGGCGACTAGGTAGTTACGGACGTCGGTGCGCCAGTTACCGATCAGAAAGGAACGCTTGGGCGATTTGTGTTGCGAGTCCGGCATCGCGATAGTCTCCCGGCCACATGGGTTGGTTCGGCTTTGCGTTTTATTGTGGAGCGCGTTGGGTCCGGGTGCAAGGGTTAAGGCCGCGGGCTTGCCGCGCGTAACGTTCAGATGCTATCAAAACGCGATGATCAACGATGTAATCATTCGAACGGCGGTGTGGTCCGACCTCGACGCCGTCACGGACATGTGGCGGCAGTTGATGGACCTGACGGCGATCTACAATCGGCGTTATCGCTTGCGCCCCGGCGCCCTGGATATGCAACGCGCGACGTTCGGCGATTACCTGCGGCGCACCGACGCGTACATTGTTGTGGCGGAGTCGGAAAGCGACGGCCGCCTGCTGGCGTTTTCCAACGGCTTTATGACGGTGCCGTCCAAGACGTTCGCCCAGGCCATCATCGGCATTTTGGAGAATCTGTTCGTGATCGAAGATTATCGCCGGCAGCAGATCGGCCGCCGCACGGCTGAATACGCGATCGCGTGGCTGACCGAAAAGGGCGCGCACGAGATTTACGTCAACGTGATTCCGAGAAACGCCACATCGGTTCGCTTCTGGGACAAGATGGGGTTTGTCGTGCAGCGTTTGGCCATGACCCGGCAGACGTAGGAGAAATCGGCCCATGTTCGTAGCTCGCTTTTTCGACGGACGCAACGTCGTTGTTTTCCATCCGCCCGAGTTGATCGTCTCGTTCGACGACCTCTTGGAACACCAGCTCCTTTTCGTGTGGGACGAACTGATGGACCCGCATCAGGTGTTCGAGCAAATCGGCCGCTACCCACCCTTCGCGCCGGCGACCCTACCCGACCACGCCCGCGTCGTTGAACGCGAGGGCGAAGCGCGCGTCTATCGCTTGATCGATTCCGAAGGCCAACTGGCCAACGGCTTCGTACTCTTAGGCCTCTCGGATAGTGAAATGGACGTGTTCGACCAATTCGAACAAGTGCCTATCCACCGCGTGCGTCACACCTGCCGCGTGCGGATCGGCGACTTGGAACGCGTCGCGGCGGTTCATTCAGGCGTCGGCTCGTATCTCGGCGACGCCGATTGACGACTGCGTGACGCTGCCGAACGCGGTCACGGCGATCGACCGACGACCTCGATCAAGACGATCTCCGGCGGGCAAAACAATCGCACCTGCGGCGCCCAACGGCATTCCATCCCCACACCGGCGCTGATCATCGCCGTGGTATCCGCCACCTGATACGCTCCCATTTCGAAGGTCTTGCCCATCAGATCCAGCGTGACAATCGCCCCGTAGCCGGGCAGGCGCACCTGGCCGCCGTGGGTGTGTCCAGCGAGGAAAAGATCCCACCCTTTTTCGGCGACCGAGGGCAGCAAACTCGGGAAGTGTTCCAGAAAAATTCCGAAGCGATCCGGCGCGCGGCGTGGTCGCAGATTCATCGCGCGGCGGCGCGGGCTCGCGCCGAACAATTCCAGGGGTACGCCCGCTACGGTAAACAGCCGCGATTCGCTGTGCAGTATTTCGATGCCGATCGTTTCCAGTATCGCGTCGGCGGGCAGGCGACCGCCGTAGTTGCCGGGCACGGCGTACACCGGCACGTCGGGCAGCCGCAGCAAGAACGCCAAGAGCGCCGTGGGTGCGCCGGAGCAGAAGTTGCAGAGGTAGTCGCCGGTCAGCAAGACGATATCCGGCTGCAGGTCGACAACCGCTTCGGCGGTGCGCTCCAAATGTCGGAGGCGGTCGATTTGCGCGTGCAGATCCGTGACGTGGGCGACGCGTAGCGTGGTGCCGACGGGTAGTTTGGCGCTTTCCACACGCAAGCGCTTGAGTACCAGTTGCGTGGGCTCGACCCAGTATGCATAGGCGAACACCACGGCGTACACGGCGCAGAGGGCGAAGACGCCGCGCCGCAGCCAGCGACTCGGTCGGTCCTTTTTTCGCCACCCGAGAGATTCGGCGGCGATGCGAACGGCCAAGAAGGCCGCCGTCAACCAGAGGGCTGTCGAGCCGAGCAATACTACGGCCAAGCCGATCCATTCGGTGGGGCTCATTAGCTCGGCAAATTCCGTCCAAACTTCGTATGTCATGATCGCTCGCTGAAATCCCTTGGCCGTTTCGGTGTTGCGTTTATTCGCCCTATGACGTGCCGCGCCGCTTGCCCGGTCCGGGGCCATATGTCATATTTCTTCTACCGATACCTGAAATGGAACGATGACGAAAGAAGTAAAAGCACTCGCTGAACTCCGCGAACTCATAAAAACCCGGATCAGCAACCGTTTACGCGCCGGCAACCTGGAAGTTCCGGTGCTGCCCCACGTGGCGACGCAGGTTCTGTCGCTGACGAGCGATCCGAACGTGTCGGCGCGCGATTTCGTTGCGCTTCTCGAGAAAGATCAACAACTTTCGGCGCGTTTGCTGAAAATCGCCAACAGCCCTGTGTATGCCGGGCGGGTGAAGATCACCAGCATCCAACGCGCCGTGGTAACGGTGGGAATGGCGACGTTGCGGGATCTGGTGTTTTCCGTGGCGCTGGGCGAGCAGGTTTTTCGCTCCAAGCGTTTCGGCGATTCGATGGCCCGCGTGTGGGAGCACAGCCTTGCGGTCGCCTACATCGCGCAGGAGATCGCGCGCGTGCGGCGGCAGAGCGCCGAGCACGCTTTTCTAGCCGGTCTGATACACGACATCGGCAAGCCGCTCATCATCGAAACCGTTGAACGAATCGATCGCCAATTGGGCGGCGAGACGGCGGTCACCGAGGAAATGCTCGACGAAACCATGCGTGATTTTCACGCCCCGGTCGGGGGCTTGATGGCGAAGGTCTGGCGGTTTTCGGACGAGTTGCAGGATGCGATTCGCTTTCACCACCGCTACGAAGAGGCGGAATCCGGACAGCCGTTGGCGATTCTGATCAACGTCGCCAATGATTTCGCCAAGGCGTTAGGCTTCGACAGCTATGCCGAAGAACCCCCTTTCGACCTCATGGAACGGCCGGGTATTGCCGCGTTGGGCCTCTCGAAAAGCGACATTCAAAATCTACTCACGACCTTGCCCAAAGTGACGCGTAGCCTCATTCAAAGCTTTCAATAAACCACTCGTTGGCATTTAGCGGGTTCTTTTCGTAAAATACACGTAATCTTATCGCCACGCTTGGCGCGGCGCAGGAAAGATGGAGAGTCATACGTGTAATGCGACACTTTGTTTTTTACCGTGTTGGTTTTGGGCTTTTACTGTTGCTGGTTATCGTGGTCGCCACGTTGCTTGCGTCCGCCTGTGACGATGACGACGACAACGACGATTACGATGACGATGACGACGATTCGGTCGCCGATGACGATGATGATGATGACGACGACGATGACGACGACGACGACGACGATGATGACGACACCTCGCCGCCAAATGACGACTACCATGTTTTCGTTATGGAAGCCCCGGTGGAAAATCCGCTCTCACGCGAAATCGTCGTCACCTCTGCGCACCCCTCTTCACTGACTTTGGACGTGACCTCGGCGAACGAAACCGGCCGCGCACTCGTGGTGCCGACCACTTCCGCCGACGGGCGTTGGCATTCGTTTCAAGTATTCGGGCTGTTGGAGAACACCGAATTCGACTACCGCGTGTTAGCCGGGGATCGGAAGGACGAACCGGTGGTCTCCGGCTCCTTCCTCGCACCCAAGCTGACGATGTGGGCTCCCCGCCCCAATCGGGTGGTCAACACGCCGCGCGTGGACCAAGAAGAATGGTTGGCCATGTCGTTAAATACCGGCGGTCTGAACCCTGATTTCACGATCGACCTTTTTAACGCCGTGGCGGTTTACGATCGCGCCGGGCGGCTGCGGTTTTTCCACCGCATGACCGACATTCCAGCGTATTCCATACTGCCGCCGATTACCGGCCTGACGCCGCTGGCAAACGGCGACATGGTTGTGGCGACCACCGAGCGGCTCACCGCCGTGCGTCCCGACGGCGTGCAGTACACCTTCCTCAACCCCAACGTACCCAATTCCGTCTTCCGTAAGGTACACCATCAATTTCAACTCCTCGGCGACGCAGAGGAAAAAGCTCTCTTTGTTTTCAATCGCATGGGGTTGGGCCTGCAGTGCGACCTGGTCACGCCGACCCTCAATGCGGTGGGCGACGGTGCGGCCATCGCTCTGCGTGACGGCACGCTGCTGTGGTCGTGGTCGGTGTTTGAACACATGGACCAGCTTCCGCCGACGACCATGAACTCGATGATGTGCGAAGGCTACCATTGGGGACCGGATACCTACGATTGGACTCACGGCAACGCGGCCGTCGTCGTGCCGGGGCAAGAGGCTATCTTATTTTCGCTGCGCAACACGATGCGGCTGGTCAAAATCAACCTCGCGACGGGCGACGTCGAGTGGCAGATGGGGGAAGGGTTGGACTTCACCTGGCTGGGTAGTGAGCCGGTGGAAGACCGTTGGTTCTACGCCCAGCATGACCCGCAGTACCTCGACAACGGCAACTTGCTGCTGTTCGACAACGGCAACTGCCGTTACTACGGCGACTGTTGGGACGGCCCGTGGTCGCGCGCGCTGGAGTTGGAGATCGACGAGCAGAACCGAACCGTGCGCCAGGTGTGGGAACACCGCATGATTTTCTCGCACGCCATCGGCAACGTCGAGCGGCACGAAAACGGCAACACACTGCTATGCAACGGCTGGAACGGCGACGTGTTGGAAGTGACTCCGGATCACGACGAAGTATGGGAGGCGAATTTCCTGCCCATCGCCATGATCACGCAAGCCCGTTGGTACCCGCCGATGTGGGAATACGAATAACGGAAATTCAGGCGCGCGGGTCGGCCATGACCTTGTGGTAGGTGTCCGCTTCCCGCTGCGAAAAACAGCAAAAACGAACCTCATCGATCTCCGCCCCGCTTTCCAACACGACCGTGACGGTGTCAATCGCCACGCGGGCGGCCGCCTCGAGTGGGTAGCCGTACACGCCGGTGCTGATACAAGGGAAAGCGATGGTTCGCGCGCCGACGCGCTGCGCCTCTTCCAAACTGCGTCGGTAACACGAGGCCAGCAACTTGGGCTCACCGCGCCCGCCGCCTTTCCACACGGGTCCGACCGCATGAATGACGAACTTCGCCGGCAGGTTGTAACCCTTCGTGGTTTTGGCGTCGCCGGTTTCGCAGCCGCCGAGCATGCCGCATTCGGCCAGCAATTCCGGCCCGGCCGCGCGGTGGATCGCGCCGTCGACCCCGCCGCCGCCCAGCAGCGAAGTATTAGCCGCGTTGACGATGGCGTCGACGTCCTGAAACACCACGCCTTCGGGCACGAGCGTCATTTTTTCCCGCGCATTCATTTCGCTTCCTGCCGCACGCCTTCTAGTAACAAAACGGCGACGGTCTCGCCGGGATAGGCGTGCACCTCGGGCATTTTGGCGAACAGCCAACCCGACCATTCTTCTTTTCCCGGTTCCCGGATGACGACTTTGGCGGCCGGGTTTTTCGGCTCGGCGCCGTCGGTGGTGATCGCCTGGCCGGTCATCTTGAACGTGGGGACGAAAGCGACGACCTCGACCTCCAGCGGCGTTCCTTCAATTTTCGCCTTGGCGCCCACGGCGACTTCCAAGGGATTTCCCTCTTGTCCCTTCGGCCCCACGACCAGCCGCACGCGCGGCCATTGGGCAGCGATTTCCGGCGGCACGTCGATCGGTCGTCCGGTCTTGAATTTGGCATCCATCCCCGTAGGCTTTTGGTGCGCCCCCACGAGGCGATCGAGTTCGGCGCAGCACTCGGCGCCCATAGCGCGGGAGTTTTCGTCGCAGCATTCCTGCAATTCAGCCACTTTTTTGGCGAGCTGTTTATCGCCGTGTTGAGTCGGCGGCTTGTCGCCCTGTTGAAGCGCGGCCAACTCGTCGGCTTGCTCCGCGGGCGTACAGGCGACAAACATCGTGATTACCAGTAACCACATCCAGGCGTGTTTCATGTCATCTCCTTATCGCCGCACATCATAGGAAAGGAGTTCGGCACTCACAAGAGAGCCGGAAAACTTGATTTTCGCTCGACAGGCCCTGCCCTCTTTTCTAGAGTAGGCGCTACATTCGTAACTAGGAGAGAAATTATGAACCGCATACGTGTTGTATTCATATTGGGCTTGGCGGCCTTGTTGCTGTTGAGCGTTTCCGCATTGGCTGTAGCACAGAGCGGGAAGAAAACCGAGAAAGGGAAAACCATGCAGGACACGTTCGCTGAAATCGAAACGAATATGGGCACGATCAAAATCAAATTATTCACTGAGCGGGCCCCCATCACGACGCAGAATTTTATCGACCTGGCCACCAGTAAAAAAACCGGCAAGCCTTTCTATGACGGCGTGATCTTCCATCGCGTGATTCCGAGCTTCATGATTCAGGGCGGCGACCCGACCGGCACCGGCCGCGGCGGGCCCGGCTACCACATCGACGACGAATTCCATCCGGACCTCAAGCACGACGGCCCCGGTATCCTGTCGATGGCCAACGCGGGCCCCAACACCGGCGGCAGCCAGTTTTTCATTACGGTGGGGGCAACATCCCACCTCGACGGACGGCACGCCGTGTTCGGTAAAGTCGTCGAAGGTATGGATGTCGTCACCGCGATTTCCACCGCGAAGGCCGGCCCCGGTGATCGCCCGCTTCAAGAGATCGTGATGAAATCGGTGAAGATCACTCACGAATAAACCTCCTAAGAAGCGACTCCCCAAGCCCCGCCGTTGGCGGGGCTTTTTGTGCGCAAAAACCCGCACGCCGCTTAATATCTGTCGCCATTCCGTGGTGTTATGCCGCCACGGGGTATATTTCCGTGCTTTTTTTGCATATAATCCGGTATGCAAATTGCATAAATGGTAGGTGGGTGGTTTCGTCTCGATTACCGCACAATAGCCCAATCTCCGCCCCCAAAGAGGTATCACATGTTGAAAACATCCGTCTTCACAACAGCCGGTTTCCTGTTCCTCGCTCTTTTAATGTGTCTCGCAATACTGCTGGTGATCGCCACCGGCTGTCCGCCTGACGACGATGATGACGACGACAACGACGACGATACCGGCGGCGATGACGATGATGACGACAATGATGATGATGACGATGATGACGACAATGACGATGATAACGACGACGATGACGATAACAACGACAACGACGACAACAATGACGACGATAATAACGACAACGATAACAATGACGACGATGACATTACTGCGAACTTTCAAAATGTTACGTATCATGGCTACGCGTATGGGATACCTTCCTTAGCGATCGCATCGGACGGGGGTATCTTTGTGGCGATGAACGAAGCACATTCGGTGTGTGTGTGGCGCCAGGCGGACGGCGTCAGCGAACTGCACTCGATGCTGGATTACGCCTCGAATCCATCATTGGCGGTCGACTCGGCGGGCGTTTTGCACATGGCCTTCGTCGACCCGCGTGACTTCGCCGCCGGTTACGCGACCTATGCCGATGGCGCGTGGACCGTGCTTCAGCGTTTCGACCAGGGCGACTGGGCCGGCCGCATCGGGCTGGCGATCGATGAGAACGACCGTCCGCGCATTCTGTTTTCGTTAGCGGCGGGTTGGACATTGAGATACGCCGCTTATGACGGGGCCGCGTGGACGATGGAAACCGTCGCGAGTGACGTCGATATCAACGAAATTCACATGCAAACCAGCGGCACGGACGTCCACGCTGTTTTCCGCACGTACCGCGAGGCGTACTACGCATTTCGGGACGCGTGCGGTTGGTCTGTCGAGACAGTGGACGAAAGCGCCACAACAGCGGGTCTAGCCGTTGACGATGCGGGAGTGCCGCACGTGGCAATCGGGATGCAGGAGCCCGCCCGCCTGGCGTATCTGACGCCGGAGGACAAAGCGTGGCGGAAAGAAATCGCCTTCACCTACGGCCCGCCGGACACGACCATGAAGAGCGCGGGCATTGGGTTGGCGGCGAACGGTCAACCGATGCTGCTCGGTGTGGAAGCAACCCTGCCACCCTGGAAGGGAACGAATAAAACGGCGTTCTACTTCGTGCGTCGCCAGCCGGACGGCACGTGGGTAGAGGGGCCGCATTCACCCTTTGGTTACGATTCAGACATGACGGTTCGGCAGGATGAGGCGCATAACCTCTATGTGGCGGCCATGGAAGAAAGGCCCATCGATCTGACGCTGACGGTGTGGGACGGCGCGGAATGGACTCACGAATCCGTACAGGAGGGGGATCTGATCAATCGTGTCGCGGCTACCGTTGCGCCGGACAACTCGATCCATTTCGTCGGCTTCAATAACGACGATTACGAGGTGTTTCACATCACGCAGGTTGATGAAGAGTGGGTTTCCGAAACGGCATATGACGACACGACGTGGAGCGAATCCATACATCTCGTCGCCGATGCCGGCGGCTTCTTGCACGTCACGCATTATCAACCGGGCGGCGACGGGCTGGAGTATCTGACGAACGTGTCGGGCTCGTGGGTCAACGAGGCGCTCGAACCGCCGAATCGCTGCAATGTCTCTGATTTGGCCGTAGATTCCACGGGACGGGTTCACGTCGCCTGCCGCAACGGGGGCCAACCCGACGATTTGTACTACCTGGTGCAAACCGAAGACGGATGGGCGACCGAACTCGTTTGGGAAACGGTGGGCGTCAGCGGCGGATTGGCCATCGCGGTGGATAACGACGACCACCCGCACCTGATGGTGCATTACAATCCTGACGGCCAAAACGAACGTATGATCTACGCGGTGCGCGACGACGATAGTTGGAGCTTCCAAGTCGTCGACTGGGACGTCGAGGGCGCGACAACGGATCTTGCCTTGGACAGCAACGGCGCGGCACACCTGGCCTACTGGGACATGGCCGATAATCCCTCGCGCCTGCAACTGGTGTACGCAACCAATCGCAGCGGCAGTTGGGTATCTGAAAGCGTCATGGAAAACGAAACGAACACCGGTGTTACGTTCGCTCTAGACGCTGCGGGCAATGCCCACTTCCTGTACACGTACATGGATGTCACAACCTACGCCACCAACGCGACCGGCTCCTGGGAACACGTTGATCTTTTCCCCTTCTCGGCGAAGAACCTAGCTGTGTTGATTGCTGATCAGATCTACCTTGCGTACACCGAGTACGCCGCGATTTGGATCGGACAAGCGCCGGAAATCAGCGGGCGACGCTTCTAGGAGCGCCGCCCGGCCGGTGATTCATTCTCCCGCGCGGTCGATGGCCTCGTACGTTTCCTGCCGGGCCGCGGCGAAATCCGCACTCTCCGGCAGCACGTAGCGCTCGGCGCGCGTGAACCAAGTTGAGACACCTTGGTAATTGCGGTACGCCCCAGGCTGAGACGTCGGCACCGTCACCCGCTCCCGTTTGCCCAGCGACCCCTTGCGACCGGTTTTGGACCACCCGATTTTTTCCATGATGATCCGCACCGCAACGCCGACCGCTTGGCGAAACCGGCGGGTTTCGTGAGCGTCGACCCCGGCCAGAAACGCCCCAACCTGCGGCTGCGCTTCCAACTCCCGAATCACGCCCGCCAAGGCGGGCCGGTCATGATCGAGCTCCGCCTCAGCCATACGCCGTACGCGGTCGGGCCGGGCCAAGAATTCGATAACCTCCCGCAAATCAACGCGAGTGTCGGCCATCACGTCGGCGAATCGACTTCCCTGCGAGTCCGCTTGAAACTCGGTAAAACTAATGACCATGGCGTGTTTCCTTTCGTGTGTCTATGTTTTGTAGCGCGATTATATCGCCCTCCACTAACGACACGCAAGGGTTTTTTTCGGTTCCCATAAAAATAGTGAAAAATGCCGGAATACGAGAAACGCCGGGACAGGCCCTCAGTGAACGGGCGCGTGATATCGGAGAGAGGCTATTTGTCGTTCTGCCGCCGCTGTTGCCGCATGTGGTGGCGTCGTTTGCCGCGCACGTCGTCCATGACACGCTGCATTTCGCGCTGGAATTTCTTTTCGAAAAGCATGAATTTCGCGCTGCGTTCGGCGCCGAGTTCTTTGTTGAGTTCGCGGTACTGCTCGTCACGAATATCCATGATTTCACGTTCGTGGGCAAAGATAGTCTGCACGTGTTTCTTGAGTTTGGCTTCGTTGGGCTTTTCGCTGATGAGTTCCTTATGCAGCTCAACGTAGGTTTTTTCGACCTTTTCGATCACGGTGCGGAAGCGAGCGTCGTATTTCTGGATGATGGGAAAAAGGCGCGCCGACTCTTCGGAGTTGAGTTCGAGCACTTCAACCAGCTTGTAAAGCCGCACCATTTCCAGCCGCTTCATGGCCTCGGCGCGGCTGTGTACGTCGCCTAGCGGATTCTCGTCCTGCGCCGCGGCGAGCGCCGGCAGGATCAACAGGGCGAACAGTGAAGCGACGATCAACAAGCGGCGCATGAATGCCTCCTTAGATCTTCCAGTTTTTGACGCTTATGGAAAGTTGGTCGGCGACTTCGACGATTTCGTCGGGATGCAAGTCGGTGATTTCATAATCAGCAGCCGACGGCGAGGCCGGCAGGGCGCCCGGCAGCGTGATCTCGGCGTCATCTAGCAGGGGGTCGACCATCATTTCGGTGACGGCGAGGCGCAGGTCGTCCAGTTCGTCGCTTTTGAGCGTCGCTACGGCTTTGCGCAGTTCCGGATTGACGTTGGCCACGTCGAAAATATCCCCGGCGTTGCGCTTGGTGATTGCCACGCCCTTTTTGGCCACAAAGGTGGGCTCGCCGTAGCTGTCGCCGTTGGGCAGTTGGCCGGTAAAGACGAGCGTGGACACCACGGCCACCATGACAATCGCGGCTGCGGCCCCGGCACGCACCCAAACACCGGGCGCCCAGAACCAATTCCAGAAACGCCGGAACCAGGGGATCCTCACGGTGGCCAAGTTCTGCCTCAGGCGCGGGTAGAACGAGGCGAAATAGGTCTCGCCCGGTTCTTCGGCCGGGTGGGCGACGGCCTCCAAGGCGCGGCGAATTTCTTCGACTTCGCGCGCGCAGTCGGGGTCTTGGGCCACCAACAGTTCAACGGCTTCGGCTTCTTCAGGCGACAGTTCGCCTTCGAGCCAGTCGATGAGCAATTCGGTTCGCTTCTCGCACGTCATGCGGTGCTTTCTCCAAAGTCGGACAAGATCGTCTTCAACGCCTTGACCGCGTAGTGATAGTTTACTTTCGCCGCCGAAATCGAAATGCCGACGGCCTGGGCGATTTCGGCGAAACTCATGTCGCCGAAGGCCCGCATCTGCAAAACCTCGCGCTGCCGCGGCGGCAGCTTTTCCATCGCGCGCCGAACGATCAACCGCCGCTGATGCGTCTCGATGTCTTCCTCGACGCTGCTGTAGGTTATCGCGGAGCGTTCGGTGATTTCTTCACCCTGCCGGCGCGCCCGGTCGCGGATGAGGTTTTTGGAATAATTCATCGCAATGCGAAAGATCCAGGTCTTCAAGCTCGAGCGTCCCTCGAACTTGCCCAGGTTTTTGTAAGCCGACAGGAAGGTTTTCTGGGCCACCTCGTCGGCGTCCTGGTGGTTCCCGACCATCTTCAGCGCCAAGAAGTACACCATGCGTTGGTATTTCTTGACGAGAACTTCGAAAGCGAACTCTTCTCCTTGCTCAACGAAGCGTTGAACGAGGGCTTTGTCGTCATCTAGCAGCATTTCATCAGCGCCTATCGTCAAATCTTGCCTCGTTTGTCTGGACACCCCGGTAAAGACGCAGGTTCAAAGGCCTTCATACACCATAAACGCCGAAAAAATAAGGAGGTGCGCCGGCTGCACGCGGTTTTGGGTCAAGGCTCAGCCTGGGGGGCCGGGCACGGGCGCCCGCTCCTACGGTTTTGTGTGAGGCTCGCCGAGGCGGCGAGGACGCCGGTCGATGTGGCAACGACGTCGTCAGACGCAATCGGTTTTAGCACCGTACCTTGTCCGATCGCGACTAAAGTCGCCCCCACGGTTTTGTGTGAGGCTCGCAGAGGCGGCGAAGACGCCGGTCGCTGATGCAGCACCGTCGCCGGGCGCACTCGGTCTTTAAAGTGTTTCGATGATGATGGGGGTGAAGCTGCCGTCGGGTTTGACGCGGGAAAAGATCAGTTTGAGGAACACGAAACCGAGGACGAGGCCGACGATTGCGGTGATGGCGCGGGCCGGGTCCACGGCGAGAGAAAAGCCGAGCGCGGCGAAAAGCGTCGGGCCCGCAAGTGCGCCGGCGAAAAGTAGGACGAGGGGAAAGAGGTAGGCCAGCGCGGCTAATCCCAATACGCGGTTGGGGTGCATGGCCAGGCGCACGCGTTGTCCGGCCTGAGCTGAGGCGCGGTTGATGGCTTGGACGATGATGACTTTTTGCTGGGCGTCGGCGGCGCATATGCAACCGGCGCCGCACGAGGCCGCGCAGCCGCCTTGCCGGACCTCGACGGTAGCCAAGGGGCCCTGCAAGTCGAGTACGATTCCTTCTTCCATCAATTCGGGTGTGTTGCTCATGGTCTTTCTTAGTCGCCCGCGGCGGCCGGATGCTTACGCTTTTCGGATAAATACATCCACAATCCAAGGCCGAAGCCCATCACGCTGTAGAAGTACGTGATGCTGATCATAATAAGAAACAACGCTGAAAAAACAAGACCTTTGACGCGAAACACGTACCACCAGATGCGGACGTTAAGCATCACGTAGACGACCAAAACCACCAGAACAAAGGGAGCGGACAGCGTGACCGGCAGCACCCACAAGGTCGTGAGGGCCACGGGCAAAAACAGGGCGATCAAGATACCTGAGACAACATTGCCGATCTTGAGGTTGAGGTCGAGGTTGAAGATGTTTTCGCGCGCCATCAGCTTGGTCCAGGGTATGGCGCGGTCGAACAGGTCGGAGCGAATCAGGCTCGACAGGCTGTATTTTTTGGCGTGGCAGACGCGAAGGGAGGGGTCGAGGCGAATGGTTGCGCCGTTTTTGTGCAACCGGTAGCCGAGTTCGATATCTTCCACGCTGGCGGCGGTGTAACTTTGGTCGAATCCGCCGATTTGCTGGAAGGCCTCGCGGCGCACAGCCCCGCAACCACACCAAAACGTGATCGCCTCCCGTTTGCTGGTCAAGTGTGTGAAATGATGGACTAAATTCTTGTATACGGAGGCAAAATTGTCCGCTTCGGGAAAAATCGTATACGCCCCAAATATGGCGTCCAGCTCGGAATCGTAGGCGAAGCGATCCATCATCGCCGCGATCAACCCGGGCGGCACAAGGACATCGGCATCGATGAACACAAGGATATCGCCCGCAGCGGCGGTCACGGCGTGATTGCGGGCGGCGGCGGCGCCGGACTGGCGTTCCATGGTCAGGAGCGTGACATCGCGTTCCCGGGCCAGCCGGGCCGAGTCGTCGGTGCTGCCGTCATCGACGGCGATGATCTCCAGATTCTCGGAATCACAGCGCTTAATACTGTCGAGGCAACGGCCGAGGGTGCCCTCGGCGTTGTAGAACGGAACGATGATGGATACGGCCGGTTGTTGCATAGTGCGGGAACCCTGCCGCATGTATACCCAGCGAAGCCGGTTCGGTCAAACAAAAAACGTGCGGATCGCTTTCGAGGGCCGTTCGTTGGGTGATTTAGCGGCGGCAAGCTTGACGGATGTGAATTCGGTTGCAATATTTGGGGCGTATCAATATTGATAGGATGGTATCAATTAGGGGGCAAAATGACCCAAAAAGCGGCGATATGGAGTGTTATGGCGCTTTTGCTGTGCCTTGGGGTCGCGAATGCCGCGGCTGCGCCGCTCGAGGTGTTTGTCAGCATCGTGCCGCAAAAGTATTTCGTGGAACGCGTCGGCGGCGAAGAAGTCAGCGTCGCGGTGTTGGTTGGGCCCGGCCGGTCGCCGGCCACTTATGACCCGACTCCGGCACAGATGGCGAGGCTCTCGCGGGCGGCGGTGCTCTTTCGTATCGGCGTCCCTTTCGAAAACCGCTTGATGACGAAGATCCCGACGGTGTGCCCCAACCTGCGGATCGTCGACACGCGCCGCGGCGTGAAGTTGCTGGCGATGGAGGAGGATCACGGCCACGATGACGGCCACGACCACGCCGGGATGGATCCGCATATTTGGCTGGACCCGAAACGCGTGAAAGTTCAGGCTCGCACCATCGCCGAAAGTCTCAGTGAATTGCGCCCGGCGGCGGCGGCGACGTTTCGCGCCAACCTGGCGGCGTTCGAGCGCGATTTGGACGAAGTGGACGCCCGTATCGGCCGCGTGCTGGCCCCGTTCCGCGGACGCTCATTCATGGTGTTTCACCCCTCCTACGGATATTTCGGCGACTCCTACGGCTTGGTGCAGATCGCGGTGGAAGCGAGCGGCAAGAGTCCGGGGCCGCGGCAAATCGCTCGTTGGGTGGACTGGGCCCGGGCGGAAAACATCCGTATTGTCTTCGTCCAACCGCAATTCGCCTCCAGCGCCGTGCACACGATCGCGCAATCTATCGACGGGGCGGTCGTGCCCATGGACCCGCTGGCGGAGGACTACCTGACGAACCTGGAGGCCATGGCCCGGCGAATCGAAGAAGCGCTGGGAGATTCGGAGCGACCGTGACGACCACACCCGCCATCGTCGTGGAAAACCTGCATTTCGCCTACAACGATGATGCCGTCTTCACCGGTGCGCATTTGGCGGTCCATGAAGGCGATTTCGCCGGCGTCGTGGGGCCCAACGGCGGGGGGAAGACCACCCTGCTCAAGCTTCTGCTGGGGTTGCTGCAACCGCAACAGGGCGTCATTCGCGTGCTTGGGCAAGAGCCGGGGGCGGCGCGGCAGGCAATCGGTTACATGCCCCAGTCCGTGGATTTGGACCCGGCGTTTCCGATCACGGTGCGCGATGTCGTGATGACCGGGTGCTTGAGCCAGCATCGATGGTTTGGGCGATACACGGCGGCGAACCGGGCGGCGGCCATCGACGCGCTGCGGGATGTGAAGTTGGCCGAGTTGGCGGATCGCTCTTTCGCGAACTTGTCCGGCGGGCAGCGGCGGCGGGTGCTGATTGCCCGGGCCTTGGTGGCCAAGCCGCGTCTGCTGCTGTTGGACGAGCCCACGGCGAATCTGGATCCGGGAGTCGAGCAAAGCTTTTACGAGATGCTCAAGCGGCTCAACGAGCGGCTCACCGTCGTGGTGGTGTCGCATGACCTGTCGTTTGTTTCCGAGTACGTGCGCAGCGCGATCTGCGTCAACCGGAACGTTGTCGTCCACCCGACCGGCGAGTTGCCGCCCGAGATGATCGGCAGCCTGATGGGGGCGCGCCAGCGTATCGTCCGCCACGATCACATCGATTCATCGACCGGTGACGACGAAGAAGGCTGTTGCCAATGACTTTTCTGGCCGATGTCGCCCAGTATCCGTTTTTGCAGTACGCCTTATTGACCGGGCTGCTGGCCAGCGTGGCGTGCGGCATTGTGGGCACGTACGTGGTGACGCGGCGGATCACCTACCTGGCCGGGGGCATCGCGCACTCGGTGCTCGGCGGGCTGGGCGTGGCGCGCTACCTGCAAAAAGTACACGGCTGGGAATGGTTTCATCCCTACTTGGGCGCGTTGATCGCCGGGCTGCTGGCGGCGTTGATCATCGGCGTGATTAGTCTGCGGGCCAAGCAGCGCGAGGACACGGCCATCGGCGCGCTGTGGGCCTTGGGTATGGCGGTGGGCATTTTGTTCATCGCCCGCACGCCCGGATACGATCAGGATCTGATGAGCTACTTGTTCGGCAACATCCTGATGGTTTCGCCGCGGGAACTGTGGCTGATCGCCGCGCTGGATGTCTTGGTCGTCGCGGTGGGCCTGGGGTTTTACAACCACTTCATCGCCATCATTTTCGATCGCGAGTTCGCCCGGTTGCGCGGGGTACCGGTCGATTTCTTCTACCTGCTGCTGCTGTGCCTCACCGCGGTGACCGTCGTGCTGCTCGTGTCGGTTGTCGGCATTATCCTGGTGATCGCCTTGCTGACGTTACCCGTGGCAATCGCCGGGGCCTTTACGCGAACCCTGGCCCAGACCATGGCGCTGGCCACGGTCACGAGCATGGCGTTGACCACGGGCGGGTTGGCGGTAAGTTACGGGCCGGACCTGCCGGCCGGAGCGACGATTATCGTGCTGGCCGGGGTGACGTATCTGCTCGTCGTGGCTCTGCAAGCCCGGCGTCGAGCGCCATCTGTGACGAACTAAGACGGCTAACCAAGACCGCCGATTCCGACCAGCCTTGCCAAACCCGTTGCTTTTCCCTAAAATTAGGCAAGAAAATTACCACTGCGTAGGAAATTAATGTATCCGTTTTGGGGGTAAAACATGCGGATTTCTGATCCCGAAAAGGGGTTGTTTCCGATTGGTACGGTTGCCGATATTATCGGTGTTTCGCAAAAGAAATTGAGGGTTTACGAAACGAATGGGCTTGTGCTTCCGGCCCGTTCGGAGGGCAATCGGCGCCTTTATTCGAAGCGAGATGTGGAGCGATTGACCCTGGTACATTATTTGGTCTCGGTGCGTCGCGTGAACTTGGCCGGCGCGAAAGTCGTTCTGGAAATGCTGGACATCATGCCCGCCAGAATGCGTCGCCTGTTTATCGTCTCCATCGAATCCGAGATCGCGTCGATGACAGCGGCCGACCGCCAAGCATTTGAGGCGCGCACCCCGAGCGGCCGGCATGATGCAGAGGCCCCTCAAATATTAAATATCCAAAGGAGCAAAACAAATGAGTGCGAGTAAAACCGAGTTAGAGAGCGACAAGGCGGCGTTAACCACGCCGTCGGTTGTCGCCGACGACGAAAACGGCAGTGCGATATCCGATGAATGGGGTGGCCTAGAACCGACGGACAAGCAAATGGGAATGGTCCAATTCACGCTGGACAAAGGCGTGAGAACCACGGTAGTCGGCACCGTCTACGGACTCGATTTCGAGATCGAAGGAGACGGCTATTCGCTGCGCGTCTTTTTCGATTACTACAACCGGCGTTTGAAGGTCCTCGACTACGAAGCCGAGGATTATTCGGGGATGATCAAACGCATGGCCCATCTGGCCGAGGCAAACAGCTTTGACAAGGTGTTCATCAAGGCTCGGCTGAAAGATTTCCAAATCTTCCTATCGCACGGCTACATGATGGAAGGCGTCCTGCGTTACTATTTCCACGGCGAAGACGCTTACGTACTGTCACGCTTTTCGTCGCTGGAACGAGCAAGCAGCGACGCGCTGGTCAAAGAAGCCGAATTAATTGAAAACCTGATCTACGGCGAGCGGCCCAAACGCGAGCTCCCACCCCTTGATTCGGACGTGGTAATCACCCGCGCCAAACTCGAGCACATCCCGGCTTTGGTTCAAATTTACCGCAGCGTGTTTGAAACCTATCCATCTCCGCTAACCAATCCGGATTACATCAAGGCCACCATGGATCGTAAGTCCATCTATTGCCTGGCGTTAAAGAACGGCGCGGCTGCTGCCGCGGCCAGCGCGGATATCAGCGGCAAGCACGGCAACGCCGAGATGACCGATTGCGCCACTGATCCGGCCATGCAAGGAAAGGGCTTGATGAAACATATCCTCCTGAATTTGGAGGACGATCTGCGGCAGCAAGGCGTGCAAACCGCCTATACCCTCGCAAGGGCGATGAGTGTGGGTATGAACAGTGTGTTCTACCGCCTCGGATACGAGTTTTCGGGCCGCCTGATCAACAACTGCGACATTTTCGGCCAATTCGAGGACATGAATATTTGGGTGAAGCGTTTGGCGTTTCCGGCCCGTTAAGCGAGCCTTCCCGTTTATTCACTCGTCGAGATCAACGACAAACACGCGGTGAATCCCGCCATCGGCAACGAAGGCCTTGGTAAGGAAAGCGCCCTCCCCCTTCTCGATGCTGCGCCACAAGCGCGGCTTGAATTTCATCAATTCGCCATCGACGTAAACAGCGTCGACGCCGTACTTCGCCAGCCAATTCCGCAGGCTTTCGGCGTTCCAACCCTCGTCGGTTTGCAGGCTCGACATATCCCGGTAGCTCTGCAGCGCACCCACAACCACGGTCGGTGAGAAAGCCGCGATCGCTTGGTTCGCGCCGAAATGCGCCCGCAGAAACGCCATGGACGCTTCGTCGGGTGATCCCCCCAGCGCACGGCATTTCACATGAATGCCGGGAATGAGTACCGCCGCCACGAAAAGAGGCAGGAAAACCAACGCCGCCGCGCGCGCGTACCCTCTGGTCACCAAGAGGCCCGCCGCGAGCACGGAGGCGAAAAAGCCGCTCGTCAACAAGAGCAGCGCCATGCTCCCGGCGATCAATGCTCCCAGGCAAATCGCGAGCACGATCACCAAGAAGCCCTGCAGCATCCGGCGACTCGCTTTTCCGCTCAAGCAGGTTTGCAGGCCGACGGCGGCCAACGCCAGCAGCGACGAAAACGAAAAAGCGAGGTATTCGGCTCGGAAGAAAGTAATGAAGTACGCCAGCAAATAGGCCGGCCACAGCGCCAGCAAATACAATTCGGTACGCCGGCCGCCTTGGACCAACGACCACGCCCCAATCAACGCGAGCAAAATGAGCAACGGCGCTTTCTCCGAGCCGTAAGCGTCCGAAATTTTGGCGGGCAGCGTGGCGATTGTGCGGCCGAGCCGCCGAAGGAAGGCCCGCGGATTGTGGGAAATCGCTTTCATGATGGAGTGATCGTTCGCGGCCGGTGATCCGTAAAGCGATTCGGACGCGCGCATACCGGCTACGGGCACGAAATCGGCCCCAACCTCGTCGGCGAAAACGAAACCCTCGCCCTGCGTAAACGCCAAATAGGCGCGTTCCTTCAAATGCCAATGGAAATCGCCCGTCACCACGCCGTAGCAGGCAAGATACTGACCGACAATCAACAAAAAGGGCACGAGCGAGGCGACGACGAATCCAAGAAGTTTTTTGCGGCGGAAACCAATCCACAACGACATCGCGAAAAACAACACAAACAAGACGAGCCCGTCGTTGCGGGACAACGCGGCCAAAGACACCAACACCGAGGCCGCCGCGACCGCTTTCCATCGCCCGGTGCGCGCGGCGTCAAGAACGAACACCAGCGCAAGAGCGGCAAAAGCGGCAAAGAGGCCGTCGCTGGAGTTGTTGAGAAGCACGGCCGAAGGCGCCAACGCCACGAACAACACGGGAAAGACGAGGGGCGAAATTGTTTTGCGGTAATGGGCGGCGAAAAGCAGGCAGCCTCCCCAAAGCAAAAACAGCATCACGAAACGGCCGACGGTGGCCGCTTTGAGCAGCCAGAAAACGTCTTGTTTCAATCCGGCGTACGGCGCGACGTATAAGAAGCCGGTGAGCGGATTCTCTGCCGGTGCGACCCACTCGAGTTCGGCAAGGGCACGGCCGTTGGAAATGTAAAACGATTCGTCCCAGTTTATTTCGGCAAGGTTCGGAAAAAGCCGTGGCGTGAGAAGCAGGATATCCATCGCGATCAAGAGCGCAATTGCGGGGACGAGAAACCATCGCGTGTTAATGCCGTGGACGCTGAGCGGGCGATCCTCGATCGACAGGGCGACCTCCGCCAAAAAGATAAGAATGGTCCGGGCGAAACGGATGTTGGCCGGGCTTTTGCCTTACGCCGCTAAAGCGCCTTTTTCTTCAGCGCGACGATGAACACTTCGATGCTTTCCTTGCGCGTCGCCTCAGGTCGTACGCACCGCACTTTCTCGTAGGCGTCTTTCACATCGCGAAGCAACGCCTCGAAATCCGGCCCCTGGAAAATCTTGGTCACAAAAGCCGAGCCCGGCGCGCCCAAGCGCAGCGCCCACTGGAAAGCCAACCGCGCCAATTCGGCGCTCCGCGCCTGGTCGACATTGCGCACGCCCGTGGTATCCGGCGCCATGTCGGATAACACAACGTCAAAGGGCTTGGTTTCCTCGCCCAGATCCACGCCTTCGAGAAGATCGCCGACGATCGTGCGAACTTGCGGCGCCTGCACGTCGGTCGGCCGGAGATCAATACCGACAACTCGGCCCGATGCCGTCACTTTTTGCGCGGCGTATTGGAGCCAACCGCCCGGAGCGCAGCCCAGGTCGAGCACCCGCGCCCCTGGGACGAACAGGGAGACGCGGCGGTCGATTTCCGCCAGCTTATACACGGCGCGCGAGGCGTAGCCTTCGTCTTTGGCACGCTGGGCAAAGTGATCCCAACGCGGGTCACCGCTGGTGGGCTTGCCGCTCTTGGCTTTTCCTATTTGCTTGGCGTCGCCGCGCCGCCGTTTGTCCAGGCGTAATCGCATGGCGGCAGCTTAGCCTACGCCGCCGCCGAGCAAAAGGCGTTACGGCGATTCGTTAAAGTAGGTGCGCGAGTCTTTCGCCCAATCCTCGGGGCGCTGGTCCATTACTTGCTCGCCCAGCACGACCTCGAAAAAGGAGCGGTCATTGCGCGCGAAGCGGTCCCAGTTGCCCCGCGCCAGCAGACGGCACGTCAAATGCACGTCGTCGTGCGCCGGCTCGGAAAGATACACGGCTAGGTTGAAGCTGTTGCGGTTCAAGTCACGGTACCAACGCTGCAGGCGCAGCAGGCCGTCGATCATCTCGGCGGCCAACTCGTCGGTGAGGGCATCAAACGACGCGGGCACAGGCGCCACGCCCCACGTTTCCAAATAACCCTGCGGCGCCCACATGTGCAGCCAGTCCCAGGAACCGGTGCGGCCCACGTAGCGCTCGCCGAGGCGGCGCTCGGTTTCCACCAACAACGGCCAAAAGGGCCGATCGTGACGCACGGCGGCTTCGATTTGGCAGCGGCGCAAGGTCTCGGTGAACGTGGGGCCCTGCGCGTCGGCCTGCACTTGCAGGTGCGGATGCACGAGGGTGCCGCCGCTGGCCGGCAGGTGGTTTTGGGTGATCACGCCCATGCGCATGGCGGGGTCGGCGGCGCGAATCTTCAGCAGGTAATCGCGGCTGAGCAGCACGGCGTCGAGCAATTCGTCGGCGTCGTAATCGCCCACCTCTGTGTAGTGCTGCGGGCCGATCACCGTCACCACGCTGTACGGGCCGTAAGGGGCGATGTTGGGGAACAGAAACGCCTTGCCGCGTCGCATGAAACGAACGCCGAAGCGCTCTTCATCCAGGGCGCAGGCGCGTTGGTCAATCACGTCGGGGCAAAACGGACAGTCTTCGTAGCTGGCCGCGATCGGTTCGGATAAATCGGGCCACGCCGTCGAGCGAAGGTTTTTGCCGACCACCCGTGGCGGCGTGATGCGCGTACGGTGACCGGTCAGCGGGCAGATGCGGATCTCCGTCGGCAGTTCCACCATGGCGAATTCACGCCGGGGGTCGCCGAAACGGGCCGTGACGATCTCGCGTTGAAACTCAATCATGGTGTCCAAAACTCGCCAGCGCCCCAAGGGCGCGATGCAGTTGCCGCCGGTAGCGCGGGCGCATAAAGCCCGGCCGCCAACGGCCGCTCCCCACGTTGTCACTAACCACGACCACCGCCGCGGCGCGAACTTTGCGCAAACGGGCGACGGCGTAGAGGGCCGAAATTTCCATTTCCACCAGCGAGCAACCCTTTTCCCGATACGTCGCGACGCGCGCGGGCGTTTCGTAAAAAAGCGTGCCGGTGGTCCATACTTTTTGACGTTGGGTCGCGAGGCCGCACTGTTCGAAGTGCGCCTTCAGGCGGTCGAGAAGTTCCGGGTCGGCGGCGAAATCGCGCTCGCCGGGAAAGTAGGTCGGCGAAACGCCCTCGTCGGCGTGGGCCGATTCGACCAAACACAAATCGCCGAAACGCAGGGAGTCGTCCAGCGCGCCGGCCAGGCCGAAAAAGAGTAGCTCCTTGGCCCCTAGCGCAACGGCCTCTTCGGCGACGACGGCCGCGTGGGGCGCGCCCAAAAACGGCCCGATGACGCCGGCCGCGCCGGGTGTCGGCGGTTCGTAGTAACGTGATTCTCCGAAGTTTCGCGCCCGCCGGCGGTCGACACCGAGATGAGCCAGGTAGCCCTGCAAGTGCTTGCGCAGCGGGACGAGTACGACACGCGGTGTGACAGCCCGTCGCAGCTTGGTGGTGGTTGTCGGTGAAATCAGCGGTCGATCGGCGTCGTGCATGGGCGGTGTTGTATCGCACTTGGCGCGGTTCTACAATCAGCGCGAAAACACCCGGGAGGGGAAATGAAACGGTTGACGTTGGTGATGCTGGTTCTGTTGCTCGCCGCCATGATGACGGCGGGACGTTGCGGCGACGACGATGACGACGAGCCGATCGTTGCCGGCGACGACGACGATGCCGGCGCTTGCGACAACAACACCGCGCCAACCCTCACGGCGGCGATTTGGTATGCGAGCAACGAAACCTTGACCGCACCGCCCACCTTTGCCGAATACACCGGCGTCCAAGTGTTCCTCACCTACGAAGACGCCGAGTGCAACCTGGGCGGCGGTCGCGTTCGCTTCGTCGTCGACGACGAGACGCCGCAGGAAAACATTATTCCCACCGATATTCCCTGTGACGGCGCCGCCGACAAACAGGTGCTGGGTTTCGACCTGACGGCCGCCGGTGTGGGCTCGCACACGTTGACCCTGCAACTCGTCGACCGCTGCGGCGAGGCCAGCGACGACCTGGACCTACCCTTTTCCTTGACTGCTTATGAAGAGCCGACCGACGACGACACCGTCGGCGATGACGATACAATTGCCGAGGCGACCACGCTCGTGGGCGAAATTGGTTTCTACGGCGAATCCACCGACCTGGCCGGTCGGCCGGTGTGGATTCTGCTCTTCACCGAATGGCTCCCCGGCGCGGCGGTGCCCGTCGCGTTCGTGCAACAAACCGTGCCGGAGCAAGGCTTCCCCTTCGACTACGAATGGGACCTGGATGCAGCGGAAGTCGCCCCCGGCGACTATTTCGTGTTCGCTTTTCTCGATATCGCTGACGAGGACGGCGTCTTCAACGAAACCATCGACGCCGTACACGCGCCCTTCCAGGCCACGACAATTATTGCGGGAACGGCGACAACCCAGAACCTCACGCTGGTCGAACCGTAGCTTCCTTTCGCGTCAAACAGAATCCTAACCAGTTGGTTTCATTGCCCTACGCGCTTGCCACAAGGTTGCGATTCTGTCATTCTGGCGCGGCTTTTCGCCGATAGCCCATGAAGGAGACCGGCTCGTGAATGCATTCGTGTTTCAGGTCTTAGCGACGATTTCCCAGGCCTCTCCCACTCCGGCCGCCAGTCCCATTCCGGGGGATGTGACGCCCGCGCTTACCGCCACCCCCCTGGCCACACCCTTGGCCGAAGCGGTTACGCCACTGAGCGAAGCGGTAGCGGATCCTGGTTTCGCCGTGCGCCTGCTTGAGTTCATCGTCAAAGGCGGACCGGTGATGATTCCCATGATCCTGTTGGCCTTTGTGGTCATCGTGTTGATTGTGGAGCGTTACCTCTACCTGCGCCAAATCAACAAGGGCAGCACGCAGTTCTCGGTCGATTTTTTCCGCCTGTGGGACGCGGGTAATCGCGTCGACGCCCACACGCTGGCCAAAAAGCATGACGGCGCAATCGCACGGATGATGGCCGGAGCTCTGGGGTCGCTGGAACGCGGTAAACAGGCCATTCGTGAAGCCATGCAGGAACAGGCGCTGGATGAAATGCCCGCGCTCAACCGCTTCATGTCGGCCATCGGCACGATCGGCACAATCATGCCGATCATGGGCTTGCTGGGTACGGTCACGGGAATGATCAAGACCTTCGAAGTCATCACGGTCAAAGGTACGGGCGACCCGAAAGCCCTGGCCGGCGGCATCAGCGAGGCGCTGATCACCACGCAAACCGGCCTGATCTTCGCGATTCCGATTTTGCTTTTCCACACGTTCCTGGCCGCGCGGATCGATCGCTACCTCAACGAAATGGAAAAGAACGCAACCCGCCTTTTGGCCGGCCTGAAAGACCAAGGAAACAACGGGGCGTAAACGATGCTGCAACAGACCCTGTTCAAACTCGAGCGCAAGCCGCCGGAGCTGTCGATCGCGCCCCTGATCGACTGCATCTTCCTGCTGCTGATTTTCTTCATGGTCACGACCACCTTCACCAAAGAAACCGGCGTGACGGTGAAAAAACCTGTCGCCAAAAAGGCCGACGTGATGCTGGATCAAAACCTGCTGGTCGCCGTCACCGAGCAGGGCGAATTCTGGTGCGAAGGCGAGAAGGTCGACGAAGGCGGCATCTATACCAAGGTGAAGAATCGACTCAAAGAGTATCCGGAAACCAACGTGATTATTCTGGCCGATAAAAAAAGCATCACCCAATGGGTGATCACGGCTTTGGATACCGCTAAACAGGCCGGCGCGAAAAAGATCTCCATTGCTGAAAAGCTCGAGGTCGAGGCGCCGGCGCCGTAGCGGAGGCAGGTGGTGCGCAAGCGGCTTTTCATAGGCGTTATCGTTTCGCTGGCGCTGAACCTGATCGTGTTCGCCGGGCTGCTGGCCCTGGCGGCGCGGGGCGATTTCGACCTCGCGAAAATTATTCCCGTCGACTTCATCAAAATCGAAGTGCCCAAGCCCACGCCGGAGCCAACGCCGAAACCCACCCCGACACCACCGCCGAAAAAAGAACCGACGCCGCCCCCGGAACCTACCAAAGCGCCGATTGCCGAAGACCTCAACGCCACCGAACCGGCGACGATTCAATCCGCCCCCGTCATCCAGGACACGCCGGTTCCCGTACCGCAAACGGTCAACGCCTCGCAACTGGACAAGGCGCCGAAGATCCTGCGATTCGTCAAACCTCAATACCCGCTGCTGGCCAAGCGGGCCGGCCGACAAGGCGTCGTACGCTTACGCTTCCTGGTTACGAAAAGCGGCCAAGTTAAAAACGTCAAAGTACTTTCCGCCCCCAAAGGGCTCGGCTTCGAAGAGGCCGCCGTCGCCGCCGTCATGCAATGGAAATTCGCCACACCCATGTTCAAAGGCAAGGCCGTTTCCGCCTGGGTCGTCCAATCCATCCGCTTCAAACTCGACTGACCGGGCCAGGCTGAGCCTGGACCCAAAACCGCCTGCGCCCGACGACGTCACTGCATCACCGAACGCTCCCGCCGGTCGCTCGGCGAGCCTGGGCAAGGCCCGGCGCAAAGACCGCCTGCACCCGACGACGTTGTTGCACCCACGACCGCTCCCGTTGGTCGCTTCGCGAGCCCAGGCAAGGTTAAAAACCGGCAGGGGCGGGCCGTGAAGCCCGCCCCGACCGCGAAAACAGGAGGAGGAGTTCAATGACGTGGTTTAAGTCGCAATGGTGACGCCGATGTTCGGTGGATCGGCTAGTGCTTTTTTCACCGCGCACATGCCCGCGGCGCGGGCGATGGCGCCATGATATTTCTCGGGGATTTCCGGTGGTAATTGGATCTGCAGTTCTACGCCGCTCAATCGGGAAGTGGTCGGATCGAAAGCGTGTTTCTGAATGAGCTCCGCTCCCTCGATCGGCAAATTTCGGCTCTGTAAAAAGCCGAGCACGTAGATTCCCGCGCAGGTGCCCAACGATGCCAGGAACAACTCGTAGGGCGCCGGGGCCGTGCTGTTGCCGCCGGCTTGCGTCGGCTGATCGGTCGAAATTTTGTAGCCGTTGATCTGGGCGTCAACTTTCTTGTTACCGCCAAAGCTCACTTTGATGTCCATTGCCGTTCCCTTTCCCAAAATAACGGGGTTTACCCAGTTATATTCGTTTATATTGATATAGTAATAATGCTATTCGGGAAAGCAAGTACAACTCCTTCTTTTTTTGCCGTAGAATCCGAAGTGGTATTTCTTCGGCCACTTCGCGGCCGCAGGACGCTTTTTTTTCGAGAATTTATCCATGGCGGATTGCTTGACCCTTGCGGAAGCCGCCTTAACTCTATATATGCTGCGAGTTCACACTTGTAATTGGAGGAGAACATGGCGATTCGAGTAGCTCTCAACGGCTTCGGCCGAACGGGACGCGCCATTTTGCGTGAGGCGAAGCGCCGCAAGGTGCCGTTCAATTTCACGCTGATCAATGACCTGGCCGATCCCGCCCTGCTTGTTGCGAACCTGCGATTCGACTCGGTGCACGGGGCCTATCCGAAAAAGCAAGTGAAGATCACCAAGGATGACAAGGGTCATCATGTGCTCGTCTTCGGGACGGACCACATCCGTATTCTCGGCGAGCGTGACAACGCCAAACTTCCCTTGAAAGAAATGGGCGTCGACGTAGTCATCGACACCACCGGGGCGTTTCCGACGCAGAAACAGTTGGCCGCCCATTTCAAGGCCGGGGCGAAAAAAGTCCTCATATATCCGCCTCCCAAGGCGTACGACCCCGACTATTCGGTCATCATGGGCGTCAACGAAGACGGCCTGACCGGCCGCGAGAAGGTCATCAGCGCCGGCAGTTGCACGAGCAATGCGGCCGGACCTCTTGTCAAATTGCTCGACGAGCATTTCGGCATCGAGACCCTGTACCTCTCGACCGTGCACGCTTACACGAGCGACCAGCGCTTGCTGGACTATCCGCACGAGGATGTGCGGCGCGGCCGGGCGGCGGGCTTGTCGATCATTCCGACCTCCACCAACGCGGGCACGGCGATCGAACGCATCCTGCCGCACCTCAAGGGCCGGGTGTTCACCGGTGCGCATCGGGTGCCGGTTCCCGACGGCTCGATTGTCGATTTGACGTTCCAGACGGGCAAACCGACAACGGTCGAAGCCATCAATAAAGTATTCGAAAAGGCGGCCCGAAGCCGGGCGCTGCGTAACGTCTTGGAGTACACCACCGATCCGCTGGTGTCCGTGGATGTGGTCGGCAGCCCCTATTCGGCGATTTTCGACTCGGCGTTGACCCAAGCGGTCGATGAAAGCCTTTTGAAAGTGGCGGCCTGGTTCGACAACGAGATCGGTTACGCCAACCGCGTGATCGATGTCTTGTTGAAACTCGACGGCCTCGGCAAAAACGTTTGGTCTTGAAAGGAGACACCCGATGGCACTGCGCGTAGCGATTAACGGATTCGGTCGTGTCGGGCGCTCCGTTCTACGGACCGCCCTGCAGCGAAACGTCGACCTGGAATTCGTCGGCATTAATGATTTAACCAACCCCGAGAAACTGCGCCTTTCGTTCAAATACGACTCGATTCACGGCGTGTTTCACGAAAACATCGCGCTGGACGGCAAGTATTTGGTGGTCGGCGGCAATCGAATTCGCCTCACGGCGGTCAAAAACCCCGCCCGGCTGCCCTGGAAAGAACTCGGCGTGGACGTGGTCATCGATTCCACGGGCGTGTTTCGCACGCGCGACCAGCTCGAAGGACACCTGAGGGCCGGCGCCAAGAAGGTCGTGTTGGCGGTTCCGCCTAAGGACGCGCTGGACGCGACAATCGTCATGGGCGTCAACAGCGACATGCTCCACAGCGGCATGAAATTGGTGTCCAACGCTTCCTGCACAACCAACTGCGCCGCCCCCGTGGTCAAGGTACTCAACGACAACTGGGGCATAATGCGCGGTTACATGGTCACGGTGCACGCCTACACCAACGACCAGCGTTTGCTGGACTTCCCCCACAAGGACCCGCGGCGGGCCCGCGCGGCGGTGCAGTCGATCATCCCCACGACGACCGGCGCGGCCAAAGCGATCGGCCAGGTCATTCCGGAGCTGGAAGGCAAGCTGCAGGGCATGGCTTACCGCGTGCCTGTGGCCGACGGTTCCGTAGTCGATTTAGTGGTCGAGTTGCGTAAGAAGGCGTCGGTTCGGTCGATCAACAACGCGATGAAGCAGGCTTCAATGACCGATCTGCGGGGCATTTTGCAGTATACGACCGACCCCATCGTGTCGGTGGATATCATTGACAATCCGCACTCGTCGGTTTTCGATTCGCTGCTGACCCAAACCCTGAACGGTAATTGGGTGAAGGTATCGAGTTGGTACGACAACGAGTGGGGGTATTCCAACCGCATCATTGACCTGCTGGAGCGCCTCTTCTACGTCTAAGCAAAACCGAGCAACTGACAAAGGCGGGCCGCCGGGCTCGCCTTTTTTTACCGAAAACGCCATTTGTTTTGTCGTTACCGGCCACCTGCGGAACTCGCTAGAGGGCTGTAAGCCGCCGTTTGAGCGGACGCTCGTCTACCGCCATAACTGTTTGATTATACTAGATTAGTGAGCGTATGGGCCTCCGGCAGAACGGCGCGGGGTTGCAACGAGGCACGGTTATCAAGATTTTCTTCTTTGAGAACCAGTGCGAAATGATTATGATGGCAGCACATGAGCATACAACGGTCATACAGGCCGCCTCACTCTCCTTTGCGCGGGATCTTGTGCGTGTCCGGCGACGGTCCGACCGCCCAAGAACTATGTCGGATGTTGCGAAAACGCCGCTTTCGCGCCGAAGCAGCCGTGAGCATGGCCGAGGCCCTGGCCAAGATCGAGCAATACACCCCCTCGCTCGTCTTGATCGATTTCCATTTGGCCGACGGCACCGGCGTCGAGCTCGCCAGCCGCCTGCGCGACATGCCGCGCACGGCTAAATTACCGGTGCTGATGCTGGCCACGGCATTCCAGGCTGAGCACTATCGCGCCCATCTGGGTCCTGAAGGCCCGCAGGGTTGGCTGCACAAGCCCGTCGACGAAAGCACGCTGGCCAAAGCTGTGCAGTTGTGGATCGGGGCCCGCGTGAGGGACCGGTCGCGACCGGTCGAGAGCGGCGAAATCGAAAGCACGCGCTCCCTACCCGAGGGCGGAGGAACTTTCGCGGAGCTACCCGTCGCTCGGGTTTTGGTGTTGGCCGGGCGACGCGGTCGGGGTCAACTCGTCATTGAACGTCACGAGCACTGGTTGCGGATTTCGCTGAAAAAGGACGCCATCGAGGGCGTCTCGAGTTCCTATATCGATGCAATCTCACTGGGGCGTATGCTGCTTTTATCGGGCCGGATCAACAGTGACGCCTTGCGGGATGCGCAACCGGCGGTTGCCGCCGGTACTCGCTTGGGCGAATGGTTGATCGAGCATGGATTGCTCACCAAAGAGGAATTGTATCAGCATCTGCGGCAGCAGATCACGGTCAAGCTGACCGATCTGTTCTCTTGGCGCTGGTATGATGCCGCGTGGACCTACGATCCGACCGACCTACCCTTGAACGAGCATGTGGCCGAGCACCTGGGTCTAAAAGATATTGTTTTCACCGGAATCGCCAAATACTACGACCGCGACCGGTTGGAAATGATTTTCACAAAGCGGCGCCGTTTGCAGCGCCCCCTCATTCCCACGACGCCTCACGTTGACGACCTGCCCGTGGCGGCGAGACGAATTTTGCAGGCGGCCGATGGGCGATCGATTTCCGCCCAGGTGCGCGCGCGCGCCGGGATGGAAGTGTTGCGCTTCTATCAGATTGTTTATGCGTTATGGGTGTTGGACTTAGTACGCTTCGGCGATCCGGTTGAAGACAAGGGACGTACCGTCGGTTTGGACGACGAACTGTTCTTCGCGGCGCGCGAAACCGTCGGCAAAAGCCGTTAGGGCGCCGTGGGCGGGATGACCGCCGTATGCAAGATCACATTGGCAAACTGACCGCCGCAACGACCTTTGATTTCCAGATTCTGTCCCGGTAACAAATTGAGCGCCTGCTTGTGGTACTTGCGTGCAAACATCACCTGCACGCGGCCGGCGTCGCCGCCGAGCATGACGTAGGGTTTCTCCTCCACGTCGACGCCCACATTATCCACAATGCCTTTGACGAGGATAACGCGGTTTTTGTAGCGCTCATCGGCCTTGGCCTCGTCACCAGCAAAGGCGATGGTTAACTCGGCGGCGGTTACTTCGGCCTCCGCGGCTTCGTTTTCCATGCGACTGGCTTCTTTTTCGATCTGCTGCGCTTCGGTAAGATTCTCGTCACCCGACGTGCATGACACAGCCAATAAGAAAACCATTACCAAGAACAATATCGCGCCGTGTTTCATGGTTCGATCCCTTTTACCAAACAAATAGTAGACTATTTCCATACCACGTTCGTGAAGAAAAGAAAGGGGGGAAAGGCGGCGACCGGATTCGAACCGGTGCGTGGAGGTTTTGCAGACCTCTGCCTTACCACTTGGCTACGCCGCCAAAAAAAAGAGCGGGAAACGGGAGTTGAACCCGCGACCCCCGCCTTGGCAAGGCGGTGCTCTACCACTGAGCTATTCCCGCAGAGTCCCTCGTGCTTCGGGGACGGCAAATATTGCCTGACACAGAAAAAATGTCAAGCACAAAATATGGCCCTTTCGAGCCGCATTGTTCGCAATATCGTGGGTAATAATGGGAACTTTCTCATCCCGGCAGCCTCCAATCAACTATGCCTTTCCTTTCGCGAAAAACGGCACTCGGCCTCGGAGTAACAGCGGCGGCTTTGTTCGTTGTCGCTTTTGCCCTGCTGGCGAAACCGGCATTCGTCGGCGTGAACGCCGCTCCGCTTCATTCGATCATTCCGCGACCTCCACAATTGGCGGATGCGGATGCGAAGATTCTCGCGAAACGGCTGCAGCCGCTGTCGGATCGGCATCTGATGCTTGGGGGCGCGGTCGCATGGGATCTGCAATCGAAACGCTCCATACGCCTGAAAAAGCAGCAAGCCAAGCGCGCGGAGGTCGCCCGGCGCTACGGGGAAATTCGCCAATGTTGCCTCGATCTTCGCGGCCGATTACGCTCCGAAAAGCGCGCGACGGCGTTGGCCGAGGTCGAGAAGTTGCTGCCCCACTTGCTCATCGTATACACCATGCCGCCCTGGCAGGGCACGACCTGGGATTTCAACGGCGCCAGCGACACGCCGGGTCAGGGACAAATTGCCTGCGGATATTTCGTTGCCCAAATTCTCTACGCGGCGGGATTCGATTTCCGCAACAAAAGCACGGGCGACGGGCGACGCCTATTTCCCTTCGCCATGCTGGCTTCAGAGCCGGCGATGAAAAAGCTGATCGCCCCCCAAAAGCTCAAGCGGTTTTCCGACAGCCCGGTCAAGGAAGTAGAAACCTGGCTGCGTAGCCAAGGCGACGGTGTGTACCTGGTGGGGCTCGATCAGCATTTTGCGACGCTCATCGTCTCCGACGGTAGAATTTGGATCTGGCACGCCAAGCCCGGCCACGACGTGCGCTTCGAGCGACCGGCGGACGCGCCATTTTTTGCCGAATCACGCTACCGGGTGGTTGGTAAATTGGGTCCGAAAGCCGCCCAAGTGTGGCTCGACGGCGTTCGCCTGTAACCGTTGTTCACCAGATTCTGGCCTCTGGGAAGTAAAAATGCAGGATGTCCTCGGCGCTGCGACCCGCCTTAGCCTGCGCGAGCGCCCCGGCCTGACAGAGCCCGACCCGGTGCCCAAAGCCCTTGCCGTCGAGCATCACAATGTGCGCCTGGTTGGAGATCGCGAAATCATCCGACGGCGCGGTGTTCCATCCCAACTCGCGACACAAGGTCATACGGAAACGCCAAGCGGGCACGCTGCCGCCGCCGGTGAGGCTGATCAGCGGATTGCCGTGCCTGCGTTCGGCCCGCGCAGCGCCGAATTTCGACTGCAAAAACGCCGTCCACTTCTCCAGCGGCACACGGCGATTCCATCGATACCACTTGTTGTCGCGGCACCAGGCGCGACCTTCCTCGTCGGCGCACCGCACGCCATGCAGGTGGCTCCACGAGGCGAGTTTGGGCCACACGTCACGGACATGTCTGGTGCGACCGCCGCAACAAGCGTGATAAAAAGCCGGCGCGCGCCGGCCGTCCACCGACAAGGTCCAGGCGGCGGTGCGGCGAGCGACGTCGCTCAGGTTTTTGGCGCGCGGACCGGTGGGCAAGCCGCGGAACATCTGAACGCGGGTGTCGTCGGCAACCGGTCGCCGGCCTTGGTCGCCGGCCGCCAGGGCATGGTGCCGCACGACGACGGCGAGGGCTTCCAAGTAGGCTTTTTCATCGTGAACGGTTTCGGCGGCCAGTACGCCGGCCACGTAGTCGTCGAGGGGCAGTGTGATCTCCAGCCGCAGCCGTTGGTCGCGCTCGGCCAGTCGCAGCGCACCCGAGTAGCGCCGTTTTTCAGTCCCGACATGAATGAGGAATGTGGTGCCGGCGGCGGTTTGAGCCAGAACAAAGGGGGCGCGGGTCAGACGTTGTTCGCCACAAACGACGCCGCGCTCGGGACCAGCCAGAACGATGCGGCAATCCTCGGCGGGCAATGTTGCGCCCCCCGCGTCGCTGATGTGCCGCCCGGGCGCTTGCAGACGCACCTCGCTCGGCGTTTTGGCGAAGAGAGCGCGCACCGTGATATCGTCCGCGGCGACCGCTGGTCCGGCGAGGCCGAGCAGCAGAAAAAGCAGGACGCTAACGGCGGTGATTTTCGGCATAATGCGCGAAACTGCGGTCATGGATCTTCTCGACCTCCGGCGGAAAGCAGCCGGCCGGTAGTTGGTTCTTCACCAATTCCCCGGCGATTTCGCGGCAGTATATCACAGGGTCGCGCGGTATCCGGGGTAACTCGCCAAAGGGCCCGTGATTTGTTAAGGTTTCCGCTTCGTTGGGCCGCGCGCGCGGCCCCGAATGGAGGATAGCGTTTGCGGAATTGGTACGCACGAAGCCTGCTTGTTATCGCGTTGGCGCTGGTCATGGCGCTGGGCGCGTCGTGCTTTGGGCGGCGGGGGCCGGACAAGCCCCATGTCGTGCTGATCGTCATCGACACCTTGCGCGCCGACCACGTGGGAAGCTACGGCTACACGCGGCCCACAACGCCGAATCTGGACTTTTTCGCCAAGGATGCCGTTCAATTTGACAACTGCCAGGCACCCGCAAGTTGGACGGTGCCGAGCATGGCTTCGATGTTCGCCGGCGTGTACCCGTGGCGGCACGATATTCAGACCGCGGAAACCACCGGCCAGCGGGGCATCAAGACCCAGGCGAAAATGAGCGACGCCTTCCTCACCATTGCCGAGAGCTTGCAGAAAGCGGGCTACGAAACCCTCGGCGTTACCGCCAACACGCATATGGACCCCAAATACGGCATGGCACAGGGCTTCGAGCACTACGAAGTGTTCAATTTCGCCAACCGCAAGCCGGTCAACAAGCAGCTTAAAACGTGGTCGAAAAAACTGCGGCGCCTTCATCGGCGCGGCAAGCCGTATTTTCTGTACGTGCATTATTTCGACCCGCACCATCCGTATTTGCCGGTGCGGCCCTTCCTGGATAACTGGCGGCCCGGCGTCAAGTTGGCCGACGTCAAGCCGATGATCAAGGACCAGTTCATTCCCAAGGTCACCTCGGGATACTTTTACGATCATCCGGCCAAGATGCAGCTACTGATCGATCTGTACGACGCCGAAATTGCGGGAGTCGACGCGTCGGTCCGCAAGCTGTTGGACATGCTGCCCGGCGATGACAATATGATGGTCATCATCACCGCGGATCACGGCGAGGCTTTCGGCGACCATAAGAACATGCTCCACGGCGGCGATTTGTACGCCGAGCAATTGCACGTGCCGTTGATAATTCGTTTTCCGAAGCGCCAATACGCGGGCCGCGCGGTCGGCAACCTGACCAGCTTGATCGATCTGTACCCGACCATCGCCACAGCCGCCGGGGCCCAGAAGCCGCCCTACCTGGATGGCGTGGATCTCGCGGCGTACCTGGGCGCCGAACCACCGAAGCGCGAGCGGGTCTACGCGCACATCTCGCGGGATCCTGCCTACTTGTGGTCGGCGGTCATTGGGTCGAAAACCAAATGGATGTTTCACGGCAAGCTTCATCACGAACTGCTGTTCGACCTGGCTGAAGATCCGCATGAGCTGCACAATCTGTCTGAGAAAAACAAGGAGCAATGCGCCGCGTGGCGCAAGCATTGGGAGCAGCGACCGAATCCGGGCGTACTGTTTACCGCCGGCACGACCGGCGAGGAAATCGACCCCAAGCTACGCGAACAATTGCGGAATCTGGGTTATTTGTGATGCCGCGTTGGCGCGACGGCCAAAAAGAGATTAAAAACATAAAGACGTCTTCAGTAACCGAAATGAAAGCAGTTTGATGTTGACTCAACGAAACAGGACGATTTTTCTCCGGATCACAATCGCGATATTCGCCCTTGTCGTGTTGCTGTTGCCGGGATGCAAAAACCTGAAACAGGGCCGGACCGGGCGGCAGGCGAAGCCGCCGGTGGTGATATTCGTGATCGACACGTGGCGGGCCGATCACGCGGGTTGCTACGGTTACGAACGCAACGTGACGCCGAATATCGATCGCTGGTCCCAGCAGGCGACGCGTTTCGTCACCGCCCATTCGCCGTCGAGTTGGACCGTCCCGGCGATGGCGTCGATGTTCACCGGTGTGTATCCGTGGTCGCACGGCGTGGTGAAAGCCGAGATTTCCGACGCGAGCAAAGTAGACTATCAGCCCACACTGGCCGAGCAGTTCACGACCTTGGCCGAGGCGATGAAAGCGGCCGGATACGAAACCTTCGGCGTGTCGGGCAATTACCATCTGCATGAGAAGTACGGCATGGCGCAGGGTTTCGATCATTACACCGCGTTTGGCTTTCGCACCCGCGATCCGGTCGATCTGCAAATCAAGGATTGGTTGCCCAAGCTGCAGCAACTGCAGCGGCAGGGTAAGCCATATTTCTTGTTCGTGCTTTACTTCGACCCGCACCACCCCTACTTGCCGGTCGAGCCTTTCATCAGCCAGTGGCGGCCGGATTACGATGAGGACAAGCTGCGCGAACTGGTGGGCGAAAGTTTCGCGAAGCGGGCCTACGCGGGGGATTACGACAACGACCCGAAAACCTTGCAGATCTTCAAAGACTTGTATGATTCGGAAATCGCCGCCGCGGACAATTCCGTCGGGCGCTGGCTCAAGGAGTTGCCCGGCATCGACGACGCCTTGGTGGTCGTGACCGCCGATCACGGCGAAGCCTTCGCCGATCACCAGAACATGATTCACGGCACCGACTTGTACAACGAGACGGTGCACGTGCCACTGCTCGTGAAATTCCCGGGCGGCGAGTACGCCGGAAAGGCGCCAACTCACGCAGTGAGCACCGTCGATTTATATCCGACGATTGCCGATTACACGGGCGCTTCGCTTCCGGCCTACCTGGAAGGACAAGACCTGCTGGCCGGGCTGGCCAAGCCCGACGCGAAACGTTACCTGTTCGCCGAGACCGAGCGGGCCGAGCAAGCGCATTGGCGGGCGGTCATTACGACTCAGGAGAAGTGGGTAATGCGGGCTTCGGATAAGGTACAGAAGTTTTACAACTTGCTGGCCGATCCGACCGAGCAACGCGATCTTTACGTGCCCGAGCACGAGCCCTCGTCGAAATTCTATGCGGTGTGGGTCAAGCACAATCGGCACAAGCCGCTTTACGAGCCGGGCAGTGCGGGCGAGGTGACCAAAGAATTGCGCGATACGCTCAAGGAGTTGGGATACCTGTAGCGCGGCGGCCTACCACTCTTCGACGAAGCCCGCTTCCGCGAAGGTGACGCGACACCAAGCGCGCAGGAAGCCGCTGTAGGCCTCGCGTCGTTGCTCGTAAAGCTGGTCGTGTTGGCAGATGAAATCCTGGCGACGCTCCCCGGCAAAGGCACTACGGGCGCGGTCGGTCACACAGTCAGAATAAAAATGGTAGCCAATCCGGCTAGGGCGATGGTGCCCACGAAGAGCCAGAGCTCGCCGACATCGAGTCCGTTTTTCGGAGACGGTTCGTCGCTCATGGCGTGATTAGGCCCTCGTCTTTTACCTTCGCGCCTTCGGCTTTCTGCCGCAGATTCTTCACCAACTCCTGCGCGCGGTTTTTGTCGAAGTCGTCGGCCGCCATCAACTCAAGCAGTTCCGTGAGGCCGGCATCCACCTGCGTGAAGATTTCGACTTCTTCGCGGGCGCGTTGGCGCAACAGGGCCTGCGTGGCGTTGAAGACTTGCGCGAGGTTCTGGAATTCATCTTTTTCGCGCAAGTGCAGGTCGCGGGTGTAGTTGCCGTCGCGCACCCAATTCAGGTGTCGATTGAAGGCGTACACGGGGCCGACAATCCTGTGCGAGAAGCGCACGCCGTACCAGACGGTCAGTCCGACGAAGAGCATCACCACCAAAAGCATGGCGATCATGGCACCGTCGATGTCGGCTTCCGCAGTGTTTCCGGCTGAGTCACCGCCGAGCCAGAGAATCAAAACGCCGGCAATGCCGAGCGAGACAATGAAGACAACTAACAGCGCAACAAACTTGCCCTGGAAGGTTTTATCGATGAAGTAGCGTTTTCGCTTATCGGTTCCCGCAAATGCCATGGATTCCCTCCTGTCGGCGGACTCCCACTCTTATAGTTCACTCCTGGGCGGAGTTCAATGTCGTGGCAGTGAAGCGATCAATTTCCGCGCGCAGATCTTCGTCGCCCTTGAGAACCTGCACCAACGCGGCGACGCACGCTTCGTCGAACGCTTTGCCCGCCTGTTCGTAGAAGTACTCGAGCACTTCGCTTTCGTCTCGAGCTTGACGATGGCCGCGGTCGGCGATCATGGCCACGAAGGTGTCGCTAAGGCCGATCACGCGGGCGTCGAATTCAATCGCGTCGCCCTGCAGGCCTTTGGGATAACCGCTGCCGTCAAGGCGTTCGTGTGACTGAAAGATCAGCGTGGCAATATCCCACGGGTAAATAACGGGGTCGAGGATTTGGGTCCCGATTCCCACATGCCGCTCCAACACGACGCGCTCTGCGGCATCCAGTGCGCCCTCTTTGACCAGCACCTGCTTGGGTACGCCGATTTTGCCCACGTTCATCAGCGTTGCGGCAATGCGCAGGCGTTCGCGCTCGCCTTCATCCATCCCGAGTTGGCGCGCCACGGCGACCGCCACATTGGCGACCATTTCCGAATGGCCTACGGTGTAGGGGTCCTTCGCTTCGATGGCGCGAACCAAGGCTTGGATCGTGGCAAGGTAAGCGATTCTGAGTTTGATTTCCGATGTGGCCAGAGCCTCGTCGCCGTGGGCCAAGGCCTCGCGCAGCGCGCTGATCTCCGCCTTAAGCCGGGCGTTTTCCTCTTGTAGTTCAGCCCATCGAGAGTCTTCGCCGCTCATGCAGTGCTCCTTTGTCCCTCGTTACTCGGTGAGCAGGGCTTTGCGCTTGACCAAGTTCGCGATGGCCTCGCGGTCTTCGTCGTTCAGATCGGTGAACTCAATGCCCATGCCGGGATTGATGTTGTCGCCGCCGGGCCGGTACTCGTTGATCCACGCGACTTGGCCGTTGGTGTCGATGATGCGGCCGTTCTCGGGCAACGTGAATCGCAAACTCAAATGCGTACCGATCGGCAACGGATTGCGCGTCGCTAAGAAAATACCGCCGCGGCTTAGGTTGGAGGTGTATTCGAACAGGAAGGTGTCTTCCGATAGCAGTTCGTAGTCAACCCGCGCTTTGAGGGGAACGCGAGCGTCCCGACGTTGATCGCTTGCCTGCGAGCCTTTTTTGGCTTTGGTCGTGGTTTTTTTGGCCATTTGTTTCTCCTAACAAGAGTATCGGCACCTCGGCTGACTACTTTAAAACAAAGGTCTTTTCCGCCCGAACCGCACCGTCGCTTTCCCACCGAACACTGTATTCGCCGGGTGTAAACCACGTGCCGCTCATGAGAATCACCGTGTTCTCGCCGAAAAATTCCTGTCGCCACGATTCGACGACAAAGTCTTCTCCACCCGGACCGGTCACAGTCCATTTCATCTGTTGAACACCTGCCGGGTGGCCGAGGATCAGATTAAAATACAATCGAGTGCCGGCGGGAAATTCCGTCGACGATTCGCCCGTCGCGGAGGAGGAGTCGCCGACGGATGCCGTCATCACGTAACCAGGCGAAGGTTCCAACGCTTTTTCAGGTGCCTCGCCGATCGCCTCGGCGAGTTGCTTGCGTTGGGCTTCTTCAGCTTCCGGCAAGAGCGACAGAGCGTACAGACACTGGCGGGCACCGGGCGGGTCGTCAAGTTGCGTGGCGCGGGCCAAGCCTAACTTGAACCAGGCTTCGGCGTTTTGTGAGTCCACCAGCACAGCTTGCAGAAACTGTTGCGCGGCGTCGTCGGGCCGTTCGCGCGCCGCGTAAAAATCGCCCATGCGAAGGTATTCGAATACGTCGCTGCCATCGTTGGCCGGCGGCAACGCGAACACGTCGGCAAGAGATGCCCCTTCACCATCGCGTTGTGCAACGGCTAGTTGGCGGTATCGTTCCGCTGCGGCGTCATGGCCGTCCACGAACAGCAGCCGGGCGATTCGCAAATGGGGCAACTCGGCGCCAACCTGCGGTAACGACGCCGCGAGGAAATACTGCGTCAGCGCCCCCTGGCGGTCACCCTCTTGTTCCAGGGCGTTGCCGTGTGAAAGCAGAACGCTGAAATACAATTCGGCGAGGTCTTCGTCCTCCGGTCGCAATAACCGAGCGCTACGGGCGGTCTCGACAGCGCCGGCATGCGCGCCGCGATACAGTTGTACGCGGGCCAGCCCCGCCAGGACTTCCGGTTCGCGGGGTCCGACGCGGGCGGCGGCGGCGAGCTGTTTTTGTGCGTTGTCGTAGTTTTCCCGCCAGATCCAATATTCAGCGAGGATGACGCGGGATTCCCACCGTGCCGGATATTCGGCGGCGCATTCGCGGGCGACCTTGGCCGATTCGAGGTACTTGCCGATCTTTTGCAGCGCGTTGGCTTGGTAGATCATCGCGTCGGCGCGCATCGGGAATTTCGTGACACCGATTTCCACGGCTTGGTCGAGCAACGAAGCGGCCGATTCAAAATTCTTCGCCCGGTATTGCTCGAGCCCTTGCTCGTACAAGCGGCCCGCGACCGGATGCACCGGCCCTTGCCACTGCCTCGCGGCTTGAATCGCTTCTTGGTATTGGCCGGGCCCGGTGGGGTTGAGTTCGGGCCCTTTTTTTTTGCAGCCGACGAGCCCCGCACAGCCGATCACCACGGCCAGCGCGACGAGTAGGACGGTCAACACGCGTGATGTTTTTGTATCCATCATGCTCCTACGCTCGCTGTGGGCGAAAAGACTGCCTAAAATCAATTAGTTAGGAATAAGTCCCTATTAACGCTAGCACCCCGAAAAGATTCTTGTCAACATGTGTTTTCGACAACCTCGCCAACGAAGGCCGCCAACCTGCCGCGGTCTGGTTTTGTTGCGCACCCGCAACGTATCCGCTACAATTTTCGCCACGTCTCGCGTCGCCCATCCCGGCGCCCGAAAATCGTAGGATCGCCACCCCATGGCAAAGCAAAAACCGAGCGTCTGCAGACCGGCGGAATAACACGATGATGGATCACGCCTTCACCCCGGCAAGCGCGTTATGAAGATCGTGCTGCTGCGCTGCGGCCCTCGCGCGGCTTTCGACGAGCTGCTCAATCCGCCACTTGGTTTGCTGTATTTGGCCGCCGTGCTACGCGATCGAGGCGATAGCGTCCGGGTGATCGATCTGAAGCTTGCCCCGCCCGGCCACGACCCGACGGGTGAGCTGCGCGACTTCGCGCCCGATGTTATCGGTTTGAGCGCCTTCTCGCCCGACGCGATCGATTTGGCCCGCATCGCGAAGTTGCTGCGCCGCTCTTTTCCGCACACGCCATTGGTTGTCGGCGGTCCGCACGCCACCAGTGATCCGGCCGCCACGCTGGATGATGGCGTTATTGATTTCGCCGTCATCGGGGAAGGTGAGTCGACGTTTCCGGAATTGTTGGACCGACTGCCGGATCGGCCGCACGAGGTGCCGGGCGTCGTAACCAAATACGAAGGCGAACTTCGTTGGGGGCCGACGCGCGAGCCGATTGCCGACCCGGACACGCTGCCCTACCCGGCCTGGGATCTGGTGGACGTGCCGGCCTACAGCCGTTTTCACGGCGCCACGCCGGTGGGTAAGCGGCCGTACATGCCGGTCTTCACCTCACGTGGCTGCCCGTTCGGCTGCACGTACTGTCACCGCATTTTCGGAAAAACGTTTCGCGGACGGTCTGCCGCAAGCGTGGCCGGGGAGATCGCCGCCCTGCGTGACCGCTTCGGCATCCGCACGATTGAAATCTGCGACGACATCTTCAACCTGCAGCCCGCGCGCGCCATCGCGATATGCGAAGCGATTGCCGACCGCACGCCCGGTACGCAACTCTCGTTTCCCAACGGCCTGCGGGCCGACACAATGACCTCCGAAGTGCTCGCCGCCATGCGACGGGCGGGCACGTATTACATCAGCTACGCCATCGAAACCGCCACGCCGCGGCTGCAGAAGATGGTGTGCAAGAACGTTAACCTAGAGAAGGCTCGGGACGTTATCGCGCAGACCGTCGCCGCGGGCATTTTCACAAACGGCCAGTTCATGGTGGGCTTCCCCACCGAAACCGAGGCCGACGTGCGCCGCACGATCAATTATGCCGTGAGTACCCGATTCCATTCGATGAGCGCCTATATTTTCGTGCCCTTCCCGAATTCGGAAATCTACGAGCAGGTCAGCGACAAAATCGCCGGGCTGAAACCGCAGGCGCATTTCGACTACCACACCGGCGTGGTCAATTGCAGCGAGATCCCCACCCCGCGACTCGCGCGACTGCGCCGGCGCATGTATCTGGCCTTTTACCTCGGGCGCGGTCGCTTGCTGCGCACCGTATGGGCGCACCCGGACAAGGCTTCGCTGCCGCGGCTGGCCTGGATTGTCATCAAGCGTTTGTGGCGGGGTGTGGCGGCGTCGAGTTAGCCGGCCAGGGCCGACGTGCTGTCGGCAAAACGAGCAGCCGGCCGCCATTTTCGTACATTCCAACGTCGGTTTTTGCTCTGCGGGCCGGGCAGACGCGCTTGTCTGCGCCGATTTGCCGGAAAACTTGTGCTCGACGTATTAAAACCCCCAAGCCCGCGTTGACTTTGTTGTTAATAATGTTTACTTTTCCGCCGCTTTGCGGCGTTGAGTGGATGCCGCAGCTTTTGGTGGGTGCGTTGGGGCACATCGATGTTTTGTGACTAATTGCGCCACGTCGGTGGATGTGGTGAATGACTTTTTTACCCATTGGTACCATAAGGAGTGACGACATGAACTTGAAACCGCTGCATGATCGAGTAGTCCTCAAGCGCCTGGAAGAAGAGGACAAGACCAAGGGAGGTATCTTCATCCCTGAGTCCGCCAAGAAAAAACCCGCCCAGGGTGAGGTTATCGCAGTCGGCGACGGCAAGGTGATGGAAGATGGCACGAAACAGGGCATGAACGTCAAGATCGGCGACAAAGTCCTGTTCAGCACCTATGCGGGCACCGAAGTCAAACTCGACGGCGAAGAATATTTGATTATGCGTGAGGAAGAAATCCTCGGCATCATCGAGAAATAACACTTTCCCTTTGGGATTCACGAATTACACGGGAGTAGAAAATGGCGAAAGATATCCTCTACGGTCTGGAAGCGCGGACGAAGATCCTCGCGGGTGTTGACAAATTAGCCAACGCCGTGAAGGTCACGCTCGGCCCCAAAGGCCGCCATGCGATCCTTGAGAAATCCTTTGGCGCGCCGACCGTGACCAAGGACGGCGTAACCGTTGCCAAGGAAATTGACCTGGAAGACCGGTTCGAAAACATGGGCGCGCAAATGGTGCGCGAAGTCGCGTCGAAAACCTCGGACGTGGCCGGTGACGGCACGACGACGGCGACGATCCTCGCCCAGGCGATTTTCCGCGAAGGCGTGAAGATGATCGCCGCCGGCGCCAGCCCCATGGAACTCAAGCGCGGCATCGACAAGGCCGTGGACGTGGTTGTGGAAGAATTGCGCAACCTGTCCAAGCCGATCCAAGACCCGAAAGAAATCGCGCAGGTCGGCGCTATTTCAGCCAACAGCGACAGCCACATCGGCGACACGATTTCCCAGGCGATGGACAAAGTCGGCAAAGAGGGCGTGATCACGGTTGAAGAAGCCAAGGGCATCGAAACGACGCTGGAAGCCGTCGAGGGCATGCAGTTCGACCGCGGCTATCTCAGCCCCTATTTCGTGACCGATCCCGAGCGGATGGAAGTGGCTTTCGACGAGCCGTTGATCCTGCTGCACGAAAAGAAAATCGCCGGTATGAAAGACCTGCTGCCGCTGTTGGAGCAGGTTGTCAAAATGGGCCGTCCGTTGATCATCGTGGCCGAAGATATCGAGGGTGAAGCCCTGGCTACGTTGGTGGTCAACAAACTGCGCGGTACGCTTCAAGTCGCCGCCGTCAAGGCTCCGGGCTTCGGCGATCGCCGCAAGGCCATGCTGGAAGACATCGCGCATTTGACCGGCGGCAGAGTGATCGCCGAAGAGCTCGGTGTGACGCTGGAAAGCGTATCGCTCCAAGATCTAGGCTCCGCCAAGCGCGTAGTGATCGACAAAGACAACACGACGATCATCGACGGCGCCGGCGCCTCCGAAGCCATCGAAGGCCGCGTGAAGCAGCTTCGCCAGCAGGTCGAGGCAACGACCAGCGACTACGACCGTGAAAAGTTGCAGGAACGGCTGGCCAAGTTGGTCGGCGGCGTGGCGGTCATCAAGGTCGGTGCGGCGACGGAAGTTGAGATGAAGGAAAAGAAAGCCCGCGTCGAAGACGCTTTGAACGCCACGCGCGCCGCAGTGGAAGAAGGCATCGTTCCGGGAGGCGGCGTTGCGTTGCTGCGTACCGTCCCGGCGGTGGCCAAATTGAAGCTGGACGGCGATCAGCAAGCTGGCGTGAAAATCATTTTGCGCGCTCTGGAAGAGCCGATTCGGCAGATCGTCAACAACGCCGGCCTCGAAGGCGCGGTGGTTGTCGATGCGGTCAGGGGCAAAAAGGGCGGCTACGGCTTCGATGCTCAGAACGAAGAGTACACCGACCTGATCGCCGCGGGTATCATCGACCCGACCAAGGTCACCCGCAGCGCGCTGCAGAACGCGGCGTCGGTCGCCAGCACACTGCTGACCACCGAAGTGATGATTGTCGAGAAGCCCAAAGACGACGCCGCCGGCGGCATGCCCGGCGGCATGGGCGGCATGGGTGGAATGGGCGGCATGCCCGGCATGATGTAACAGACCAAGTCCCGCCGGCTTTCGCCGGTGACGACGCAGTCTTTACGTGAGAAACAAAAACCCTCGGCCTTTGGGCCGGGGGTTTTTTTACGGCTGAAGCCGTTCTTACCGGTGGTTGGGGAACTCGCGCCCCAAACCTCGTTTGCGCCGTTACTCGATCGGCGAAATCTCCAGAATGCGTACTTGGTATCGGTCGTACAACACGTCGATGCGGCCGTCTTCGTCCGGAGTGAAGGTTTCCTCGGTGGTGTAATCGACGACGCAAAGATTCTCGCCAAACGCCGAGACATCAAGGTTGATGACCATCGGACGCTCGTTGGTCGAAACCGAAAGCACCCAGTCGGCGGTGTCTTCCTGCTTGACGACGTAGTCGAACATGGAAACCGAATACGGCGTTTGCGGGTCTAGATCGATCGCGGCGTCGTCGGCCAGGATAACGCCGAACAACTCGTTGATCTCACCCACGTGCGTAATGAATTCATCCCAGATTTCCGGCACGGCGTGAATCGTGTAGTCGCCGCTGTAATTCCACGGCAGCAGGCCCCTGGCCCCCAGGACGATGAACTGCCACATCATGTTGCGCAGTTCCCAGGCGTCGGGGTGGAAAGGCTGGTCAAAGCGACCTTCATACCACTCCCAACTAAAGGCCTGCATGACGCCCATGACCGGTTTTTCGTCCTCCACCGCGGCGCGCGCTTCCAGAACGGAGTATTTGACCATCGACAGGAAAATGTACGGCGACGGGTATGGGTCGACGGCAAAAACCGAGCAGTCCGAGGAGTACATCGTGAAATCCTCCATCGCCTGCTCAACCAGGAAGTCCGGATGCTCCGCGGAATAGGTGTTGAGGATGTAATGCACGCGCTCGGTCAGTTCATGGTCGGGCCGATGCAGCGCGGGCTCGTCGAAGGTATGCCAACCGAAAAGGCTGCCCACGCCGTTGCGCTCGTCCAGTTCGGCTTCCAGTTCCGACTCCGGCCGCGTGAGTGTTTCGCTCAAACTCGACCAGGGCTTCAGGAACAGGAACACGCCCTTGTCCTGTGCCAGACGCAACAAATCGATTTGCGGTTGCGTACCACTGCCGCAACAGCCCGGCCCGCCGTAACCGATGTTGAACCCCTCGGACTTGTAGATCTCGAGGCCCTCCGCATCGGTGGGGACGCGATAGAAACCGATCGGGAAAAAGCGTTGACCGTCGACGAGAAAGTAGTTGTCTTCGTCCCAGGAAACCGTGGTGGGGTCGGCCAGGTCAGGCTCGGGCCAGGGATCCGGCGCCACGGGCACGCAATCTTTGCAACCGCCGGCCCGCTGCGGCGGGCTGAGGTTGGCGAGTTCGCCGCGTTGGGCGGTTTCATCGGGCAGGTTCGGCGCCCCGTCGTCGTCCGCCGTTGCGTCATCGCCGCCGTCGTGATTCGCGTCGGGGCAGTCGTTACAGGCTTGGTCGCTATTGTGATCGCAGGCGGCCAAACCGAAAACCAACAAGAACAGGGCGATCGCCAGCCGGAACGTCGCGCGTTTCATGGCAGCACCTCCTCGGGCATCGTGGCGTCGTAAATGTATTGCGCAATCGTCAAAACCGTCGAACGCATGCCGTCTTCAGGCGGGTTGTATAGGAAGGGACCGATCGGCACGGGCACCGGCAACAGGCGGATTTCCGGCAGGTCGAACCACGCGAAGGCCACGTCCAGCAGTTCCATCAGCCAGTTCAGTTCGCTGATGACGAACCAATTGGGCAGCGACGGGTTAATGTCTTCCGGCCCGCCGTCCAGCAACGCCGCGCCCAGATCATTCGACATGGTCATGATGCCTTCGATTGTCGTTTGCAGTTCCGGCGACAGGTCGAGGAAAAAGGGCACGTGCCACAGCTCGCCTTCGTCGTACCGGCCGTTGCCGTTGGCGTCGATGTAGCCAAGCACGTCGTCTTCCTGCGGCTCGGTTTCCTCCATCGCCATCGCGAACGCGCCAGCCATCGTGCGCAGACCCAGGCCGCCGTTGACGCACGAGGAGGTAAGCTGCTCTTCCCCGTCATCCAGGAAAGTCAATAATTCCGGGTAGTCCGGGTCTTCCAACAGAGCGATGAGCAGCCCGCTGAGACTGTGCAGCAACTCTTTGATATCGCCGCTGGCCGGGAATTCCCAATGCGCGAAGGTGTAGTAGTTGAACGTGGCGTCGTAGGCCAACAACGCGTGCTCGAACGATCCGACCAATTGCGCGAAGGCGTACGCGTTCTCCACGTCGGCGATGTCCCATTCCCCGCCCATGTCCAGGATCACGTGGTCGCCGTCCACCCACAGCGGCAGTTCCTCAAAGTAGAACTCGACTTGCGGGTGATTTTCCCGGAGATCGGCGGCCAACGCGGTGATTTCCGCGTTCACCGGCAGCATGTAGTCGCGCACCATCGCCTGCACGACGGTGCCGATGCTCTTGTCGCCTTGTTCGTGCGGCGCGGGGTTGAAGTTTGTGATGAACTGAATGAGCCGCTGGAACATATCGACGTACCATTGCACGTCGGCGGCGAGCATACCGAGTTTGGCGTCGCCGACTTCGGGGCACAGCCGCGTGGCTTCGAGAAAGTCACCGTAGGCGGCGTCGAACTCGTAATCGTAGAGGTGCTGTTTCCCCGAAACGACGAGCGGATTGTAGTTTTCCCAATCGCAAATCTCCGGCGGAGGAGTGTCGTCATCATTGTCGTCGTCATCGGTTGTGTCGTCGTCATCATCGGTTGTGTCGTCATCGGCGCCCGTATCGTCATCGGCGGTGTCGTCATCGTCACCGGTAGTGTCGTTGTCGTCATCGTCGTCGGCCGAGGGCGTGTCGTTATCGTCGTCGTCGTCGTCGCCGCAGGCCATGGTCAACAACATCGTGCCGACCAGCAGCGCCAGGAAAATCAAGAGAAAGGTCCGTGTGGTTTTCATCGTTCAAATCCCTCCACAGCCGGCGTTTTGGTCGCCGTCGTCATCATCATCTCCCGCGGCGTTGCCACCGCCGTCGTCGTCACCGGCGGTAATGCCTTCGGCGCTGACTCCGTTACGATTGTGCTGGTCATCGTCGTCGCCGTTGTCGTCGTCGCCTTCGGCAAGCGTCCGCACGGTGATTTCCTCGCTGGGCGCGGAGCGGTTCCCATTCAGGTCAAACGCCTGCACCCAGATAACGTGGTCGCGTCCGGGCATGAGGCCCAGCAGCCGCGCGCCCGTCGCGTTGGCGTCGACCATGCCACCGAAGAGTTCATCGCCTTCGTAAATCGCGTACCAAATTTCGTACCCCGCCAAATCCGGCGCGGTGGGCGCCGTCCACGTGAGTTCAACGGCCTCGATATCCGGCGTGCCGTCCACATCGGTGGGCGCGGCGGGCGGTATTTCGTCCAGTTCGCCAAGGATTTTCTCGGCCACCTTGCGCCGCCAATCCAGCACGCGTTCCCAGTCACGCTCGAACTGCCAGGTTTTCGGCGCCACGGTGAGCGTTACGCCGTCCACCCAGTCTTCGTACCCGGCCAGGTCCAGCAGGTGGAAATACTCGTAATCTTCCATTCCCTCGCGCAAATACTTCATGCGCAACGAGGCGACGGGAATGTCGGACGAGCCGCCGATTTTGCTCACGACGCCTGGGTAGATCATCGTGCCGTCGCCCTGGCAGACGAACTGATACGCGAAATTATCGCTCCACAGGTCCTGCCCGCCACGGTAGTTGTACAAGGTGTGCCAGAACAAAATGCCTTGGAAATGGTACCGGCGTGTCAGCCACAGCCACGCTCGCATGTGGGTCGATTCTTGGTCGATCATGTGCGAGGCGTAGCCGAAGCCGGTCGTGGCGCTCACGCAGTTGTACCACCAGGTTTTCATCCCGGCGTCGCGCACTTCGTCGTACTTTTCGGGATAAGGCGGCCACGGCATGCTGTCGGAGAACAGCGGTTCGTCCGGGCACCAGATGTCGATGTCGCCGTCGAGATCTTCCTCGTATTGCTCGGTAACCATCGGCTGCAGGCCGGGATGCGCATTGTGGATGCGCTGCGATAGATCCCGCAACGACGGATACTGCGCGGGGTCCGGCTCGTCGGGCATGTAGTACCAAATCTTGTCGATCCACCCCATCGCCTCGAAGTGATCGCCCCACCCCTTCCAGTACTCGCGCTCCCAATCGGCCGGGGTTACATGCCCTGGTCGACCGCCCTGCGGGCCCGGCAGGCGCATGCCGGTGAAGGCGTAATCGCGGTAGAAACCGCCGTCGAGGTACGGCGCATGCAGGGTGTCGAATTCCGTCCAATCCCAATCGAAGGTGTTGGTGGCATCGTTCCAGGTCGCCGTCGGCGAGGTCATTCTCCAACTGTAGATGCCCATGCGGTGCCGGGCGAATTCTTCGTAGTAGTAAAGATTAAGGGTGTCGCAATCGGTCGTGCCGCCGTTGTTGCCGTGCCAGGAGCAGGGCGTGCTGCGACTGTAGCCGTAGTTGCTGTCGATCGAAAGTTGGTCGGGCAGCGCGAAATCCCACACCGTCAGCGTAACGGTACCGGTCCACGTCGCGCGATCGGTCGCCGTGACCGTCACCGTCGCGGTGTAGTCGCCGGGCGTTTGGTCCTCGGGTACGAACACGTCGACAAAGACCGCCTGGGCGAAATCGGCGGCGACATCAAAGGGTGCGCCGGCACGGATTTCGCCGACGAAATGGTCGACGAAGGGCACGAGAGCGTCGGGCCAATAGCCGGCACTGTTTGGATCAGGCGGCTGGTGACTGATTCTGTCCGCTGTCACTTCCAGGTAGTGCACGCGGTAGGCTTCGACCTCGGTGATGTCGTCGCCGGGCCCGCTAAAGGGCGAGATATCCACATCCACATCGGTCACGCCCGCATCGTCGCGCACGAGTACTTGAAACGGCTCCCATTCGTTTTGAGCGGCGAACAAATGGTAGGTGTCGGCCGGCTCAAAGGAAAATTCAGGCCGGTGCTTATTTGTACCGTGGGTAAGGCCGACCAGATACTCCGCCGCCGCCGGACCGACCATCGCCAAGCACAAACCGACCGCCACTATCAGCAGGAAAAATCGCTTCCACATTGGAGGGACCCCTTGAGCGGTTGGAACCATACAGCACACGAACGGTAATGATACGCGCCGCGGTACAGCCGGTCAATTCCTGAATGGTGGAATGCGTTTGAAACCATGATATTCAACCCGATGATCACCCTTTTTGAATATTTTTGTCATAAAAAAACGGGCGGGTTGGCGGCCCCGCCCGCTGCTGGGGGTCGAAGAGGGTGCGACGCGACGCCACTGCGGCGTGCGACAGGGGCTGGAAGCGAAGGCGCGATATGATCGGCTTGGCTGTGGTCGCGAAGGTGACCGCATGGGTTGGGATCCGACCACAAGTGTCGGAAACCCTATCGCCTCGCTTGCCCTCTTCTTTTCACTGTCGGCTATTTAAAGAGATCGGCTCGGGCGACAAAGACGATGAGAATAAAAAAACCACCCCCGCAAACCAATCAGCTTGCGGGGGCGGTTGGTGCCTATTGGCGAGGATTCGTTAAGCCTGCTCTTCAGGCTCCGCCGGCGCTTCGACCGGTTCCGAGAAAACCGTGTTTTCAAAGACGATCTCAGCGATATCCATTTGGCGCTTGCCTTCCATGACTTCTTCCATTTGCGGCCGTTTCAAGGCTTCGTCGAACATCATGCCGCACAGCGGACAGGCCGAGACGATATCCGTCGCGCCCGTAGCCGCCAACTCTTCACTGCGCACATTGTTGCAGCGGTCGATGCCCTGTTCCGGATCGAAGTCTTCTTCCAGCCAAGCCCGGCCGCCACCGCCGCCGCAGCAGAAGGTTTTCTTGCCGGTACGCGCCGGCTCGATCACCGTGTAGCCGCAAGCCGCCAACACGTCGCGTGGCTCTTGCACGATATCGTTGTAGCGGGCCAGGAAGCAGGAATCGTGATACGTCGCGGTCTTGCCGTTGCCGCCCCGCAGCTTGATTTTCTGCTCGCGAATGAGTTGCGCGAGAATTTCGGTGTGGTGGAACACTTCCCACTGGAAACCGAAATCCGGGTACTCATGCTTCAGGCAGTTGTAGCTGTGCGGATCGGCCGTGACGACTTTCTTGCCCTTGAAGGTCGGGTCGAGTTCGCACTCTTCCACCGTCTGCTTGAACATCATCACCAGCGCCTGGAACGAAGCCTCGTTGCCCAAACGACGCAGGCTGTCGCCTTCCGAGAACTCCATCTCGCCCAACACCGCAACGTTGAGGCCCGCTTCTTTGAAGATCTTGGCCAGCGCGCGGTTCGCTTTGATCGCTTTCGGGTCGTAGGAACCCAGATCGCCGACATACCAGAGGTATTCGAAATCGGGATTCTCAAAGACCGTCGGCACGCCTTCTTCGGCGATCCAACTCATGCGCTCACTGGGGCTGAAGCCCCACGGATTGGCGTTGGTGTCCATGTTCTTGAAGAAGGTTTTGCAGGCCTTTTCGGAATCGTCGAATTCCATGGCCAGTTCGCGACGCATGTAGGTGATCAAAGGCACGTGCTCGATCATCGCGGGGCACGCGTGCATGCAGGCCATGCAGTTGGTGCAATCCCACAAGACAGTCGAGTCGATGGCGCCCCGGTATTCTTCGCCCCACATGGCGGCTTCGGATTTCAACAGGAAATGGCCGTCGGCCACCGAACCCTCGAGGCCCTCAGTTGCCTGGGCTTCGCCTTCTTCGGCGGTTTTTTCGACTGCGGCGTCAGCCTCGGCCTCGACCTTGGCCCACCAGTAATCCTTGACGGCCTGGATGAAGTCCTTGGGCGACAAGTGAACCTCACGGCCCTTCTTGGTTTCATAAGCCGGACAGACATCCTGGCAGCGGCCGCAACGCAGGCAGCCGTCGAGTTGCGCGATTTCGCGCCAGGTCAACTCTTCGATGCGTTTGTAACCCAGCTCGACATCTTCCCCGGCTTCCATCCGCTCCATCATGCTGGGGATGGGTTCGATCATTTTGCCGGTCGGTTTCAACGTCGCGGTGTAGATGTTGATCCCGGTGGTGAAGATGTGCCGCGCCTTGTAGTAAGGAATGCTGGCGATAAAGACCATCGAGGCCAGCACGTGGATGGTCCAGAACGCCTGGTGCAAGCCGGCGCTGCCGCCGAAAATTTTGCCCAGACCGTAACCGACGAAACTCGACGCTTCGTAAGCGACCTGCCCCTTCTCGGCCATCACCACGCCGATGCGCGCGCCCTCCGACAGGAACCCGGTGACCAACACGCCCAGCAAGAACCACAGGAACAGCGCGTCCTCGGCGCGGTTGTCCAAGCCTTCGGGTTTCATGACGTACCGGCGGTACATCGCCATCAGCACGCCGATGATCGCCAGTAAGCCAAACAGGTCCAGCAAAAAGCTGAATACAACATAGAAATCGCCATGAATGAATTTTTGCCCCCCGGAAAGCAACCGGTAGAGGTCTTCGTCCAGCACCGTCAACGAGGTGCCGATAAAGAGCACCACGAAACCCCAAAAGATCATTAAGTGCAGCACACCCTGATAGGTTTCCTGAAGAACCTTCAGTTGGCCGATCCAGTACTTAAGAAGTGAGCCCACGCGCGCGCCGACGTTGTCCAGCCGTCCCTCCGCCTTACGCCCCATGCGATAGGCCTTAAAGCGCGTCCAGAGGCCATAGGCGAAAATGGCTACGACGACGACGGCCAGCCCGTAGATGATCCAGCGGGTGTAGCTCCAGAAGCCCGGGTACATTTCCCACATGGCCAAGCGTTCCACGCCACTTTCGGCTACGTGTTTGGTGACAGCCATGTTCTGGCCTCCTTGTTCGATTTGCCGTAATAGGGGGCGCGACCGATGGCCGCGCCCCCTGACGAGTAATTAGTTCACGCGGCGTTACGCCGTGATTTTCTTGAGTTCCTCAGTCATGATCGGCAAGGCCTCAAAAAGGTCGGCCACGATGCCGTAATCGGCAACTTGGAAAATCGGCGCTTCTTCGTCCTTGTTGATCGCAACGATCACTTTGGACGTCCGCATGCCGGCCAGGTGCTGAATCGCGCCACTGATGCCGCAGGCAATATACAAAGTCGGATTGACGACCTTGCCGGTCTGCCCCACCTGCATCGAGTGCTGTGCGTAACCCGCATCCACTGCCGCGCGCGACGCGCCGACCGTGGCGCCGATGACGTCGGCGAGATCGTCGAGAAGCTTGAAGTTCTCGTCGCTCTTCATGCCGCGGCCGCCACTGACGATGCAATCGGCTTCGGTCAGGTCGAGCTTGCCGCTCTCCCCGGCGATAATTTCGGTGATCTGAGCCTTGGGCGCAGCCGCGTCGGTCGCGAGCGCGGCCTCTTCCCCGGCACCGGCGTTTTCTTCCACCGGGAGCGTATTGGGGCGAACCGTGGCCACGGCGATACCGGAAAAGGCGACGTCACAAAACGCTTTACCGGCGAACACAGGCCGTTTGGCGATGAAGTTCGCGCCGTCCATCTTGAAATCGACGATATCGCTGGCCAGCCCGGCGTCGACCTTGACGGCCACGCGGGGCGCGAGGTCCCGACCCAATGCGGTGGCGCCGATGAGCACCACGCTCGGGTTTTCCTGTTTGATCAAATTGGCCAGGATTTCAGCCCAAATTTCAGTGTTGTATTTGTCCACGCCGTCGGCGATGAAAACCTTCTCCGCGCCGTACGCGCCCAATTTGGCGCCGAGGCCGGCCAGGCCACTACCGATGGCGCAGGCCAAGACCTGGCCGCCGGTGCCCGCGGCGATCTTTTTCGCGGCGGACAGCATTTCAAGGGTAATCTTCTTAGGCTCCGTCCCCCGGAGCTCAGCCAAAACCAGAACGTTCGACATTTTGTTTCTCCTGTTCGAACCCGAATTCCGTTTCCGGGGTGAGAGTTAAACCACCTTCGCTTCTTCGCGAAGAAGCTTGACGACTTCGGCCACGCGTTGCGCCAGATCGTCGGCCGTGCCCTTGAAGATTTTGCCCGCTTGGCGGGGCGCCGGTAGCGTCCAAGCCACGATCTTCGTTTTGGCATCAGCAGCGCTCACGCCCACATCGGCCAGGGATTTCTTGGCCAGAGGTTTGCGTTTGGCTTTCATGATGCCGGGCAGGCTGGCGTAGCGGGGCTCGTTCAAGCCCTTGGTCGCGGCCAGAATCATCGGCGCGGCGCCCTGCACTACTTCTTTGGCGCCACCTTCGATGTCACGGTGCGCGGTAATGCTGTCGCCTTCGACTTCCACTTTGCGAATGACCGTTACCTGGCCGATGCCGAGCAGTTCGGCAACCATTTGCGGCACGGCGGCCATATCGTCGTCGACGGCTTGCTTGCCGCACAGGATCAGGCCGAAGTCTAACTCTTTGAGCGCGTTGGCGAGCGCTTTAGCCACGACGAACGAGTCGGCGCCGTAAATGCTGTCGTCCTCGACGTGCACGGCGTCATCGGCACCCATCGCCAAGGCGGTTCGGATCGCCTCTTCGGAGCGTTTCGGGCCGACGGACAAGACCGTTACTTTGGCCGCTTTGCCCGCTTCCTTCAATTTGAGGGCTTCTTCGACGGCATATTCGTCGTAGGGATTCAGGACCCACTTGATGCCCTCGAGGTCGATGTTGCTGGCGTCACCGAGCAGTTTGATTTTGCTCTCGGTATCCGGCGCTTGTTTGCACAAGACCACAATGTTCACGATAATACCTCCTTCAGCATTGAAGTTTGCATGTCATGTTTTCGAAACCACCCCCCCGGTGGTTATTTCCGTAACGATCGAATAAAAAACTCAGCCGTTTGGTCGGCCAAGGTTTTGATGTCGTACTTCGGAGACGGCGTCAGCACCCAATAGAGCACCAATTCGTCGAGCGCCCCGAACAACGCCCGCTTGAATACACCGGGCTGAATGTCCTCGGAGAACACGCCTTTGTCCTTGCCCTCGCGGATAATGTGGCTGACGATGTTGAGGTATTCGGCGAACTTTACCGGCACATATTCCTTCATGAACTTATGACTCTGCCGCAATTCCACACTGATCACTTCGGCAAGATTACGGTTTTGCTCCATAAGCCGAAAGTGCATCTCGATGAAAGTGCGCAGCTTCTCTTCGGGCGACTCAATGTCCGCCAACGCTTCTTGAAAGCGGGCGTTGATCTCCTGCAGGCGCTCTTCGAACACCTTGATGAGAATGTCGTCCTTGTTCTTGAAGTAAAGATAAATGGTACCGTCGGCGACGCCGGCTTCCTTGGCAATCTGGCTGATTTTCGAGTTGTGGAACCCGTTCTTCGCAAACACTTTGATGGCGGCGCGTAAGATCCGCTCGTGTTTGTCTTTGGCGGCGCTGCGCCCCTTGCTTAAATTCAGGTTCTGGGTCTGCACCATAAGCTCCTGAATCGAGTATTTCTCTGGCCTGAGCCCTTGATTTGATGGGTCCTGGTGATTCGTACCATCGGCCGCAATCGGTGGCCCCACCTACCATCCAGGCGGTTGCCGAAACAAATACTGAATGAACCCTCACTCAGTTGCCGAACTCTACCGACTCCGGCACAGCGTGTCAAGGGTTATCACTGGGTTATCACCGGCGTGCGAGAGCCCGCGCGGGCCGCCGCCGACAACCCCGTTCCGCCGCTTCTCGAAGTGGGTATTCCTTATGACGGACGGGCTCAATCGGGTTGCGTACTTCGGCCCGATTCGGGACGCTTTCACACCCTTGTCATCGCTTGCCGACGACGTTCAGCGATCGAAGAAGTAGGACACCTCTAGGGCGAGGTTCGCGGCCCCCTGAACGGCGCTCGCGGCAGAAAGACAAACGCATATTGCCCCAACCGGGGCGTTCGGTTTACAATTCGGCTCCGGTCACGGCGCAAGAAGCGGGTCCGGGTAAAAACGGGGACAGGGAATGGAAATCGAACAAGCCATTGCACAAATCAAGAAAGCTATGTTCGACTTGCGGCGCGATTACGAGCAATTTTTCAAGGGCGACCTTCGCCGTCCGCCGATGGCCGAGCGCGACCGCGTGCAAAAAATCCTCACGAAACTGCAAGTCATGCGTGTGACCAACACGCAGCTAAAGTTCCAAATCCAGACGGTCGGCAACCAATTCCTGACCTATTGCCGTCTGTGGGATCGCATCATGGCGCAGATCGAGACCGGCACGTACGCCCCCGATCGTTTCAAAGCCGATCAGCGCGTGGGACGCGTGGACGACATCTCCGAGAAACGATCCAAGACCGGCGAAGCGCCGCCGCGTGCCATGTCCAACGAGCGCGAGATGCGGGTGCTGTACAACCAGTACATCACCGCCCGCCACAAAACCGGCGAGAACACGCGCTTGAGTTACAACGCGTTTCAACGCTCGGTGGAGAAGCAGCGTCCGGTCATTGAAAAGCGACTCGGGCGTGACGCCGCGTTCAAGGTCGTGGTCGAGGACGGCCGCGCCAAAGTCAAAGGCTCCTGACCGGCTCCGGTCTCCGCAAAACCCAAAAGGACATCTCGCATGACGATTGTCGACCGCGCCGATTTCCCACTCGTTCCCGAAACCGAAATTCCACCTCGCCACGAGGCGTTCCGCCGTTTGCTGGGTGAAAGCGACGTCGCGCTGGCCGTCGTGACCCACCCGGTCGATGTCTTCTATTTGACCGGCTCGATGCCCGATGGCTGGCTGCTTTTTCCCCGCGACGCAAAGCCCACGCTGCTGGTTCGCAAAAGCCTCGAGCGGGCGCGGCGCGAAACGTCGCACACCACGGTCGACCCGTTTCGCGGCGCGCGCGGCTTGGCCGCTCTCATTCGCGAGCACGTCGGCGCAGGCGAGATGCGTCTGGGCCTCGACCTGGATGTCTGCCCCGCGGCGTTGCATTTGAAGCTGGCTGAGCTGCTGCCCGGCACCGCGTGGATCGACACCGGCTCGCTGATCCGGCGCGTGCGTGCCGTCAAATCGGCGTGGGAAATCGAACAACACAAACAAGCCGCCCGTCAGCACGTAGCCACGTTCGCCGCCATCCGGGAACATTTGGCCGAAGGCGTTACCGAACTGGAACTCTCCACCGCCGCCGAAGCCGCCATGCGGCGCGAAGGCCACCAGGGGCTCGTACGCTTTCGCCGCCCCGGCATGGAATTGTGGTTCTGCATTGTGGGCACCGGCCCGGGCGCCGCGTATCCGACCGCCTTCGACGGTCCCATGGGCAGCGACGGCCTGCACCCCGCCTCCGGGTTGGTGGCCGGGCACCGTCCCATTCGCCGTCACGTGCCGGTCATGGCTGACATCCTCGGCAACCACTACGGCTACCACGCCGATATCGCCCGCACTTTTTGCTTGGGCGAGCCGCCCGACGCCGTGCACCGCGCTCACGACTTCTGCCGCGAAGCCCTGCGCCGCGTCGAGAAACTTCTCGTACCCGGCACGCCGTGGAGCGATGTGTACGTGGCGGTGGATGACTGGGCGCGCCAAACGGGCGAGCCGGAAGGCTTCATGGGGTACGGCGAGAATCGCGTGAAATTCTTTGGCCACGGCGTGGGGTTGGAGGTCGACGAATTCCCGGTCCTGGCCAAAGGCTTCCGGCAGCCGCTCGAAGCCGGGATGGTCGTGGCCGTCGAACCCAAAGCCTACTCGCCGGACTTAGGCCCGGCCGGGTTGGAAATGAGTTACGTCATCACCGACCAGGGCCCTGTGCCTCTGCTGGACTACCCCGAAGAGATCATCGTCGTCGACTAAGCCGCGCGTTTCGTGACGAGCTCCGGGCGTAAAAAAACCCGAGGCCGAAGCCCCGGGTTGCGCGGTTCGGAAATGGGTCGTCGAGGTCAGCAGCCGCAGCCGCCTTCATCGTTATCATCATCGTCATCGGTGTCGGATGCGTCCGAATCGTCGTCGTTAGCGTCGTCGTCGTCATCGATTGTGTCGTCATCGGTGACGTCGTCGTCATCAACGGCGTCGTCATCCACGTCGTCGTCATCGGTGGTGTCGTCATCATCGCCGACGGCGAGGGTCAATCCTTCGTAAACGAAGTACGCGTCCTGCGGGCCTTGCGGCACGTTGACGCCCTTGATCACCACCGTGTAGGTGCCGGCGGCGGCGTTTTTGATCTGCACCTGCTCGACGGGGTTCAGGTTATCGACGCCGCGGGTGGCCGGTTGCGCCGGGGCCTGCGGATTCAATTTCCAGGGGAAAGTTTCCGCGCCGCCGGGGCCGACAAGTTTCATGTTCAAGTTGTTGACCAACGCCTTTTGCGCTTGTGGCGCGCCGGCGGGGTCGGTCCAGACGAGCGTCACCTTGACTTGGCCTTTGCCGTCGTGGGTAAACGCCTGTTCGTATTGGTCGCCCTGGTCGAGCTCGAGCGCTTCAAACGTGCCGGCGGCGATCAGGTCGAGCATCGGCGGAATCCGCAGACCGCCGTAGCCGTATACGAAATCCGGCCCGTTCGGTCCCAGGTCTACCGCACCATGGATGACCAGCGCCTTGACCAACGCCGGGTGCGGATCGTCGCCGCCGATTTCCTTGTTCCAGTAGTCAAAGAGCAGTGCCGTCGCGCCGGTGACGGCGGGCGCGGCCATGCTCGTGCCGCTCATGTCCTGATATGACGGGTCGCCGCCGAACAAGCCGAAGCCGCAACTTTTGGTCCCGAGGATGAAGCTTTCGTAACCCGGCGCGGAAACGTCGGGCCGAATGCGGCCGTCGTCCACGGGGCCCAGGCTCGAGAAGGGCGCGATGCTCTCGTCGATCGAGCTGGTGGCGCCGACGGAAATCGTGTTCTTGGCCGGTGACGGCGGCGGCGTGCTGTAGAAACCATCACTGCACCCCGAGCCCACTTCGTTGCCGTTGGCCCAGACGATGGTGATCGGCGCGCCGTGCCGCCCGCGGACGATTTCGTCGATCAGCGCCGCGGTGATGGTGTAGTCGCCCATCCAGTCGCACTTGGTGACGGGTTGGTTGGCACCGAGGTTCGCCCCGATGGAATTGTTGGCGGTCTGCACGCCGTAGTCTTCGATAGCGGCGCGGTAGCTCATGTCGATGTCGCCGCTGTTTTGCACGAAGGGGAAATTAGTCGGCGAATAGGAACCGGTTGTCAGGTCCATCGAAATGATGTTGGCGCCCGGCGCGATACCGGCGTAGGTGCCGCCGCTTAGCTGGCCGCTGCCGCCGATGGTGCACGCCACGTGGGTCGCGTGGTAGATGCCGAATTCCTGCATGCTGTTCGGGCCGCGCGTCAACCGGCCGGCGAGGTCCGGGTGCTTGGACTGGTTGCCCTGCATCGGCACCGCGCCCGCGTCGTAGACCATCGCCGTGACGCTGCTGCCGTCGACGGAATAGGGTTCGTCCCATGCCACTTCGGCCCGCATCACCCGCCGCACTTTGTCGTTGCGGGCTTCCCAGGCCGGTTCGGGCAGCGTCACGTATTCCACGGCGTCGCGTTCGGCCAGCCAGTGCGCGTCTTCCACCGCGGGCATGGCGACGTACGCGAGGCTGAGTTCAGGCAGGTGTTGGACGACATCCGCGCCGACACCGGTCAGCAATTCCTGTTGCGCTTTGAGCGTGACGTCGCCGTGAAATTTCACGAGCAACAATACGTTCCCGTCGCCGTCAAAAAGATACGCGTCGACCTGCCCCGTCACCAGACGCGGATGCATCTTGTCCTCGGGTTCCAGTTCCATGGCCATGGTCAACTGAGCCGGGGCCTTGATCGCACCCCAGTCGCGCGTTTCGACGTAGGCGAAGTAGGCGCGGTCGGGAATCGGCTGTAGCAGGTGCAGGCCGTCCGCCGCGAGGTCATCGCGCTCGCCTCGGGTCGGCGTAACAGCTAACTGCACCAGGACGTGACGACCGACATACGGCGCCAGCGTCGTCCACGGCAGCGGTGAGGATGCGCCCTGCAGCGTTCGGCTTTTCAGCAACACGGCGTCGCCAGCCACCGCCAAGGCGGGGATCGCCAGCGCAACCGCGAGAATAACAACGAGTAGGCGTTTCATGCTTCTCTCCTTCCGACCCACGAAGTGCGTAGTGTAGTCATCGGGTCGTGCCGACGCAAGAATGCGTCGACCGCCGCTTTAGATTGCCGGAAAAATGGCTACATTGCTGTCGAATGCCACACCGCCAATAGGAGGGCCCCATGTCCGGCGACGCTTTCCAAGGTTTCACTAAGCAGACCGCATCTTTTTTCCGCGGTCTCAAAAAAAACAACGACAAAGCGTGGTTTACGGCTCACCGCGAGCAATACGACGAGCACGCGCTGGAACCCGCGCGCGCTTTCGTGGTGGCCCTCGGCGACAAATTGCGCACCATCGCGCCGGGCGTTGTGGCCGATCCGCGGGTCAACAAATCGCTGTTCCGCATCCATCGCGACACACGTTTTTCCCACGACAAATCGCCGTACAAAACCCATATGGGTCTGTGGCTGTGGGAGGGGCCCCACCGCGGCCGCATGGAGAACTCCGGTTTCTACTTTCACCTTGAGCCGCCGAACATCATGTTGGGTATCGGCCTCTATCGCTTCACCGACACCGCGCTGAAAAACTACCGCATCGACGGGGCACACCCGGTGCACGGCCGGGCCTTACGCGACGCGGTGGATAAACTTACGAAAAAGGGCTTTGCCATTGGCGGCCTGCACTACAAGCGCGTGCCGCGATCGGTCGACCCTACGCACCCGAACGCCGAGTTGCTCCGACACAACGGTTTGTACGTCGGGGTTGAAATGAAGATCCCGGACGCGTTTTATACAACCAAGCTGCCGGCGTTTTCTTTGCGGCTGTACAAACAAATGTTGCCGCTGCACCAATGGTTGCTGGCATTCACCGAGCGAAACCTTTAAAGTAGAAAAGTCTTTTTTTCGCGCAGAAACGAGGCGGCGCCGGCCGGGCGCTTACGATCACGGCGGTTTTGATATGGAGCGAACCAAGCGGGGGAAGGAAACAAGATGACCGAGGGTTTCTACACAAGCGACGCCGTACGCAAGATGGTGAAAACCGATATCAGCCGCAAGTTACGTGACGGCTCTCTGGACGTGCCGACCTTGCCGCAGGTGGCCAATCAGGTTTTGGCACTCGTCAACCGTCCCGATGTCACCGCCAAAGATCTGGAAGCAGTGATTTCGCATGACCAGAAACTGGCGGCCCGCCTGATCAAGGTCGCCAACAGCCCCGTCTATGGCGGCGTGGCGAAAATCACGTCCATCCAGAGAGCCGTGGTCACTATCGGCTTGCGCTCCTTGCAGGAGATGGTGTTCTCCATCGCCATGGGCGAAAAAATCTTTCACTCGAAAACCTTCGCCAAATACATGGAGCACCTGTGGCACCACTCGTTGGCCGTGGGTTTCATTGCGCGGGAGATCGCGCGCTTGAAATCGCTGGATTCCGAATACGCTTTCCTCTGCGGCATGCTGCATGATGTCGGCAAGCCGATCTTGCTCAATTCGATGGAAAGCTTGAGCCGAAAAAAGCGCGATCGGTTTTATTTCACCAACGAGTTGGTCGACGAAATCCTGCACGACTTCCACGAACAAGTCGGCGGCCTGGTCGCCACGTCATGGCGCTTTCCCGATCTGCTCAAGGGCGCGATCCGCCACCACCACGATTACGGCGACGCCGGGGCCGTGCAACAAATGGCGCTGCTGACTCACGTTGCCAACCTGTTCGCCCACGCGTTTGGTTTCGGCAGTTACGCCGACGATTACCCGGTGAACTTGAACAACGAACGTCCGCTATACGAACTCAACCTGTTCCCCGACGAAGTGCAAAACCTGCGCGAGACACTGCCGGCAAAGGTCCAACAGGCCATCGACGATTTCAAATAATTTGCGAGACTAGCGGCCGCCCTCGATGGTGTCGCCCGGCGTCAGGTCGCGTCCAGCCAGGCCCGGGTAATCCGGATCGAAGCGCCGCACGCGAAACACGGCGTTGGCCCGGCCGTCGGGCGTTTCAGGGATCCAGCCGTCCGGATTGACCGCGCCCAAGGGCGTTATCGGATTGACGTAGCGCCACACGATTTGACCGGCAGGGGTCACTTCGAAAAACTCGCCGTTGGTGCCGTCACAAATAAGCGTATTGCCGCCCGGCAGGCGCTGGACGCCCGAGAGGCGCGGCGCGAAGAAGTCGCCGGGGTTCGGCGCGGCGTAACTCCACACTGGCGCGTCCGGCCCGTAGCCGACTCCAGGAAAGTACTCATAGGAACCATCGGCTTGCAGCGGTAGAATCCATTCGTCAATCGAGGAGAACTCCACCGGCGCGCGCAAATCGCCGTTGTTGAACGCAAGCGCGTGCCCCGCTCCGGAAAGGCCGTCGGCGATCCAGTGCGTGTCGTGTTGGCCGTAGAACGTCTGCTCCGCGTCCGGTATCCGATACGCCGCCGGGTTGCCCCACCGATACAGAAGGTCGCCGCCGCGCCCGTAGCGTCCGCCCGTGTGCCCCGCCGCCTCTTCGGTGGTCGTGCCGTGGTCGATGATCCACACCTCGCTGAATTCGCGCGAACTGAGCATGATCTGGTCCAACTCGACGTGGTAGGTGACGGTGTTCAGGTGCGTCCAATCGGCGATGGGCGCTTCGTTGATGTAGTTCACGTCAATCCGTTCGGGGTGGTCGGCCACAACCCCGTAGTGGGCTTTGGTCGGGTCGAAATCCTGGACGAGGTGATCCCAAATGTGCCACTCCCATACGATGTCACCGCTGCGAGCGCCGGAGGGGCGAACCTCGATAAGGTGATCGATCCATAGTTCGTCGTCGGCCAGCAAATCCGGATCGCGACCGGCGGCAATCGCTTCGGCGGCGCTTTTATGCTCGAAGGCGATCATCAAGATGTTGCCGTTGGGCAGCATTTCGATATCGTGATGCAACACGTGCTCGGGGCTGGCGTATTCGAACTCCCACAGCAGATTGCCGTCCCAATCCAAGCGCTGCACAACCCCGCCGGCCCCGCCGGCCACGAAGTAGGGCTGCACAACCGCGCCGGTGCGCAGCAGCGTGCCGTCTGTCAAAAGGTATTCGGAATTACCCGGCGTGTGGTTGGTGCGCCACTGGTTCACGACACGCCCGTACATATCGATGAGGTAGGTTTTGAAGCCGAACAGCGGCGAGAAGAGCGAATACCCCTCGTGCGCCCCGGTCCGGCAGTAGAGCAGCCCCACGATGGCGTCTTGATTATCTACCGCGCATTCGAACGGCGTATCGTCGTCGTCATCGTCGCCGACCGCGGTGTCGTTGTCGTCGTCATCGTTGTCGTCGTCGGAGGCACCGTCGTCGTGGCCGTCATCACCGTCGTCGTCGCACGCCCCGGCCGCCAAGCCAAGCGCCACCAAACCGACCAACAACAACAGCGCGAATCGTGAGGCTTTCATCATCCCTTTCTCTCACCGTGTACGCGACGGCATCGCGACCGACGCGAACTACAGGTTGAGCGAATCGGCGTAACGGGTCAATCACGCCTCAACCGCCGCCCTCCACGTAGTCGCCGGGCGTCATGTCGCGCCCCTCAAAGCCGGAGTAACCCGGCGCATACCGCCGCGTCTTGAACAGCGAATTGGCGTTGCCGCCCGGGGTCGTGGGCACCTGGTCGTATTGATCCAGCACGCCGAACGCCGTGGCCGGGTTGATGTAGATCCACACCATTTGTCCATCCGGGGTCACTTCGAAAATTTCGCCCTGGTTGCCGCTGCACACGAGCGTGTTGCCGTTGGGCAGGCGCTGCACGCCGGAGACATTCAGGGAATACAAATCTCCGGGTTCGGGCGCGATATACGACCACACCAGTTCGTCGGGCCCGAAGGCCTCGCCCGCCGTACGCGTGTAGCTGCCGTCGGCCTGCAAGGGCGGCGTGAACTCGTCGACGGTTGAGTACCGCTCCCAGGATCGGCCGACGCCGTTGTTGAACACCAGGATGTTGCCGGCGCCCGGTATGCCTTCCTCGATTCGCTGCGAGTCGTGCTGGCCGTAAAAAAAGCGCGTTGCGTCGCCCATGCCGTAGGCTTCCGGATTGCCCCATCGATAGAGCAGGTCGCCGCCCTTGTCGCTGTTGCCGCCGCTGTGACCGGAGGCTTCAGCGGTCGTCGTGCTGTGGTCGATGACCCACACTTCGCTGAAATGGCGTGAGCTCAGGATGATCTGATCGAATTCCTCCACGTAATACACCGTGTTGAGGTGGAAAACATCCGCCAGCGAATCGTCGTACGGGTAGTTGATATCGATCAACTCCGGATGCTCCGACACCACGCCGTAATTCGCCTGGCCCGCATCGCGGTCCTGCACCAGGTGGTCCCAAAGCCGCCACTCCCAAACGATGTTGCCGCCCGAGGTGCCCGTCGGCTCTACCTCAAAAACCCGCTCGGACCAGATTTCACGTTCCCGAATGCGCGCGGGGTCGCGCCCGGCGGCAATGGCCTGGCTCTCGGTTTTCTTTTCCCAGGCAATGACCAGGATGTTGCCGTTGGGCAGCGGCGCCACGTCATGATGCTGCAGGTGTGAGGCGTCGGCGTGTTCGAACTCCCACAAGATTTCGTTATCCCAACTCAGAAGCTGAAGGATCCCGCCCGCGCCGCCGGCCATAAAATTATTTTGCAGCATTTTGCCGGTGCGCAGCAGGTTGCCGTCCGGCAGTAGGTACTCGGAGTTGCCGGGGGTGTGGTTGGTTTCCCACTGGTTGACCACGCGGCCCAACTCGTCGATCAGATAGGTCTGAAAGCCCAACATCGGCGAAAACAGGGTGTAGCCCGGCGACACGCCGGATTGGCACAACAGCAGGCCGACCGTCCAGTTTGCGTTGTTTTCCGAACACTCGAAGGACGTATCATTATCGTCGTCATCGTTGTCGTTATTGTCGTCGTCATCGTCGCCGGTCGCGTCGTTGTCGTTATCGTCATCGTCGTCGGTGGCGCCGTTGTCGTCATCGTCGTCACCGCAGGATATCGCGCCGAGGAGCACCGCCGGCAACAGGAGAATAGCCAGGAGCCACATTGTTTTCTTCATTCAGCCCTCCGTTCGAGTCGGCGCCGACCGCCGACCCGATTCCAGGTTACCTAGGCTATGTAAAGCCGATATGAGACACAACGGGTTTTTTGTAACCGTTTGGTAAAGGCGGGAATAGGAAAAGGCAACGCCTATTCCGAAAAACAGGCGTTGCTCCCGGATTCCCGCCGCAATGCTTTTAAGGTCGCGGTTGCGGTGGGACGATAGGGCGCTGGACCGGGGGCCGGGGCGCGAATTTCTCGGCCCAGTTGATGCGGCCGGTCAGTTGCATGAGCAGGAAGAGGGTCAGGATGCTGCCCACGGTGACGATCAGCCCCGTCCAACCGCGGTAGAAGTGCGCGTACGAGAACAGGACGAGGTAGACGATTTGCGCGAGGCCCGCCTCGACCGCCGCGAAGCGCAGGCCGACCGCGAGGCGCAGGTAGCTGATCACCAAAACGACCGAAACGGCCGAACTGAGCAGGAAAGCCGGCAGCAGATCGAGGTGGTCGACGGTATAGGCCAGCAGCAGGTGGAAGCTGAAAAAGGCGGCGCTCAGGAACAGGTAGTTCATCGGGTGCAGGTCGATCTTTTTCAGCAGGGTGATCACGAAAAGCCAGACGAAGAAATACAGCAAAGTGAGGGGCGCAAAGAAGCTGATCTGCGCGGCCAGGGGGCCGGGATTCAGCTTCTTGGGCATCTCCATACCGATATCGAAACCGGAAATGAGGTTGCTGAATTTCCATTCCAACTGCCAGCCGTTCGGCGTTTCGTTTTTGGTCGTGGGAGACATCGAACCATCGGGGAAATCGATGTCGCGGAAATTCGTGGTCATGGCCAGGTCGAAACTTTTCACGCGGTTCACGTTTTCGCCGAAGGTGTAGCGCCAGTAATCGAGGCCGCGGCTCTTGTACGCTACGGAAAACGCCACCGGTTGCCCCGGTTTAACCGGGATCTTCTCGACCACCGCCTTGCCGTCGTGAACGTCCACAGGGGTCATTTGCGGGTTCTCGACGCCGTCGACGATGAAGTGGAAGTCATCGTAAATCGCGCGCTGACTCGGAAAGCGGGCGGTGATCTGCAGGAAACCGGCGACGTCTTCGTTGTGTACGTAGCCGTAGTCGCCGGCGAAGGTCAGGCCGTATGTGGCGTACCACAGCAGCCCCTTTTTGCGGTGGGAAAGGTCGAAATCCACGTTGATCGCGGAGGATTCCAGTAACACCGGCTTTTCGTGCCAGACCTGCGGAGCTTTCTTGCCGTGCTTCTTCTTGGTAGCCGGGTCGGGGGTCGCCCACATGAAAGTCAGCGTCGGCGCGGGTTGAACCTGACGATCGCCCCACAAGGCGGCCACTTCTTCGGCCAGTTCGCGCGAAGCTTGGTTCGACCGGGATTTGGTCATGCCGGCCAGCACGAGCCAAGCCACTAATACCAGAATAAAAATCAGGACAATCGCCACGATTCGCTTCACCATCAGCATCTCCGCGTGTTTGACTTACCGTGTCTCTTTACCCTCCGACCCTCCACCACCGAAAAAGTTGCCGCGGTTTGACCGCGTCGGAGACGACGGCATACACTCTTGTTGCAACCGATGTGATGGGAGGGCCGCTCATGCGTACCCGAACAGTGATCCTGGTTTGCGTTCTTCTGTTCCTGCCGACCGGCTCTTTAGCGCAAGGCATCATCCCGCTGGAGGGTGAGGTGCCCAACGCCGCCGCGGCCCACGTGACACCGCAAGGATTCGAATTCATCAGCGACGTGGCCACGACCACGCTGAGTTCGTTCGACCTCGAAGGCGCACTGATGGCGCTCAATCCTCTCGTGGAAATTCAGAACTGCGCCATGTTCATCTTCGACGGCACGATCCTCTTCGACTCGGTGAACCTCGACACGCTGGCGCTGGAACTGTCCACGGCGCCCATCATGGGCATGATCCCGGTGCCCAACGCCCTGTACGCGCGCCTGGCCGCCTACCCGGCGGCAGGGGAATCGCTCATCGTCATCGGCATCGACGGCAACTGGGGTGTGGGCTGCACCGACCCCTTCAACGCCACCGCCGCGCTCACCGCCGATCCCTTTGAGATCGGCGTCTCGCTGACCATCGACTACGCGCCCGGCGGCAAGGCGATGTCGATCGTGGTGCACAACATCAAGCTGGGCGACGACGCCCTGGAAATCGCTTTTACCGGCCTGCCGGATCCATCTTTGGAAGTGTTGCTTGACTTGCTGATTCAGCAAGCCATTCCGCCCCTCATCGAATCGTTGGCCCCGCAGATCATCAACGAGGCCCTCGCCGAGGCGCTGGGCGATATCGTGTTGGAAGGCCAAGCGCCGGTGGGCGACTACACGCTTGTTTTCGCGTTCGACCCAGCCTTTTCCACCAGCCCGGACGGCTTCACGGCTGCCACCGACGGCAGCCTTTATTTGCAGGGCACGACGATCAACCCATGCATCGAACCAGCCTGGCCGATCGGCAGCCCCTACACGGCGGGCCCGCTGCCCGAATTCGATGTATACACGCCGGGCGGCGAGCTCTACGACATGGCGCTCGTGTTTTCCGACGACATTTTCAACCAGTTGATCTACAGCTTTTTCATCAAGGGTGACTTGTGCATGATGTTCCCGTGGGATTTCGACGACGAATTGCGTCTGTCGAGTTTCGCCGGACTTTTCCCCAACCGGCTGCCGGACCCGGCAACCGAAGACGATCGCTATTTGATCGACATCTATCCCGATGACCTGCCCCTGGTTGTCGTCGGCGAGGGCGACACCGACCTGGCGTTGACGGCCGATCCCATTCGCCTCGATTGGCACCTGCAAGTCGAGCAACGCTACGTCACGATGATCGCCGCCGATATCGCGCTCGATCTCGGCCTCGTGCTGGATATCGACGAAGACAACAACCTCGTGATTTCCTTGGACGAGCAGGCGTCGCTCGTGCATTTCGACATTAGCGGCACCGAGTGGAACCTGCTGCCGCCGGAACTCATTGAAACCCTGCTCAACGGTTTGATCGACAACTTCCTGATGCCGCTGATCGGCGGCATTCTGCCGGATATCCCGCTGCCGTCGTTCGGTGGATACCAATTTGTCATTCCGGAAATCGGCGCGACCGGCCCGGATGAAGACTTTTTCGGCCTCTACACCGAGTTCGTCGCCCAGCCGCCCGACGCCGGCGCGGCGTTCGACCTGCCGCAGCGCGGGCTGGTCACCGGCGCCTTTCTGGGACCGCGTCAATCGACCATGGAAGGCCTTTCCGGACCGCTATCACCGGTGCTGCGCTTGGCCGACTCGGGCCGCGACGCGGCCGACTACTTCCGCGTGCGGGTCGACGGCGGCATGTGGCGTGTGGTGCGGGACGGCGAATTGGATCTTTCGTGGCTGCTCGACGGCGCTCACGTTGTGGAGGCGGTGGCGGTCGTCGGCCGACGCGCTGCAACCCGCCGTGCGGCACGTTTGGTTTTCGTGCTCGACCGCGTGGCGCCGCGTCTGGATGAGGTGACGGTACGCACCGACGGTCCACGCTTCATGCTTAGCGTGGAAGCTCACGATTTCGTGTTTCGCCCGGAGCGGCTTTGGGTGCAGGTTCGCACCGCGACGACGCCGTGGTCCAAGTGGCGACCTCTTGGCGACCTGCCGGTACCTGCCGGCCTTGATCCGAGTTCGGTGGTAGTTCGCGTTGCCGATCCGGCCGGTAACGTTTCCCACGTACTTTGGGCTGATGTGAAATAATTGCGTTACAATGCGTAATCTCGCCCTTCCGAAATTGGGGCCAGGCACCAAATCGCGATTCGCGTTTAATTTCGTCTTTCTTACATAAAGTAACAATAACCGGCCAATATCGGCTTGATCCGTGGGTTTGTTTTCTTTTCGAATTACATTTCGTAGTCCCTTAACACCACCCCCTGGGGTCAGGCACCATGCGTTATACGTTTCTGTTGTTGTTACGAAAGGTAATTAATCATGGTGTGACGGTGATGGTATGCGTCGCCATGTCCGGGTCGTGCACGATGGTCAGCACCTGGGTTTGCGGATCATAGGACTGAGTCCACGTGCCGAGAGGGTCGGAGCTAGTCACGGTAAATCCGTCCGGGAAATGCCGCTCGGGAACGAACACCAACAACTCGTCGCTCGTCGTGTCGCTTTCCCGGTACGTCAACTCGAACACGCCGGTGTCGAAGTCAAAACCAAAAGCCTCGATGTGCCCCGGCACCGCGCGCGGGTAAGGGCGAAGCAGCAGGTCGGTGTATGGCGTGTACTCACTGCCGTCGGCGTTGAGCAACGACCACCCGCCGTCGCTTTTCCAATAGCACCAGACAATCTCCCCGAACATATATTCGTCGTGATAGCCCACCGCGTCGCGCAGCCAACGGATATTGTCCGGCGCGCCCTTGGTCACACCGAATTCGCCGGTGACCAGCGGATACCCGGTGCGCGCGCGGTCGCCGTCGGCCTTGCGCATATCGAAATCGAAATACGACTCCGGAAACCAATACCCAATGCCGTCCAAGCTGGTCAGGCCCGTGTACAAATGCGGCGAGAAAATCAGCCGCTCGCCCGTTATCGGCGGCAAATAGGAGGGAAGAAGCGCGGCGAAAATATTGGGTTCGAGAAACACCCACGCTTCCTCGTCGTACGTGCGCAGTAGGTCGTAAAGCTCTTGGTAAAAGTCGGCCAGCGTATGCCGCTCGAAAGACGGCAAAAGGCCGCGCACCCCGGCCCACGGTTCGTTGAACAAATCCCAGCCCCAAACGGCCGGATGATCGGCCAGATAATCCCAGGTCAACTCCCACGCGTCGCGCCAGTGGCGGTCCAGCCCGCGATCCCAAAAATCGGCGGCGAAAATCAGCATCCCCACGTAGCCTTCCGGATACATTTCGTCCGGGCACGCCCAATCCGGCGCGCCGTTGCCGCCAAATCGCCGGCACCACTGCCATTGGTGCATGTCGGGAACAGCCTTGAGCCCGGCCGCGTGGATCATATCCAGAACCGGCTCGACCTTCTCGGTCAAATAGCTCGGGTCCCACACGCCCTCTTCGGGCTCCATGAAACGCCAACTAATGGGCAGCCGCACATGGGTAAAACCCCACGCGGCAATTTGCTCAAAATCCTCGGGCGTCTGATTGTACCAGCCGAACTCCAGCCCCATGTAGTTCGTGCCGTGAATGATGACCTCGCGTTCCAGTTCGTCGGTCACCTGCGGGATCGGCGTGGGTGTCACGGTGTCGTTGTCGTCATCGTTATTGTCATTGTCGTCATTGTCATTGTCGTCATTGTTATTGTCGTCGTCGTCATCGTTGTTGTCGTTGTCGTCATCATCGTTGTCGTCATCATCGTTGTCGTCATCATCGTCGTCGTCATCATCATCGCTGCCGGCATCGCCGTTAGCATCGTCGCCGCCGCCGCTACAAGCCGCCAGCGGTACGATGAAAGACAACACGATCAGCAACCAGGCCCATTTCATGTCACAGTCCTCCGGCAGGTTCATTGCCGCGACTCACTTTGCCACAGATGTGTAGATCGAAAAAGAGAAGGCATGCCAAGCGGCTCTGCCGCGACGGGCTTTTCACAGGAAGAATATTTTGGCCCGGTCTTAGCTGCAGCCGCCGCTGTCGTTGTCGTCGTCGTCGTCACCCTGGTCGGGCGCGGCGCCCGCGGTGTCGTTGTCGTCATCGTCGTCGTCATCGTCGCCGGTGTCGTCGTCGCCGGTGTCGTCGTCAGCTTCGTCGTCGTCACTTTCGGGTGGCTTGAGGCCCTGCGCCGTGTATTCGGGCAAAATCGTAAAGGCGCCCACAAACGCGGCACCCCATTTGATGCGGAAATACCCGTCCTCACCGAAGCTTGACCCCCAGGAGTTCTTGCAGATCCAGTACCCCTCCTCGACGTCGTAGCCGACGATCGTTACCGCGTGGAAGCCTGTGGGGATGCCCAGCATGTGGTCGTAAATGCCGCTCTCGTAGGAATAGAAATCCTGATAGATTGCCAAGCTCGTACCCAGCGGTCCGAACATCAACCCTTCGATCACGTCTTCCGGATCCGGCAGCACGGCGTCGAGCGCGCCTTCGCCGATAATTGCCCAGTTGTCGATTTTGTACACGCGATCGTTCCAGTCGGAGCACTTGTCGTCGCAGGGCACCGTATCGTTAGCTTTGTAGGCGAAACAATCTTCGTCGACCAAGCCGATGGTTTCGGCAAAGTCGTATGAGGTCGTCGTGAAGCCGCCGTTGCAGCCGTGGCAGCCGACGCCGGTGCAGCAACTAATCAAATGCTGCTCGGACAGGTTGACTCCCATCTCCGGCCAGTCTTCCTGAATCTGGATGTGCGCCTCGATCGGTCCGATGGTGGCGAAGGACCAACATGACCCACACGACATTTGGTTTTTGACCCGCGTCACCCAGTTTTCGCCTTCGAAGTCGCGCCAGTCCAAATGCGCCGGGTAATCATCCAGACCCAGCGGCCGAAAGTAGCGCTCGTTACCGGTCAGCTCGGGCAGGGTCAGGTTGGCCGGATACCAGCCGTAATCGTGGTGCTTCTCCCACGCGTCGGTGTACGCCGCCGACCATTGGCCGCCCTTAGCTTCGATAGCCGTCTGAATTTCTTCCACGGTGATATCCTGGGCGACCGCCGTAGTCGCCAGGGCCAAAATCGCCGCCAGGGCGATGATCCATTTCAACCGACGCATATCCTCACTCCTTGCGCAGTGGGTCGTTCTTTCAACACGCCATTATAGCCCGCGGGTGCCGCGCCGCAATGTCAACGCTCTAGGATTCGGGCGGCCGGTTGCCGGTAACCGACTCCGGGCGGGGTATTTCGTACGCCACTTTCTTGCCCGTTTCCGGATCGAAGTACCAACCCGCGAGCGGAAACTTCACCGGCGCAGCTTGCGTTCGTGCCTCGAAGGTCGCCCAGTGCGGTGACGGAGCTACCGCCGGACGGAAGCCGTCGTCGCGATAGGTGCGATTGAGATAGTCGTGTTCGTGCTCGCCGCGAATCGTCCCGGCGAAACCCGAGAACAACCAACAGCCGGGCTTATCGGGGTTCGGCTCTTGGGTCGTTTCCCAGGCCGGGCCGCGGCCGGCTAGGAACGCGTGACCGAATAGCGAGAAACGGGTTAGTCCGTAGCATTTGCGATTCCACGGCGTACTGGTCATTTCCGCCACCCCGCCGAGAAAATCGTACCAGGGCAAGCCGTAGTTGCTTCTTCCGGAGGGTCCGCCGGTCACGCCCGCGCCCTCTTGGGGCATGCGCACGCCGCGGCAGGTTTCAAACCACGATAACTCCGCTTTTCTGCAATCCCACTTGGGGCCGTGCACCCACAAGCGCTCCGGGTCACCGCTTGAGGCCGCCGCCTGCAATTCCTCGTACGCCGGCAAGCGCCAGCCCTGCTGCGTCACGGCCATCATCGCCTCGACCCAGGACACGACGATCCACGGCTTAACGCCTCGCTTCACCTGTGCGGGCGGCACGTCTTGACCGAAGCTGTAACGGCCAAACTCTATGGCCGTCGCGCCCGGTTGCGACGCTTCGTATTGGGCGAGGCAAAAGGGCTCCAGGGCGATCTGATAACGCTTTTCGCGCGCCGCTCCCCAACGCGCCCCCTCCCGCACGATGGTAAAGGTCCCGCCCGGATGATAGGCGAAATGCGGCGGGCACAACGTGCGGCTTTTGTCGTCACGAGACACCTCGGGCGCGGTACCGCCGGGCCGGCACGCGACCGCCAGCAGCACCAACATCAAACATCCGATAAGCCATCGCCACATAGCCGAAACATAGGCGGAAAGCCACAACAAGGCAAACCCGCGGGGTGATTTGTCGACTCAATCCGGCTATACTCCGGTCGCATCATCCGCATCCCTTTCGCATCGCAACGGAGGAACCATGGACCCAGAAGCGTTGGTCGAAGGCCGGCGGCAACACGCTGCTGCCATCGCCAAAGCCGGCGGCTTGGAAACCGCCCTGGCCACGGGAGCGCTGCCGCAACAGATCGACTCCACACTTTCCGAGCTGATCGTTTTAGGATTGCTGCGCCAGAACGTACGTCGTTTCGTAGGCGTATTCGGCCACGGCTCGACTGAACTAGCCGACGTGTTGCGTATTTACGAAGAAGCCGGCGTGGTCAAAACCTATGCCGTGCGCAATGAAGTCGAGGCCAGCCACGCCGCCATGGCCCTGCGCTGGATTACGGACGAGAAGGCGGCGGTCGTCACGTCCATCGGCCCCGGCGCCATGCACGCTCTCGCCGGCAGCCTCGCCGCCGCCAGCAACGGTGTGGGGGTTTGGTATCTGTTCGGCGACGAAACGTCCCACGATGAAGGCCCGAACATGCAGCAGATCCCCAAGCAAGAGCAGGGGCTGTTTCTGCGCATGTGCGCCACGATGGGCGAGGCTTATTCGCTTCACACGCCCGAGGCCATCGGCGTGGCCATGCAGCGCGGCTTATGCGCGGTGGGCGACCCGTACTTCGCGCGGCCCTTTTTTCTACTGATGCCGCTCAACACGCAGCCGGCCGAGTTGCCGCAATTCAATCTGCGGGAGCTGGCGGTCGGTTCGCCGCCGCGTATGGGACCCGCCGTCGGTGAAACCGCCTACGAGAACGCGACCGAAGCCATCGAAAACGCCAAGCGCATTGTCGTCAAAGTCGGCGGCGGTGGACGCCGGGCCGTCAAGGAACTTTCCGATTTCGTCGATTTGGCCGACGCCGTTCTCGTACACACGCCGGTGGCTGTCGGGGCGCTGCCCTACCGGCACCCGCGCAACATGCTGGTCGGCGGCTCGAAAGGCACGATCTGCGGCAATTACGCGATGGAAGAAGCTGACCTGGTGATCGCCGTGGGCACTCGCGCGGTGTGCCAGTCGGACTCCTCCCGCACCGCGTACGGCAAAGCGCAGCAGGTCATCGCCATCAACAACGATCCGCGGCACGCGCTGCACTACAACAATACGATTCCCTTGGTCGGCGACGCCGCCGCAACGTTGGCTCGTTTGTGCGAGATTCTGCGCGAACGCGGCGCCCGCCCCGCGGCGGAGTCCGTCTGGCTCAACGCCTGCACCGCGCGCCGGCGCGAATGGGAAACCTACAAACAAGAGCGGTACGATCACCCCACCCTTCCCGACGACATGTGGGGACGAGACGTGTTGACGCAACCTGCGGCGATCAAGATTGCGAGCGACGCGGCACGCGAATACGGGGCGGTCGCCCTTTTTGACGCCGGCGACGTGCAGGCCAACGGTTTCCAGATCGTCGAAGACGAACACCCCGGCCAGACTTACACGGACACCGGCGCCAGCTACATGGGCTGGGCCGTCAGCGCCGTGATGGCCACCGCTCTTTCGGACCGCATGCCCTATGCCCTCGCTTTTACCGGCGACGGCTCGTTCATGATGAATCCGCAGGTGCTGATCGATGCGGTCGAACACGGCGCGCGCGGCTGCCTGCTGATCCTGGACAACCGCCGCATGGCCGCCATCTCGGCCCTGCAAAGCGCTCAATACGGCGCAACCTACGCGACCGGCGATAGCGTGGCGGTCGATTACGTCGCCATGGCAAAGTCCGTGGCGGGCGTCAACGCCGTGTTCGGCGGTTATAACCCCGACGAACTGCGCACCGCGCTGGCACAGGCTTTCAACTACCCCGGCCTGTCGGTCGTGCACCTGCCGGTGTATTACGGCGCGGACGAACGAGGCGGCTTGGGCGCGTGGGGTCGGTGGAACGTGGGCAACTGGGTCGACGAGGTCCAGGCGATGCGTCACAAAATCGGGCTGTAACCCGGCGCCCCATGCGTGGCGCGCCGGCAAAGGGTTTTACATGAGCGATAACAATTCCCGCGGTATTTTTCGCAACTTGGCATCGTACGGCGACACGGGCTTTTCCCGTTACATGCGCCGCGCGTTTCTGGCCTCGATGGGCTGCGACGCCGAGGACATCGACCGCCCCATCATCGGCATTGTCGATACGTCATCGGACTATGTGACGTGCCACCGGCAGATGCCCGAACTCGTCGCGGCGGTCAAGCGCGGCGTGCTCGAGGCGGGCGGTTTGCCTTTCGCGTTCCCGACGATCAGCCTGCACGAGATTTTCGTCTCGCCGACTACGATGCTTTTCCGCAACCTGATGGCGATGGACACCGAAGAAATGATCCGCGCCCAGCCCATGGACGGCGTCGTGCTGCTGGGCGGCTGCGACAAGACCGTGCCCGCCCAACTCATGGCCGCCGCCTCGGCCGACGTGCCGGCGATTTCGGTCATCACGGGCCCCATGTTCACGGGGCGCTGGCGCGGCGAACGCCTCGGCGCCTGCACGGATTGCCGACGTTATTGGGCCAAGTATCGCGCGGGCGAAATCACGGACGCGGAAATCGCCGAGATCGAAAAAAACCTCTGCCCCACCGGCGGCACCTGCATGGTCATGGGCACGGCCTCGACGATGGCCTGCGTCACCGAAGCTTTGGGCATGATGCTGCCTGGCGGCGCGTGCGCTCCCCTGCCCACCGGCGAGCGCCTGCGGCTGGCCACCGCGTCGGGCCGCCAAATCGTCCAGATGGTCGAGTGCGATCTCAACCCCCGCGATATTCTCAAACGCCGCGCCTTCAAAAACGCTCTCGTAGTGTTGGTGGCCCTGGGCGGCTCGACCAACGCCATCATTCATCTAACGGCCGTGGCGCGTCGCGCCGGCGTGACCTTAACCCTCGACGACCTGCAGCACGCGGCGGAACGGGTGCCCTTGCTGGCGGACTGCAAGCCCGCCGGCGTCGGCTATCTGGAAGACCTGTATTACGCGGGCGGCGTGCCCGTGCTCATGAAGGAACTCGAGCCGTTGCTTAACCTCGAAACCGTCGGCTGCACCGGCAAACTGTTGGGCGAACTGCTGAGTGATGTCGACAAACCCGGCGATTGGCAAACGACGATCCGCACGCTGGACGAACCCCTCGGCCCCGTCGGTTCGCTGACGGCGCTGGCCGGTTCGCTTGCGCCGGACGGGGCGATTATCAAGCGGGCCGCGGCGACACCCGAATTGCTTCATCACCGGGGACCTGCAGTGGTGTTTGAATCGCCCGAGGATGTGGCCGCACGCATCGACGACCCGGCGTTGGCCATTACGCCGCAGCACGTGCTGGTCATGCGCAACGCCGGTCCCATCGCTTCAGGCATGCCCGAAGCGGGCGCCCTTCCCATCCCGCGCTACCTGGCCGAAAAGGGTGTCAAAGACATGGTACGGGTATCCGACGCGCGCATGAGCGGTACGGCCTACGGCACGATCGTGCTGCACTGCGCACCCGAAGCCGCCGCAGGCGGCCCGTTGGCGCTGGTCGAGACTGGTGACGAAATCGAACTGGACATCGATAAGCGGGAAATCAACCTGCTGATTTCAGCGGACGAACAGGCCCGTCGCCGCGCCGCCTGGCAGCCACCGGCGCTGCCCGCGCGCGGCTACCGCCGCCTGCACATGCAGCACGTCCTGCAGGCCAACGAAGGCGCAGATCTCGATTTTCTGTAATCTCGATTGACGCTCATTCCACGAGGTGGCGATCCAAAAACGCGCGAATTTCGTCGCGCTGAGTCAGGCCATACGAGGTATGCAATGCGGAGACCGGTGCGTTATGCAGTTCGTTGAGGTAACTCGCCAGCGGCGCCAAACGTGGATCGCGTTCCGATAAGTACGACACCCCATCGGAGGCCTGTCCCTCAAAAACGCTATGATAATCCGACACGACCGCCGTAAAACCCACGTCCAGCCAAGCCAAAAGAGTGCCCACACAGCCGCCAAGGCTGTGGCCGACAAAGCCGCATCGTCCGACTCGTTCACGCTCTTGAAGATAGCGCAGCCAGAGGCGCGCCTCGAGAACATGGGCCTCCAGCTTCGAAGATCCGGCCGCGAGCAGGGCTCGCGCGGCACGGTCTTCATGCGGCCTACCTCCGGCCGCCCGCAGTGTGGGGGCCAACACGAAGTAGCCCCGCTCGCACAGTTCCGCCAACCCGGAGCGCGTTACAAACACCTCCGGCGACTGCCCGTGGCCATGGAAAGCGAGCACCGCCGGTGCGCCGGGCGCTGCGCGCGCGGGTGTCACCAACAACGCCGGAAGGTCTCCCAGAACGGGATCGCGAAGCAAAATATCCGTCGCCCGGCAACTGCCGAAGGCGCCCCGCTCGCGTTTCTCCAGCCGTGCCGCCGAGTCGGCCTCAACAGGCAATGGCGGCAGTAGGCGACGCAGCGTCACGCCGAGTTTCCGGCCTTCCTCAATTACCTGGGGCCTTCGCGCGAGTTTCGCGGCCAGGCGTTCGTAGTCGGCCGAAAGGTTCAAGCAACGGGGATCGTCACAGCCGATAGACTGCCAGGGCCAGCCGCTCGATCGCGGGAACGGGGCGGGGGTTTCGTTCCGACCACTCATGAAGTGAATCGCCGCCAAGCCCATTGCAATGACAAGCGCGGCGATGGGCAGAGCCTTTTTCACGTTGCGTTGCTCCACGGAACGTTGGTGCTAACACGACCACCGGTGTTGTCGTGCTTAGCGCCGCCCGCGCTGCGGCCGGCGGTCGCGACTGCGGTCATCGTCGGCCAGGTGGATCTGCACTCGTTTCACCTCGCCGTTACCGATGGAGCGGGTGCGAAGTTCGGAAAACTGAGTGATTTCCGAATGGACGATTTTGCGCATGGCCGCGTCGAGCAGTTCTGTACGCAGCGGGCGACGCTCGTCAAGCACGCGCTTGGCCAAGCGGTGCACCTTCTCGCGCAGCCCGTCCACACGCCGTTCGCGGTACCCTTCAGAGTCGACGATGATCCGCTTGCCGGCCCACATCTGCTTCTGGGTCATGCGGGTCATCAGGAACTGGATCGCCTCCAGCGTCGCGCCTTTGCGACCGATAAAGATGCCGCTGCCGTCGCTACGAATGTCGAGGTTGAGTTCATCGTCGTTTTCGGTTGCGAGAACGGTTGCCTCGGGAACGATGGTTTGGGCAATGCGCAGGAGCGCGTCGGCAGGGTTGAAACCGTCGACGGGCAGCTTCGCGGGCGTGAGAGGTTTGCGCGGCGAAAGAACGCGCGGCTCGTCACGCGGGACGTCGGAGTCGAAACGCAGTTCGTTAGCGATCTTATCGGCCATCGACGGGCCTTTGACCCGCGCCCGAATGCGGGCCTTTTTGCCGAAAAGCGCTTTGAATGAACCGGGCTCATCGATTATTTCGACGTCCAACTGTTCGGTTCCGACGCCCAGTTCCGCGGCGGCCGCGGCCATGCAATCTTCAACGGTCTTGCCGGTGAATTCTTGTTTGCTTTCGTGTGCTTCAGTCATGATTCTATTTCCCTCCGGCGGTCGTCTGGGCAGGTGCCGGGTCATCGCCGAAATACTTGTTGGTGACCACCTGCTGCAGGATCGAAAGAATGTTGTTGGTCAGCCAGTAGAGCACCAAACCCGCGGGGAAACTCAAGAAGAGGAACGTGAAGATGACAGGCATCATCATCATGATGCGTTGTTGCGCGGGGTCGGCGGTCGATGGCGTCATGCGTTGGGACAGGAACATCGACACGCCCATCAGCAAGGGCGTAATGAAGTACGGATCTTGCGCCGACAGGTCCTGTAGCCAAAACATGAATGGTGTATGCCGTAACTCAATGGCAAACCCCAGTGCCCGGTAAAAGGCAATGAAGATCGGCAACTGCAGTAACATGGGCAAGCAGCCGCCGGCGGGGTTTACTTTGTGGACGCGGTAAAGCGCCATCATTTCCTGATTGAGCTTTTCCTTTTCGTCTTTGAATTTCTCTTTGAGCTTCGCAATCTCCGGCTGCAGCTTGGCCATCTGCCGCATCGATTTGAAACTCTTGTGCTGCAAGGGGAACATGAACACCTTGATGATTACCGTCACCAGGATGATCGCCACGCCGTAGTTGTGGGTTAGCCCGGCGAAGAAGATCAGCGCGTACATCAGATAACGGGCGATGACGTCGAACCATCCAAAATCGATGGATTTATCAAAGTGGAATTTCGGTCCGTTGTTGCCGGCGGAAATAAATTCTCGCTTCTTGGGACCGAGATACGCCTTGAAAACCACCTTCTTGCTGCTGCCCGCCGGGATGTTCAGCGGTTCGGCGAGCAGACGCGCCTCCATCACGTTGCCCGGCAACACCTTGATCTGCGCGCGCGCATTCTGCACCGGGAAGCTTTCCTGGTCCGGACCGACCAAGGCCGCAAAGTAGTTGTCGGCAAAGCCGGTCCAGTACGTCGCGCCCGGCGGTACGTCGTCGGGCTCCACCTTGGCGATATGCTTTGCTTCCAGGCTGCCGTCGACGTAATTGATCTGTAGCGGCTGGTTGTAGTCGCGATAGAAAAACGACGAGTTGTCTTCGATGATCTGGTCGTACACCGCGCAGAAAGGCTGGACGACGGCGGTTTGCCCCGCCGCGTTGGCTATCTCCATTTCCACGTCGATATTGTAGGGCAGCTCCTGCGGCGTATTGCCCCGTGGCCGGAAGCGAATCGTTTTCGTCACCGTGAGCGCGCCGGCTTGGCGGCTCAACGTGACTGACGAGGAGTCCTGGTCGATTTCCTGCCACGGCTCTTTGCCGCTGAGCCCCTGCATCTGGTGCAGCGCGCAGACCAGTTGGTCCTGATCGGCGTAATCCTGGGGAGCAACCTTCTTTTTCACCACGGGCCGCGCGTAGGGCGCGAGGTTGACCCGCAGGCGTTCCGGCTCCGGTTTGTCGGCGTCTTCGGTGGTTTGAAAATACTTGAGCAGATTCCAGCGCCGGACGCTGCCGCTCTCGGCGTTGGTTACGCTGCCGCTGACCAAATCCCCTGAAAAATTCTTCTCAAAAAGCCCGACGGCCTGCGGAGCCGCCGGCGCGGCATTCGAGTCGGTGCCGGTTTCGACCGCGGGCGTTGGCGTGGGAAGCGGGGTCGGCGTGCCAAGTGGTGGCGGGGTCTGCATGGGCTCGGCGGTATCCGCGGTGGCCGGTGAGGAGGCCGGAGTCGGCGACGCGGTGGGCGCGTCTCCGGCTGGCGTCATGTCCTCCGCCGGCGGCGGCGGATCGGGCGTGAAAAAGCCCTGCCAAACCACGAGCACCAAGATCATCAAGACCATGGCGATAACGAAATTGCGGTCCATTAATTTTCCTTCCTGCGGGCCGGGGGTACGGGGTCGTAGCCGCCCGGGTGGAAGGGATGGCAGCGCAGAATCCGTCGGATGCCAAGCCACCAACCGCGAAAGAAACCATGTGTCTGCAGCGCCTCGAGGGTGTACTGCGAACACGTGGGGCGAAAGCGGCAAGCATTACCGAGCCATGGGCTGATCGCTTTTTTGTAAAAGCGTATCAACGCGCTGCTGGCCCAGACGGCCAGTCCCGGATCGGGTTGCTGCTTCGCCATCGGGTTATGCGCGAGGTCGACGGGCACGATCGAAGTATGCGGCGAACTCTGTTTCCAAATCGGCCAAGTGACGGAATTTGTTCCGGGGCCGAACGATAACCACAACATCGCGATGGGGCTCGAATTGTTCTCTGTGGAGGCGAAAATACTCACGAATCAATCGCTTGAGCCGATTTCGCCGTACCGCGTTGCCCACCTTGCGACTTACCGTAATACCCAACCGGGGCCGGGCGTGTGGTGATCTGCTTTCGATAATCACCAGGCCGCTTGTGTTAAACCGGCGGCCGACCTTGGAAACTCTTGCGAATTCGCCCTTTGTTCTGAGACGATCGCATCTGGTAAATCTGCGCCGCGTCGCCCTCTCGCTCCTTCTTACTTGCTGGGAACCGTGGCTGCCAGCCGTTTGCGCCCCTTGGCCCGGCGGCGTTTCAAGATGTTGCGGCCGCCGCGCGTGGCCATGCGGGCGCGAAATCCGTGTTTCCGCAACCGCTTGATATTACTGGGTTGAAAAGTCCGTTTCATGACGCTACCTCTTTTCCACGTCCCAAATTTACATGCTTCCTGGCCCGCAACATTTGGGGCCGTTTTTCCCCCGACCAAAATCCAGAGTGGTGATTCATAGAGAATCTAGACGGCCTTGTCAAGTGATTTTCCTTGGAAATTGCGGAGTTGGGTCTATCAGATCGACAGCCTATGGTGCTTGGCGTTCCTCGAACGCGCTTGTTTTTCCGGGTAAGATCGTCCACAGAAAAAACAACCGGGGCACGTTATCTTGCCGCTTCCGATGCCGCTCTGCTACATTGAGTCGGTTTTCACGCCGATCCATGGGACGGGTCGCGGAACTATCACGGATGGCTTTTCCCGTTTCCACCGGAGGGTGTTCTTTGCGCCGGATACCGCTTGCGCGCCGATTGCTTTACCTTCTCGTGTTGCTGCTGCTGGCAGCCGCGTTGGTGGAGGGTGCGCTGCAGCTTACCGGTTGGATTTACCTGCAGCGCGCGCGAACCGCGTTTGGACAAAACAGCGACGCCGCAATCCTGTGCCTCGGTGACAGCTTCACCTATGGGATCGGCGCCGGTCCTTCCCAAAGCTACCCCGCGCACCTGGCCGCCGAGCTCGGAAACACCTGGCAGGTAACCAACGGCGGACATCCCTATATGGACTCCACTTCGCTGCTCGCCGGTTTTTCGCAGCGGCTCATGGACGCCAAGCCGCAGATCGTCGTGCTGCTCATTGGCTACAACAACCGTTTCAAGAATCCCAATCGTCCCTCACCGGACGATTCTTTGTGGGCCACTGTCTTGCAGCGATTGCGTGGGCTGAAGATCGGCCAACTTCTATACATTCTGAACGTCAACCGCGCCGTCGATGCCGCCACCGGGGTCGCCGCCGAAATCCCGGCCCTGTCGGAAAAAGAAGTGCAAGCGGTGCTCACCGACGCCCGTTTCGCGGCGGTGCAGCGGGTCTTTACCCGGTTCGACGACGACCACGCGAAAGTGTTGACGGCAACCGGCTCCGACGCAGACACCGCCTTGGCCAAAGGCATCGCGTATCTCATCGAAGGCGAAGGACGCTTGGCCGAGCCCCTCTTCTTCCGTGTGTTGGCCGAGCGGCCCGACGACGAAGTCGCCTTGATGGGCGCCGGTTACGTGACGCTGTACCGGCGGGAAATTGTGATCGGTTTCACCAAGGCTTTGTTTTTCGCGGAGGATCCTTGGCTGGCCGCAGGCATGGCCACGGTGCTTTACGATCGCGGTCGATCCGCCGAGGCAATCTCCCGGCTGACCGAGACCCTGGAATCACACCCCAACTACGCTGGTGGTTACGAGTTGCTCGCCGGCTTTCTCTTGAAAGAACAAAACCCCGGCGAAGCGTTGGTGTTGCTCGACCGCCTGGAAGCCCTCGAACCCTGGCGGGCCGAGTTGCACTGGCTGCGGGCCGAAGCGCTGCTGGAATTGGGGTTGTGGATCCCGGCAAAGCAGTCGTTCGAGCGCGCGTTTCGTACCGGCCTCGACCACCCGAGTTACTACGCCCGTTTACGTCGCCTACTGTTGTCGCTTCCCGCCGACCCGGATGCGGCTTTGAACAACGACCCGACGGCGTACGCCATTGCGCCGTTGACCACCACGTGGCGGAATTTCGCCGCCTTTGCCGAGGAAAAGTTGGCGCGGCAAACAACGTCCCGCACGGCCGAAAACCTTTACGGCGATCTCGCCGAGATGCACGCCATCTGTCAAAACCTGGGCGTTACCCTGGTGTTGATGAGCTATCCGGACCGCTACGCCTACGACGACCTGCGCGCGTTCGCAGCGGTGCGCGACGTGCCGTTTGTCGATAACGTGGCGACCTTCGAAAACGCCCTGCGCGACACCGCGCCCACGTTGCTGTTCCAGCCCGACGGCCATTGCACATCGCGCGGCTATCGGCTGATGGCGCATACGCTGCACGACGTTCTCACACGGGCCGGGGCGTTGGCCGAGGGGGCGACGCCATGAACCGGCGGCAACTCTCTTGGCTGGGCCTGGCCTTCTTCGCGGCGGCTAGTTTGCTGGTATTCGCGCCGAACTTGCCGCAGCTTTCGACGGCCGCGATCGGCGACCCCGATTCCGACGCGCTCAAGCATGTCTGGGGGCAATGGTGGGTTCACCACCACGTGGTCGAACACGGCCGCATTCCGCTGGAAATGGACCTGGCCAATTTCCCGGACCTCGGCCGCTTTTATTGCCTCGACACTGTCAACGCACTGCTAACCGTGGTGCTGCGGCCGCTGGCGAACGCGGTTGCGGCATACAACCTGCTCTATCTATTGCACTTGGCGCTGGCCGCGTGGGCGGCTTTTTTGCTGGCGCGGGAAGTGACGGGCGACTCGGCGGCGTCGCTGGTCGCGGGAATGATCTACGGCTTCTCGCCCTACGTGCTTTCCTTTCCGGTCGGGTCCGGCGTGGCGGAAACGAGTTTCTTGTTCCCGCTGCCGCTGATTGTTTTATTCGGGCTGCGCACCATCACCCGCGATTCCTGGGCGAATCCGGCGCTTACCGCCGGGCTGCTGTTGCTGCAAGGGTTGGCGGCCTGGAGCTACGGCATTTACGGCGCGCTCTTTTTGTTCGGCGTGGCGATTTCATTCGTCGTTACGAGAGTGCGCGGACGCGATGATTCCCTGTTCGGCGAGGCGCGGCTAGATCGACGGCTGTTTTTGCGGGTCGGGTTTTTCGTCGCGATTCTACTGATCGCCGCCACACCTTTTTTCCTGCAAGTGCAAGGAACCGTTTCCGGCGACGACGCCATGTATCAGCGCCACTTGAACATTTTTCCCGGGCCCGGCCCCAAGCCGACGGAGGAACCGGCGCTGACCAGCTTTGCGTGGGTCGATTTCTTCACCCCCGGTACAGCCGGACGCCGCGCCGACATGTACACCGACAAGCTGCTGTACGTGGCCTACATGGGTTTCGCGGCGTTGGGTCTTGCCCTGGCCGGATGGCGGCGACGCGGAGCGGCGACCTTCGCGGGGTTGGCGTCGCTGTTTTTCCTCTTTGCTCTCGGGCCGCTGTTTTTCGCGGGACAGGCCCGCACGTTCCCGGCCTGGACGAATCCGGTGTATCTCGTTTTTTACTACGCCTTTCCCCTGTTCAATGCGACGATTCACTCCGTCGACCGTTTCGCCGTGCCCTTCCAGTTGGCGCTGGGCGTTGCCGCAGCGGTGGGCTTGGCGCGATTCATGAAGCACGTTCCCGACCGCCGACAAATGTGGCTGGGCGGCGCTGTCGCGGCGTTGATCCTCATCGAGACGCTGCTGATTTCCCCCGCACCGTGGCCGGTCCCCGCGTCGCCCGCGAAGCCCGATTTGGTGGCGCTCGAATTGGCTACCGCGCCGCGCGACGGGGCGGTGTTGGACTTGCCGCCCTATCACGGCGGCACGGGGCTGTTTGACGGCGATATTTTCTTCCAGCAAACCGTGCACGGCTTGCCGATCCCCTACAACCTGGAAGGTGTTTCGCCGACCGTCTACGACAATCCCTTCTACGCGCACGTCGAGGCAATCCTTTTGGAAGGCATCACCTCGCACGGCATTCGTCGGCCGCCTCCGGTTCCGGCTTGTGAGGGCGTCGCGCGACTGGCGGGCTTGGGTTTCTCGTGGGTGGTGCTGCGTCCGGAGCGCTTGGCCCCCTCGGCACGCAACCGCGTGGTGGATTTGATCGAGTCCTGCCTCGGCGAGGGTCGAAAAGTGGGCTCGTCCGTCCTGTATGCGCTGCCGGCGGCGGTGCCTTAAACGAGAAAAGCGGGCCCGTAGGCCCGCCCTCTTAACTTCTTTCGCGATAAATCATTTAGCGCCGATGATCGGCCCAGACGGCGTCCATACAGCGTTGAAGCCCACGTCCGCGCCGGCCGACCAATCGATTTCGCCGGTGATTTCGCTAAGCAGCGGGCGGAAAATCACGTTTTCCAACGCGCCGTCGAACACGTCGCCCACCCAACCGATCTGGTTGATCGTCGCGCAACCCGAGACGCTGACGTAGAACGAGTCGTACGCGCCGGCCATTGTCGCACCGAAAACCATGGCGACGTACATGTTCGGATTGCCGCCGTTAATGCCCTGACCTTCGGGTATATTCAGGTCGTAGTCGCCGGGCGGCACGCTATCCGGGTACATAATCGTCCAGCCGAGTTGGTCGATTTTCAGCCCGTGGATGCCGATGATACCGGCCGGGCTTACGATGTCGACTCCCTGGATCGTCGCACCCAGGATCATTTCCTGTCCGGCCATAATCGGCGGCTCGTTCGGCCAATAGAACGCGGTCGCTTCACTTTCGTCGATTGGCGGGCAGTCGATCGGGGCAGTGTCATCGTCGTTGTCATCGTCGTCGTCATCGTCGTCGTCATCGTCGTCGTCGCCGGCGGTATCGTCATCGGCTGTGTCGTCATCGGCTGTGTCGTCGTCCGTCGCGTCGTCGTCCGCTTCCGCTGTGTCGTCATCGTCATCGTCGTCGTCGCAAGCGCTGCCGACCGCAACAAACGCCATGGCAAGCGCGGCAATCAACACGAGCAACCAAAGATTGCGAATATTCTTCATTTCCGTAGCCTCCACAAAAAAGAAAAGGTACAGGACCATGGGGCCCCGCAAACACTGTTAAATTCGCAGAACCTTAACTATAGGTCAACCTCCACCGGCGCGGCCAGGCGACGCACGCAAGCGCGGTCGAATGGGTCGAACGGGTCGCTCAGCCAGTCCGCGACTAATTCGCGCAGGCAGCGCTGGTCTTCATCGGGCAAGCCCAGCCAATCGGCGCCCAAATCGATCAACAGCGCGTGGTCGGCATTGACCGGCACCACCGCCGCACCTACGAGCCCTTCCGCGACGGCCTTAAAAGCGTTTCCTGAGGGCGTCGCTTGATCGAAGCGGGGAGCGATCAGCAAACCGGGCATCGTCGCGGTCACGGGCGTGCGGTCGACGGTCGGCTCCCGCGTATAGCTCGCGGCCAGCTCTTGGCAAGCGATGTGTGTCATGGCCTCGATCTGTTCGGTCGAGACATAGGGCGGATGCAGCCGCCGAAGCACGAATTCGCGCCCGGCGAAGTCGTTCCAACCCGGAAAATCGATACACATCACGTTGTCGGCATAGGGATCCCAATAAAAACGGTCTTCGTCGGTATCCAGTTCCGACGGCTCGGCCCGCAATCCCTTCGCGGCGTCGTGCCATTGGCGCACCAGCGACCAGTCACCCGCCAACGCTCCAGCCAGTGACCCGACCCACGCCGCCAGCACCGCCGGGCGATCACCCAAATGGAACAGATCCTGGGTCAACGCCCAACCGAAATCCTCGTCGCCGCCGGCCTCATTGAGCAGCCATTCTGTCTCTTCGATCAACGCTTGCCCGTCGGCAAAGGGGCAACGGTCCGAGGCATCGCACGCCGCGGCGAGTTGATCGAGGTTTTCGTCGAGAAAATGCCGGCCGGTGCTTTGCGGCGGCAGTGTGGAATCCAGTACGTAGGCCGACACGCTTTCCGGAAAAAGCCGCAGGTACTCCAGCATGAGCCGCGATCCGTAACTGTTGCCGAACAGCCGCATCTTCTCCACACCTAGGGCACGTCGCACGAAATTCAAATCACGAGCCGCATCGACCGTGCTCATCAAGGCCGGGGACACGCCGCTCTGTTGCGCGTTCAAGCACTGCTGGACGTAGCTGCGGTAGCGCTCGAGGTCGGCAAAGTAGCGCCCGTCCAATGTTTCCGGGCACACCAGCGGTGTCGACGACATGAAACTGCCGCGTGTTTCGACAAAAAGGATGTGGTAGTCGGCCGTCAACCCCGCCGGCACCAGGCCGTCAGGGCGCAGCGAGAAGAGCAACGCGTTGCGCAGATTCGCGTCGGGACCGCCGAGATTGACGGCCAACACGCCGCGCGGCGAGTCCCCCGTCGCCGGGGCCACGGCAAACCGTACTTCCAGGCGTTCGGTATCTTCGCTTTCTTCCCAATCCACCGGCGCTTCGACGGTGCCGCAGGCTAAATCGTTGGGGATCAAGTGATGCCAAGGCGCCGGGAAAAACAGAACGCAGTCGCGCCAAATGATGGTCGGCACATCGGGCCCGCCGCTGGTGTCGTTGTCGTCGTCATCGTCGGACATGGCGGAGTCGTCATCGTCGTCGTTGTCATCGTCGCTGCTGGAGGGGGGGCCGGTCACGGAGCCGGGCATGGGAAGGTCGTCGCCTTCGTCGCTGGAATCGGTTGCGGCCGCACAGCCAAACAAAAACAAAAACAGTACCAATAAAATAACGGAATCCATCCGCTTCATACGAACATTTTGCTTCGTGACGCGCCCGTCGTCCAGAGCGAACTTAGAACACCGGATCGATGCCCGCCGTGAAGTGCGCGCCGAGCATTTCGGCCAGGTATTGGCAGTCGGCCACGGTCGTCGTCTCGCGGATCGAGTGCATCGACAGCATCGGCACGCCCACATCCACCGTCGCGACCCCCAGCCGGGTCGCGCTGATCGGCCCGATGGTGCTGCCGCAGGGCAGATCGCTGCGATGCACATACTGCTGCAGCGGAATGTCGGCGCCCTCGGCCACCATCGTCAGGTAGGTGCGAGTGGCCGCGGTGGTCGCATAGCGTTCATTGGCGTTGACTTTGATCGTGGGGCCGCCGCCCAGTTGCGGTTTGAAGTTGGCGTCATGCTGGCCCGCGTAGTTGGGATGAACCGCGTGCGCGCCGTCGACCGAGACCAGCACCGACCGCGCCACGGTGCGCAGCATGCCTTCACGACCGCCATCGTACCCGAGACACAGGCGTTCGATGACGGCATCCATCAACGTGGAGCCGGCGCCGCGAAACGTGTTGGAGCCGACCTCTTCGTTATCGAACAAGACGGCGATCCGCGTGGTTGGCGTTTCATCGTCTTTGGTTTCGATCAACGCCCATATTGCCGCGTGGCAAGAAACCAGATTGTCGATCCCGCGCGCAAAGAGGAAGTCGTCCTCGAGGCCGCCCAGAGTCGGCGGTTGCGTGTCGACCAAATCCACCATGTAGTCCTGGACCGCTGCCTCGTTAATACCCGCCGCTTCGGCTAGTAGGCAGCGCAGGCTTTGATCGTCCATTTCCTGCTTGCGATCCAGGGCGTAGATCGCCGGCAGGTGTTTCTGCTTGTTAACCTTGTATTCCTCGTTGACCTTGCGGTTGAGATGAATCGCGCAGTTGGCGATGCGCGCCACGGGTCGCTTGAGCGACACCGGAATGTATTGGAGTGGGCCGAAATTCTTGCTGGCCACCAATACGCCGGCCAACGTCAGGTCGCGGTCGAACCAAGTCGCCAGGATCGGCTCGCCGTACACCTCGACACCGAGCATGCGGTAGCCTTCCTTCGAATACACGCCCCGAGGCTTGACGCGCAATGCGGGAACATCCGTGTGCGCGCCTACCAGCCGCAACCCCACCTCGGCCGGCGCTTTTTGCCCGACGATGCCCGCGGCCAGGCTGCCGCCGCCACGGCGTACGAAAAAGGCGTCGCCGGGCTTCAACTCCCACGCGTCCTTCTCGTGCAATTCTCGGAAGCCCGCGCCCTCCAGGCGATGCGCCGCCTCCGCGGCCGTATGTACGGCGGTCGGCGAATTTTCCAAAAAATGCAACAAATCGTCGGGAAAGAGTTTCATGCGCGATCTCCTGTATCGGCGCCGACGCTCTCGTCCTCGCGGTACACCCGCGCCGCTACCGACAAAATCAACTCCGTGGTCGAGGCCAACCCCGCCCTCAAACTACGACCGGAAACCAATGAGAATCCACCTTACCCAACCGCAGCCCGGCGGGCAAGACAGCGCCCGTGACGAAGGACGGCATTCGGTGTTATCTTTGGCCGATGAGTTACGCCCTCGCCCGCTTCCGCGCGATCCGTCACGTAGCGACCGCCAACGCAGCCGCATGCGTGGGCCGCGCTCCATGGCCCCGCGCCGCGCACCTGGTGCCCACATGGCGCTGCAACCTCCGATGCCGCGTGTGCACGGTGTGGAAACGCGCCGGCGACCAGCCCGACCTACCCCTGGCCGACATGCTGCAAATCGTGCGACGCCTGCGCTGCCTGGATATCGTCAAAGTTATCGGCGGCGAGCCTTTCATGTACGAGGAATTCGCCGCGGTAGGGCATGCTATTCGGAAAGAAATCGACCCCTACATCTTTCAGATCATCAGCAACGGCACACTCACTGAGCGCATCGTCGACTTTGTACGCGGGATTGCGTGGCCAGGGCTGCACCTTCGGCTTTCAGTCGACGGCCTGGCGGCGCGGCATGCCGATATGCGCGTCGGGCAGGATGACGGTTTCGAACGAGTCATGAACACGCTGGAGTCGTGCGCACGGCTGCGTCGCGAAAAGAACTTCGTTCTGGGCGTCAATTTCAACCTGACGACCCGCAGCGCGCCGGACCTGCCGGAGATGGCGCGGCGGTGCGAAGAACTTGGCGTCGATCTTATTCCCGGCATCCCGGTCAGCCCCTTCCTGGAAGACGTCGACATTGAAGCCGCCGAACATCGCGTGCTGGAAATCGAAGACCCGGAAGTCGTGCGCGAGGCCCTGGTGCGCGCGGCTTACGGCTCCAAGAAAGGCGTCACGGGCTTCGGCAAGCGCTTTCTCGCGCTGGCCAACGACCGCATCTTCACGCGCCTGCTGGCCGGTGGGGCGGCACAGCCCTTTGGTTGCCGCGAAATGCGCAGCATGATCTACGTTTTTCCGCAGGGGGATATCGTGCTGTGCGGCCTGCGCCACTTGAAGCTGGGTAATCTGGTGGAGCACGATCTGCCGACCCTATGGCGCTCACCCCGCGCCGAGGAATTGCGGCGTGCCGCGGATACCTGCCCGGGCTGCAACCAAGCGGCCATCGAGATCGTCAGCCGCCTATACGGTTTTTGCCCCGCCGTTCGCGCTCGTCGCTTGAATAAGTAAGTCGCTCGATCTAGCGGATGCGCAATGTTGTTGCGTCGCTTTTGGGCGTTAGTGCAATGAAGGGCCACACCGCCCCGAGTACTTTTTCTTCGCCGACCTCGGAGCCGTCGGTCGCCGCCAGCCCCGGCACAGCATGGAACTTCACGACGACCTTGCCGTCGGCGTCCGGTTTCAGATTGCTAAGCCGCAGCTCGCCGAAATCCCATGTGAGGGTTCCCTCGCCGCGCACGAAATAGTCACCGGCCGGGTGATAGCCGAAGGCGACGTGGCCGTCTTGCGACCACTGCTCGGCGAGGAACTCCGCGAAACGCCCGCGGCACGCCGCCAGCGCATGGGGAGAGTGGGCGACGATCAACCTCACCTGATACGCATCGAGATAGTGCCGAAATTCCGCCACGCCGACTTTCTCGATGGGTCGTTCGCCCAGGCGTCCGGCCGTGAAATTCACGAGGTTGTATTTGATGAAGTAGTTCGGATAGTGCCCCGACAAAAACGGCTTGCCGGTCGCCCGCGGCAATATCAGGTGGCCGTACAGCGCCGTGTTATCCGGCAACGGGTCGCGCGCGGCATAGAAAAGATTCCACGTCTCGAACATCACGCGGCCCGCGCCCGTATCGGTCTCGGCAATACGTTCGGCCAGCCTTCGCCATAGGCCGGTGTCGGCTTGAATGCGCTCGGGGGATATCGTCGGCGCCGCTGTGTTGCGCAGCCACGCGATCGGCGCACCGAATAACGCCAGCACCACGAGCACCGCCACCACCCGCGTGGTCGAGGCGCGCCGCGTGAGGTGCCCAACGGCCCACGCCGCGCCGACCACCGCCATGATTTCGGCGAGCAACACGTACACGCACGGATCGAAAATGAACAATCCGGGGACCAACGAGCCGAAGTACGCCAACGCGAAAATCACGGCCCACGCCGCGCCCCAAGCCGCCGCCAACCGGGGCCGGGTGCGGTAACTCACGACAAGGCCGTACACGCCTGCCCCATATAGAATCCATCGAAAAGCAAGCGTTACCCAACCGGTGGGTCGCTGCGCCGCGCCGATCGCCGCGTGCGGATCGATGAAATCCTTGACGACCGCCAGCACATCGGCGTTGACCCAATGCGAAGTTTCGGCGCGAAACATCGTCTCGCCGACGAAACGGAAGAACGGCACAAGCCAAAACGCGTTCACGGCCAGCGTCACGAAAGCCACCGCCGCCAGCGCGGCATAACGCCGGGCGGGCGCTCGACCCAAGTACACCACGGCCATCACGACGCCCGGCAGCGCAAACGTCACGACGCTGATTTTGTGCACCAACAACGCCACGACCGCCGCCATGCCCAGGGCCATCAGGCGGCGCGCGCCGCCGCGTTCCAGGTAACCGGCGAGCAAGGCAAGGCCGAGCAGCGAAAGGTGCATTTCGACGACCGCGGTCGTCATGCCGCTGTGGAACAGCAACGCGCCCAACGCCCCTTGGAACAAGGTTACGCCGAGGATTCCCGCCGCCGCGCCGATCCACGGCCGTTCCGGCCCGGCTGTCGCGAAGCCCGCCGCGACCAGCGCCAGCGGAATCAACAACCACAGCAGCAAGATGCTCAAACGCAGCGCAGTATCCGGTGAGCCGGGAAAAAACACGGCGAAGATTTGCGAAACCAGATAGCTGTGCCATGTGAAGGCGTCGGGATAGCCGCCGAGCAAAAACGGATCGTAACCCCACACCCGACCGGTATTGGCGACGAAACCCGCCGCCGCGTGCACCGCGTAGGTTTGGACGGCGAAATCGACGTACAAACGGGACCCGGCCGCGGTTGGATCCAGCGCCGTACGCTCGCCGGGTGCGGTCACGAGCAGCAAATAGAAACAAATCGCCACGCACGCAAGTAGGACGGCCCAGTGTTTCATGCCCCCCACCTTTTGCGCAGTGGATCCAGCACGAATTTGGAAAGGAAGTACGAGACGTCGCGCCACAACGTGCCGCGTCGCAGGCCGATACGCAGCCTGTCGAGCCAATACGCGGGCCGAAAATAGAATCGCCGGTAGAAACGCCGATACGCCGAGACGATTTCCGTTTCCGACAACGTCGGATGCCGAAAGAGCAAGCGCCCGACGAAATGAAAGTGGAAATCGTCCCAGTTACCCGAAACGATACGGTGTTCATCGTTCCATTGTTCGTAAAGCCGGCTGCCCGGGGTTGGAATGGTGATGGAGGCGCGGGCGAAATCGCAAGGCAACTCGCACGCCAAGCGGTTTGTGGCCTCCATGCTCGCCACGGTTTCGCCGGGCAATCCGAACATAAACAGGGCAATGGTTTCGATTTCGTACTTACGGGCCAGGGAGAATGCGCGCCGCACCTGGTCGAGCCGCGTGCCTTTGCCTACAGCGTCTAAAACCGCTTGATCGCCCGACTCAACGCCGAAGCGGATACGGTAGCAGCCGGCCCGCGCCGCCAGTTCCAGGAATTCCTCGTCGGCCCGGTCGACGCGAATCCCGTTGTAGAGTTCCCATGGGAAGCGCCGGCCGCTGGTGAGGATAAGTTCACAGATGCGTTTCGCGCGATCCAAGTCAGTCGAGAAACCGTCGTCCTGGAAGTGGATTTCCTGGAAACCCATGTCTAAAAAGTGAATGATTTCGCTCACCACGCGCTCGGCGCTTTTCGCGCGCCAGCGGCGGCCGAATACCAGGCGGCTGCTGCAAAACGAGCAGTCAAAGGGGCAACCGCGGCTGCTTTCGGCCATGGCGATGCGTTCCGAGCGCCAAAGCCACTGCCGCCCGTTATAGCGCTCGAGGTCGAACAGCTCATACGCCGGGAAATTGAGCGCGTCCAGGTTGTCGATGAGTTCTCGCGGATTCGTGCGAATAAATCTCTTGCCCCGCCGGTACGCCACACCCGGCACATCGGAGGGTTTTCGCCCGGCCAGCAGATCCCGCAGCGTTTGCTCGCCCTCGCCCATTACCACGATATCAAACGGCGAATCGAGAAAAGCCGCCTCGGTATCCACCTGGGCGTGCACGCCGCCGAGTAACAGCCGGGCGTGCGGCGCCGTTTCGCGGGCCACGCGGGCCAATGCCAGAGCCGGCTTGAAGGTGAACGTAAAGGCCGAGAACCCGATGAAGTCCGGTTGGAAACGGCTGATTACGCGCCGCATTTCCCCGCTCGGATCGGCCTCCATGCGCAAGTCGGCAATCCGCACGTCGTGGCCGTCTTCCCGCGCCGCCCCGGCAAGCATTGCCATGGTCAACGAAGGACAGGCCGGGGCCGCCACAACCGCTTCGCGATACACGTCAAAGGGCGGCGGCGGATCAATCAGCAACAAACGCATGCGCGCGGACTCCTGAAGCGGTGGACAAACGATCTATAGAAAAGCACACCTTGTCCTTTTTGGCGACCGCAAAATGTAGGGAATGGACTCCCGTGGTCCTCGACCACGCCTTTCTCGGGTTTTCTACTTTAAGTTCCCCTGTTATGTGACTAATTTATAATAGAAAAGTTGAACCCTTTGTTGTGTCTAGTAAAGTCGACCATCTTTTTCCCGTTGTTTTTCGAGTACTTATTTATATTCACCATCTACTTTAACTTTTTTTTGTAAATGTATGAAAAATTGCTTGATTTCCGTTTTTCGCCGTGGTAGATCATTCGCGGAGAAAGCGGGAAGGTTAATCGGCCTAAAAACGTGACGGGGTAAGCCGCGATGATGGTCAGGCACGGTCACGAATCCCATGAGCGGACATCGGAAACTAACGTCCGCCTTTGACATTTAGCCCCCAAGCCCGGCTTCTGCTGGGACCCCATATCGTTCCGGCGTCGTGTGTGCCGCATTCCATTCAAAAAACGGCGCCGGACTTTCTTTTTTTAAATCAGTGGGTTGGCTCAAACTGAAGCAGTGTGGTCCGCACGCCGATCGGCACCTGCCGCTGCCAAAACGTCCATGGGCCGAGCGCCCGCAAATCGGGTGCCGCCGCTAGGTGGTGCGGGTCGATGACATCCCCCGCCAGCGGCGTGTAGACCTGCGTATTGTCCGCCAAAATCTTCACGCTGCCCCGCTGCCGCAACCGCGATAGCGATTTCTCAACCAGCCGCTTGTGCCGCAAAGCGCCGTAAAAATCGTTCAACAGCACGAAATCCCCCGCTGCAACCTCGTCGAGGTCGTCCAGCGTTTTCAGGTCGCGGCCCGCCCAGTAGGGCGTGAGATAGGGATCGTCCGACCAACACCGCGCCGCCGGCGGGACAATCTCGGCAACCGCCCGGCCGTCCAATACGGTTTCGGCCCAGTGATCCCGCTCGGCCCCCAGCCATTGCGGAGCCACGTAAAGCGACGCCGCCAGCGCGAGGATCGCCATACCCCAACGCAGCCACCGCACGGGGGGCAAACCCGCCCACCCCAGGGCCGCGGGGACGATGATAAAGGGCGCCAGCGTCACCAGGTAGCGGGCGATCCAGTTGTACCCCACGGCGATTGTGGCAAGGTGCGCAACCAGAAGATATGAGAACAGAAACGCCAGCGGTCGCGTGCTGCGTTCACGGAAAAGGATGTAGTAACCAAATGCGGTCAACGCCGCCACCGGCCACATGAATACCGAAGGCAGCGCCGCCAGCGACAGTCCGAACCACACCGGGAATTGGCGTAGCATCATGCCCGAAAACAAATCCCGATAATCGCCGACACGGTCCGGGCTGTGGGTCACCATCCATGCCAGCGCCAGCAAAAGGGGAATCAACGCCGGAAAAACCAGCCACCATTCGCGCCGCGTTTTTTTGCGCAGGTGGGCGACCCACAACCAAACAAGGGCGGGAAGCAGGACCACCGCCTCATATTTTACGCAGGCCGCGATGCCTGCGAGGGCCGTCGCCCAGGCCAATTCTCGAGCGCGTCGCGCGCCGCCGAGATAATCGATCGCAAAGACCAACGAACCGCTGTAGACCAGCAAATAGAGGGTTTCCGGCCGGACCCGCGTATCCCAAAACACCGCCAGCGGCGCCGTGGCCATCAGTAGCGCGGCAAGCAGGTCCGCGCCCGGCTCCCGAGTCACCCGGCGGACGATCAGCCCGAGTACGACCGCGAGGCCGCCGGCCGACAGGGCGCTGACAACCCGCCCCGCAAACAACGGGTCGTCGAAGAGGCGCCCGACCAGTGAGTTGAGCAGCGGGTAGAACGGCGGCCAATACCCCGCGACTTTGGGCATGAGCGTCTCGTACCAATCGGGCACGACGGCGTGTAGCAGATCCGGCCGCCAAAACAATACGCCCAACCCCAGGCCGTCGGGTTCCAGCCCCAGCGGTGTGTATGCGATATAAAGGCCCAGACGCCAGAGTACGGCGACGGCGAAAACCAACAACCAGTGCCGGTTCGTCAAGTGACGCATCGGCTAGAACACCCCTCCCTTGAAGGTGCAAACAACATGCGATTGCACTTCTCGCAATGCCAGCAACGGCACCGGATCACGCTGAGCGCCGGGGTCGGTGAGCGTAACGCCCGTTGCGGTGGCGTAGGCCGGGGCGGCATCGGCTCCCCGGCAAACCAGATCCGGCACATAATGAAACGACACCACGGCCACGCCGTCCTCGCCGGCGACATCGATGAACTCGAGTTCATCGTAGAACCACGATTCGAGCTTGCCCGCGCCGCGCAAAAAGTAACCCGCGGGTTGTTTGACGCGCCACCCGGCAAAACCCTCTGGGGCGGAAACCGCCTCGACCGTGTCCGTGAAGCGGCGCAACGCCCGCGCGGCTTCGGCAGACCATGTCAGTAAATATTCCACATTATAAAGACGAATTTGTTGCGCGAATTCCGCTTCATTCCATTTATCGACCGCCTTGCCCTGCCACACCGCGCTGAAAAAGTTCGCGTGGTTGAAGTCGAGAAAGATCCCCGAGTAATGCCCGCCGAGCAGCGGTCGCCGCGTGCGGGTCGGCAACTTGATCGCCACACGGGCGAACTGTTCATTCCACGGCGGCTTGAGGGGGTAGAACGAGCTGAATGTCTCCACGTGCACCCGGCCCTTACCCGGCAGGCTGTCGATCCAGCCGGCCATGGCCTCCAACTGGGGCGCCGGCCGGGAATCGATCGGTTGCTGAAGAAAATGCCGGCTCGATGAGGGCAGCACGCCCGCCACGACAAGTAAGGCTAGAAGCAGCGCCGCCGCCCTACCCGGCCCTACGCGCCGCACCAGCCAAGCCGTCGCCGGAAGAGTCAAAAATAAGAAGAAGAGAGGCACATAGCGGCTGGGATCAAACGGCCTCAGCGCTTCCACGAAGCTCGCACCGTAGGCAAACAAGCCGATGGCGGCGGTCATCGCCGCATAACCAATCCATCTCGGCCATGTATGCCGTGATTTCCAGGCCGCCCACAAGGCACCGATCAGTACGAGGTTGCGAAACAGCAAATCGCCCCACCACTCCTGGCGATGCAGCACGCCGATTTTCGCCGAAGGATTCGTCAGGTCACGGAGGAGCGCCAACGGATCCTGATTCGACCAGTAGCTGATCGCCGGATCAAACGTCGCGTGCGACATGTATTGCAGCATCGGAGAAATCCAGAACCAGTTGGCCGCCAACGCCAAAGCGGCGCACCCGCCGAGAAACAACCCGATCCTTAGCGTCAGTTTTCGCCCGTGCGATGCCACGAGAAACAGAGCCGGAAAGGCAAAGGAAATCGCCGCCGTCTTATGCACGAAAAGCAGCAACGGCGCCAGCAGCAGCAATGCCCACGCCCGGCGCGACGGTCGTCGCAACTCGGCCATTACGCCGAGAGCCGCAAACGACAAGGGAAACACCAAAAAGCCGGTCGTCATGCCCACCGCCCAATAGGCAAACGCCATCGACGCGCGAAACCATAACACTCCGGCCAGCGCACCCACGAGCGATGCGCGACGCGAAAAACCGAAACCGCGCCAAGCGATGTAGCAAAGCCAGGGAACCACAAAAGCGGAACCGACTACGGCAAGCTTGAGCACCATGCCGACCGGCAGGCTTGAGAAGAAAATCGTCAGCCACTGCAGGAAGACGTTGCTGTTCCACACAAAGGTCTGCACATGGCCGGCGAGAAAAAAGGGATCGTAACCCCACAAGCGCCCGGCGGCGGCATGCGTTTGCCGGGCCACAAAGCACTGGTAGTCCAGGACGCAATAGTCAAAGGCGTCGAATCCCGCCGCCGATAAAAACGCGTCGAAGGGGCGAAAGACGCCCAGGGCCAATACGGTATGTACGACCGCGAGAAGCAACAACAATCCGGCTGCCGTGGCGCGGTTGGTCTCCTCGCGGCTTTGACGGGGTCCGCCGCGATCCATCAATCCCCCCGGCCGAGCCGGGCCAAAAAGGCGCGTAGGGTCAAACGCAGGTAGATCAACCCCATGCGGATGATGGCGAATTGGCTTTGTCCCTTGCGGCGAAAGGAGTATGTCGTGGGGACTTGTTCGATGTGCAGCTTCAGCGCTTGGGCGCGAAACACCATTTCCGGCGAGATGCCGAAGTCGTGGCGCTGGAGTTGCAGTTCGACGAAGATGCTGCGGCGAAATGCGCGAAACGCGTTCGTGCTGTCGTCGATCGGCAGCCGCAACAACCACCTGGAAAAGGCCGAGAAATAGCGGCTGCCCAGCGCTTTGGCGCCACGCAGTTCGCCGTAGCTGCCGCCGAAAACGGCGCGGCTGGCCACGACGAGATCGGCTCCGTCCTGGAGGTGTTTGCGCATTTCGAGCAAGTCGTCGAGGTTGTCGCTGCGATCGGCCATGACCCAGGATACGAGGGGATAATGTGTTCGTGAGGTACCGGCTTTGAGTGCGGCGCCCATGCCGCCGTTCCCGGCCAGAATCATCGGCGTCAGCCAGGGACGCTGCGCGCTCTCATGTCGTAGCAGGGCCGCGCTTTGATCGGTCGACCCGTCGTCGACGACAATCACCTCGACCTTGCACGGCGCCATGAGCACGAAGTGCTCCAGCTTCTCGAGCAAGCCAGGTAGATTTTCGCTTTCATTGTAAGCGGGCACGACAATTGATAAGTCCACCGAATCTCCGCGCAACGTTCGGATTTCGTTCAAGATAGCACGTTTCTTCGCACGCTCCAACAATTGGGACGGCGCATTTCACACCGCTTGCGGTTTCCGGCCAGTGAATCGGTGGAGTTTCTTCGGTGTCGGCGGGTGATATTCTAAAATAAGCGAACAGTTTCACCGTTGTTGAGCCACTGGCTTTTGTGTCGCGCCGAAACGCCGTGGCGTCCCTCTGTTATTATCAGGTAAAATAATCCTTTTTATCCACAGGGTGTGGAAGCATTTATCCAGGTAATTTCAAGCGCTACGCTTTTCGCATCTTTTTTAAAAAAAAGGATTGAAACGAGTCGGTGGAATTGCTACGTAATCAAAAGCCGGGGACGCACTCCTCGGCTTGACCGACAGCCAACTACACATGATTATGAGGGCTTGCCGGTGGGTTTATCTCATGTGATAGGGGTAAGCCTATAGGTCGCGTATGGGGTGTATCTGTATTTTTGGTTTGCGCAGCAGGCACTCTGCGTAGATTTTCTTCTCTCGGGTTTCGGGAGTTGGGGGAAACATTCGTATGGATTTGTGGAACCGCACTTGTGATGTGCTTTCCAAGACGATTGATGCGAAAAATTTTACCGCGTGGATTCAACCGCTACGTCAGGCGCAGGCTAATCAAAGCTTCTTGCGGTTATCGGCCCCCAACAAGGTCGTCCGCAGTTGGTTTATCAAGCACTATTTGAAGCCTGCAACGGCCGTTTTAACTGAAATCACCGGCCGCGCCATGACCATCGAAGTGGGTGTTTCCAATCCACAAATGAGCTTCGATTCACAGGTCATTCTGCCGAAAGACCAAGCGAAGAAAACCGCCGAGTCGCCCAAAAACGGTTGCCGGCGTACCGCCAAACTGCCCAACGATCAATACACCTTTGAAAACTTCGTCGTCGGCCCGTCCAACGAATTTGCTTACGCCGCGGCCAAGAATGTCGCCAAAAATCCGGGACAGGGAATGAACCCGCTGTTCATTTACGGCGGCACCGGCTTAGGCAAGACGCACTTGCTCAACGCTGTTGGTCATCGCCTGCTGCGACGCGATTCCGAGACGCGACTGGTGATGGTATCAGCCGAGCGCTTCATGAACGAGTTGATCGGCGCGATCCAGGGCAAACGTACCGGCGCGTTCCATCGTAAGTACCGTAATCTCGACGCTCTTTTGATCGATGACATCCAGACCATCGCCGGGAAGAATGCAACGCAAGAAGAATTTTTCCACACCTTTAACACGCTTTATGAAAACGGCGCACAGATCGTTCTAGCCTCCGACCAATACCCGCGCGACATTCCCATGCTCGAAGAGCGCCTGTGCAGCCGTTTCGGTATGGGCATGATTGCCGACATTCAGGTGCCGGAACTTGAAACACGCATGGCCATCATTCGCAAAAAGGCACTGGCCGAGAAAATCAAGATCAACGAGGATGTCACGTTCTACGTCGCCAGCCGCATTACCAATAACGTTCGTGAGCTGGAAGGCGCTTTACGCCGCATTGCCGCCTACAGCGAGTTACACGGTGGAAAAGTCGAGTTAGATATAGCCAAACGCGCTCTGCGCCATATCATCGGAGATCCTGACAAGCCCATTGCCGTCGAGCAAGTACAGAAGACCGTTTGCGAGTATTTCAATATCAAGCAATCCGAGATGCTGGGTGCGCGCCGTCACAAAGCAGTCGCTCAACCGCGGCAGGTCGCCATGTATCTTTCACGGAAATTGACCAATCATTCGTTTCCCGATATCGGCCGCAAATTCGGCGGCCGTGACCACACGACGGTAATGCACGCCGTGCGTAAAATGGAAACTCAATCGCAGGTGAATCCTGAGCTTTTGTCGATGCTGGAAACCCTTGAAAAGACCTTGCGAAACAAATAAAAAGGCAGGGGATAACCTTGTGGCGTACCTCGGGAAAATGATGTATATAAACTGTGTACAAGGTAAACATGGTTTAAGTTGCACAAATGATTCACGTGTTTTCCACAGGCATATACACCATGAAAGCACGTGGATTTACCAGATGTTAACTCACTTATCCACGAGGTTTAAGGAGCTCTACATCTACTAATGTTTTAATTCTTCTTTTTCATAAGTAGAAAAAGGAAGGAACCTCATGCAGTTCACAATAGCTCGAGAAGAACTTCTCCGCGGCCTCGGACGGGCGCAAAGCGTAATCGAGAAAAAGTCGACCCTCCCGATCCTTTCCAACGTGCTCGTGGAAGCCAAAGGCGACACCGTCACGATCGTGGCCACGGATCTGGAAGTCGGCGTTCGGAGCGTTTGCGAAGCAGCCGTCGACAAAGATGGTTCAATTACCGTCAACGCGAAGAAGCTTTTCGAAATATGCAAGGAACTCGAAACCGATGAAATCGGCTTCAAGGTGTTGTCCAACGATTGGGTCGAGATCACTAGCGGTGCGTATTCATCCCGCCTGGTCGGTTTGGCCGCCGATGATTTCCCGGTCCTTCCGGCTACCGATACCGAGAAAACCATCACGCTGAACGGCTCCCTCGTGGCCGAAATGATCGACAAAACGCAATACGCCATCAGCACCAACGAGACCCGCTACTACCTCAACGGCGTCTACCTGCTTATCGCCACCGAGGACGACAAGAAAGTCCTACGCATGGTGGCCACTGATGGGCACCGCTTGAGCCTATGCGACAAAGAACTCCCCGAAGGTTTCGACGTCGATTTGGACGGTATTATCGTGCCGAAAAAAGGTGTCGTGGAACTGCGTAAGCTCGTTGGTGAAGCTGATGGCGATGTGACGATCGGCTTCATGGAACGCACGATCACCGCCAAACGCAGCGACGTGGAATTGATTGTAAGGCTCATCGATGGCGAGTATCCGGATTACCGCCAGGTGATACCGCAAGGCAACGACAAGATCGTAACCTGCCCGCAAGACGCTCTGACGCGCGCTACACGCCGGGTAGCGATCATGGCAACCGAACTGAATAAAGGCGTCAAAGTATCGCTCGAACGAGGGGCGATCGAAATTAGCTGTAACAACCCCAATCTCGGCACGGCGCATGAACAATTGGACGCGACGTATGACGGGCCGAAGTTGGAAATTGGCTTCAACGCAAGATACATCTTAGACGTGTTGGGCGTGGCGGCCAGCGAGGATATCCTCCTTGAGCTGAGCGACGCGTTGTCACCGTGCGTACTTCGTACCCCAGCGGATTCAGGCTTCCTGGCCGTGATTATGCCGATGCGGTTGGAGTGAACACAACAAGGATCCATTCGTGAAATCGCGAAACGGACTTTACTCGTCGCTCTTTCCTAAAAGGGCGGCTTTCATTTTCGGCATTTTGTGCTTGCTCCTGTGTATTTTCGTGTTGGTAATGAATTTATCCTGCACGGGTGACAGCGACCGTCCGTCGGGTGTTGGAATGACCGGAGATGTAGGAGCGCCGTGCGAATTGCGGTGCGTGGGAGATTGGTGCAAAACCGACGATACGCAAGAATGCGGATCCGGTTTTTGTTTAGGACCCGGCGGCGACACATACTGTTCGATTGTTTGCGAGTTCGATGGTTTCTGTCCTGAAGGGTTTATTTGCACAGAGGAGTGCTCGACGCAGGTGGCGAAGAATCCGGTTTGCGTTCGAGAAAAAGATATTGCTCTGCTGCAAGAACTTGAATACTGCCCGTAAGAAAAGGAGGACATTGTGAATAGTGCCCTGCGCATTACGGTTGTGATTTTAGCCTTGTTGATGCTTGTTGTAGCGTGTGACAAGGCCGCGACACCAGTCGATTACACTCACAAACGCGTGACACTCACCGATGAAGATCGCACCGCATTGGTCGGAGCGGCTCGCCAGTGTCTCGAAGAAGGCAAGATAGATAGCAGCGCGTTTTCCTCCACGTTAAATGCTCCTTACAATAAAGATGTATTTGTTTACGCATTTGGCGCCGGCAACCGGCCGATGCATATGCGCGCTCATGAAAAAACCATCGCCGCTTCGTTGGAAAAAGCCTGCAGTGCGTTGTACACCAACGACCGCTTTTCGCGGAAGTTCAAGGGCAAGATGAAACAGGCCCGCATCGGCGTGTACATCATGGACGACCTGAAAGAGGTCAACACGCGCAGCGTCAAGAAAATGAAGCGCATTATTGAACCGGGCGTGCACGGTTTGATGGTTTCTTACAAAGGTGAATTGGGCTATCAACTCGGCGAGGAAGTTCTTTTCAACGGTTGGGGCATGAAAGGTTTTGGCGACCGCGACCGTGTGTCGGGTTCCGGAATGGAACAACGTCGTTTGGAAAGGTTGTGTCGAGCCGCCGATTGGCCGCATACCGCTTGGAAAGATAAGGTGCAGTCGAGAATTTGGCACTTCACCACCCACACAGCTTTGGAAATGGAACCCGGCGGTAAAGTCTTTGAATCCTACCGGGCATTCATGTTGTGGCCGAAAGAAATTACGCGCAGCCGACTGTTGGAGTCGGCGTGGCTAGCCGGTCGCCATCTGGCAATGCACACAGATAAGAAAGGCAAACTGGGCTACCACTATCGTCCGGTTCGAGACGAATTCGCCAAAGACAAATATTACAACATCGTGCGTCACGCCGGCAGCGTTTGGGGGTTGTTTACGGCCTATAATGCAACCGGCGACCGTTTCCTGTTTGAGGCCGGCCAGCGTGCCCTCACGTACCTCGAGAACGAAATTAAGATTGCCGAGGAAGATCCCGAGGTCGCCTTCCTCGATTATCGAGGCCGGTCGTATTTGGGCACCAACGCGCTGACGTTGTTGTCGCTGATCGAGATCCCAAATGAAGCACTGACGCCAAAATTGCTGGAGCTTCGTACGAAACTCGGCAATGGCTTAATCGCATTCCAGGTTGAGGACGGGCGGTTTTATAAATCGTGGCGCGAAGTAATGCGCGGCGGCCCGGTACCGGATCCGCAGCCTCGCTACTTCCCGGGAGAGGCATTCCTGGCGCTCGTGAAGTTCTATGAAATCGACCGGAACGAGAAATGGCTGACGGCCGCCTCGAAATGCGCCGCGGCTCAAATGAGGGAATGGGACAGCAACCCGAAGCAGCAACCGGATGCCTGGGTCGTACAGGCTATGAGCCGCCTTTATCCTTTCACGAACAACGAAAAGTTGCCGGAGTACGTCTTCAAGATGGTCGAGTGGCACTTCCACCATCAGTGGGGAATGCCGGAAAAGGGTAAGCGCCAGGCGATGCCCTACGCGGATTATTTCGGCGGGGCCGATAACTCCACACCGCCGCGTTCTACGCCGACCAGCGCCCGTAATGAAGCGAATACCGAGGCCTGGCATCTGGCCCGCCGCGTCGGTAATGCCGAGATGGAAAAGCGCCTGGGCGATTCGGTCATGGCCGCGCTGTGGCACAATTCTGTCGACCAATTTCGACCGGAAACGTCGTATTTCCTTAGTGATCCCGAGAAAGCTTTGGGCGGCATCCGCGGCTCGTTGATAAGCAACGACATTCGCATTGATTACAACCAACACTTCCTCTCCGCCGCAATCAACGGCCTCGATCTTGCCGAAGAGCGCTATGGCGTCGGCGAACTTGGACCGTTGTCCAGCGGCAAAATTATTGACGTGCACAAAGCGAAGATCGATCCGGCCGAAGCTGCAAAACAGCTCAGCGATCCGACCGCGGAAACCGAAGAAAAAGCCGGGGAGGGCGAAAAGTAATCGTAATCTCGGCATAGTCGCCAACGGAGGCCGTACCGATTTCGCTGCCCAAGCCATTGTTCGCGCTACGCTTACTGCGAACACTTTTTATGGCTGTCAATCTGGCGGCGGCGGCGGCCTTCGTTTGGTTTTCCCTTAACTATTTCTGGCCCTTCGTTTTTTTCGACACTCCGCCGCTCGATCGCCAACTCAACAAAACGATGGTCTCGAAAAGCATCCCGGGAGCGATCGAGAACATCGATCTCGAATTTCGACCGGCCGGCCCGGCTCGGGCTTTATTCGTGCTTTTCGACTACGCCGGCTTCTATGACGATTACCAAGCGTTGCGATTCAGTGCGATTCCGGAATTGCCGTCCGGTCTTGTTGTCTACAAAAAAGGACTTGTCGATCGCGTCCGGCCGTTTCGAAAAACGCTTATCGATGATATCAACAAAATAGGGGTGCATTTCGGCGGCGGTAAACTATCGGTTTGGTTAAACGGGGAGGAAGTATTCGACGACTATTTCCAGCCGGAAGTAGAGCGACATTTTACGATACGTGACAACGGTGTCGCCGTTGGCGAAATGAGCGAACAGCCAAGCGTCGGTTTCGCGATCGTTCCTTCCCATGTTTTGCATTTCTTTCGGCCGGCCCTTTCGCCATTGCGGGATGTGACATTTACCTACTGGAACGCAAGCGGCGCGAGAGAAGATATCGGCATTATGCCCCTGGCTGCGCGCCAGGTGATCATCGGCCTGATTGTAGTGTTTTTGTTTGCGGCGGCATGGTGGGGTGATGCGCGACTGTTTCGGAAAATCGAGAAGTCTCGGAAATTGTCGCGTGCCGTCAAAACGCTTGTACAGAGCTATCCGCTTTGGCCGTGGATTGCCGCGCTCTTTGTTCTGGCGAGCGTCGTGGCCGTGGATCAGGCAAAAAGAGGCGACGCCGAAGCGACGTGGTTAAAGGAATATGTGAGCGTCGGCGGGTTTGACGTCGAAGGCTTCAAGAGGAAGCCGGTGTTAAGACGAAACGGTGAGCGAGTGGAGGTCGACTTAGGTGAAAATGTTGACCGGGTTATAGCCTTCGGTGGGTCGACAACCCACGGCGTGCCGTATTTCCGCGGCGAATACGATTGGCCGACGCAATTAGAGGGTTTACTGAAAACAAGGCGGCGCGTCGCTGGTCGCGAGTGGCAGGTAACCAATCTCGGTTTTGTGGGCAACTATTTAAAAACGAACTTTCCGGATGAAATCGGCGCGTTTTTTGAGGTGACAAAACCAAGGGCCATTGTCATCAATAGCGTCATTAACGAATATTACAAAAATCGGCCGTACGACAATTTGTGGCAGTCATTGGGATATTGGAAGAGACAGACAGCGGACCGGGCGGAAGGCTTGGAAGAATATAGGGCGGAATTGGAGCGGGCGATCGAAATATCAAAGAAATATTGCGATGTGGTTGCGGTCGTTGAGCCGCCGGTCGACAGCTATTATTTTCGTGGCAACCCATGGGCAGCGTGGCAGGGCGCGATGAAAGACGTCGCAAAGGAGAAGGGCGCGATCGTCGTGGAATTGCAGGAACGATTTGACGAGACGCAGCAGAGGTTCGTGTTTTTCGAGTACATGCACGAAACGCTGCAGGGGTACCGGTGGATAGCCGAGTCGGTGTTCGAAGCATTGGAGAAAAGAAGCGCGTTATTTCTCGACGAGGCGGACGTGGAGAGTGGCGCCGGATTCAAGCAGTAGCGCCATCGCGTCACTTTCGACATGGTACGAGATTTTACGGATGACCAATGGATCGAGGTTGAAGACGACCTCGATGTTGATCAGTTTGCCGTTGCGGCCGACGCGAACTGACGACGGGTATCCGGGCGCGTCGCTGAGGTGCTGCGGCTTCCCCAAACCATTGGGCAGAATAATGTGGTCGAGGCTCAAGCTGATCACCGAGGCAAATTCGTAGTCGGTGGCGTAGAGCTGGGTTGGGTGACCGTCAAGCGGAGGCGACCAGACGCGGCGGCGTTGATCGTATACGGCGAGGACCTCGCCAATGCCGCGCGTATTGCGCACGTGAAACCGCAGGGCGTCGAACATAACCAATACGAGTTGGCCGCGATCGTAGCCGTCACGAGCGACACGTATCGACGCCAACGCCGGTATCTTGTCCAGTTCGAGGGTTTCCAGGACTTCGTATCGCGGCTTTTTCTCGCACGCGGTAAAAACGGCGCATAGGAAAAAGACAAGCAGCGAAGCGAGAAGCGATTTTTTGACTTTTGACAAATCCATGATCGGTCCATCTTGTACTAAGCCTGGGGCCAACACGCAAGAGAAAAGCGATATCCGACAAAGAACGAGCCTGGTGAGGAGGAATGGGCGTCGGTCCAAAGGCCCGAAAAACGCTGGCGCCGAAACGAAAGGATGCACCGCCGCGGGCCATTTCTCCAACATCTTCAATTGACTTGGTAGTAACTACCGTGTAGAACCGGCACAGTATTGACGCTCGGTCGTTCCTAAACAAAAACGAACAACAACCATGCAGCAGACTGATGCCGGCTCTCGTCGCGTTACGCTTTTGAGCGACACAATCCGACGCCTTATCCGGCGCCGGGCGACGGTAAATCTGCTTAAAATCATCAAAAAAACTCACGCGGCCGACCTCGCCTTCGTCTTCAAGCAACTCAACACTATCGATGGGCGCACATTATTTGAGTTACTGCCCGACCCGGCCACCGCCGCCGACGTCCTGTCCGAAATGGAAGAATCGGTGCGCGAGTTCTACTTGGAACGACTCAACATCGAACGTCTCGCCGGCATCTTCCAGGAAATGAGCACCGACGACGCCGCTTCCATCATGGATGAAATCGAAGAAGAGGAACGGCGAAACGAGATTCTCGCTCTCATGAAGGACGAAGACTCCGAAGAGGTCGAGGAATTGCTGTCCTACGGCGAAAACACCGCCGGGCGCATCATGAGCCCCGATTTCTTTGCGCTCGAGGAAACCACCGAAGCCCGCGACGCCATCCGCGAAATACGCAAGGCCAGCGAAGCTGAAATGGTCTTCTACGTCTACGTCGTTGATGAAGACGGCCGGCTCGAAGGAGTCGTCAGCTTAAGGGAATTGGTCACTGTGCCGCCGGAAATGTTGCTTAGCGCCCTGATGAACCGCGAAATCGTCAGCGTGGAGCCGCACGTCGACCAAGAAGAGGTCGCCCGTCTCGTCGCCCGGTATAACCTTTTGGCCATTCCGGTCGTCAACGACCAGCGCCGGCTGATCGGTATCGTCACCGTCGACGACGTCGTGGACATCATGCGCGACGAGGCCACCGAAGACATCTTGAAGATGGTCGGTACCAGCGAAGAAGACATCGCCACGAAGTCGGCTTTGCGCAGCGCCTGGATTCGGCTGCCGTGGCTGTTTGCCTCGTGGATCGGCGGCGTGATGGCCGCGCGCGTAATCGCCGGTTTTAGCGAAACGCTCGCGCAAATGGCCGCTTTGGCCGCCTTCATTCCCGTCGTCGTAGGGATGGGCGGCAACATCGGCATTCAATCGGCGTCGATTACGATTCGGGGCTTGGCCACGCACCGCATCGAGCCCGGGCGTGCCTGGAGGTATGTGGGCAAGGAAGTGTTGGTCGGCCTATTGCTCGGCGTGGTGTACGGCGTACTTCTGGGCGTGGTCAGCGCCCTGCTCTATTGGGGCGAAGCCAATAGCGTGGGCCTCGGCATCGCCACCGGTATGGGCATCTTGTGCTCGATGCTGCTCGCCGCGGTCATGGGCTCCTTCTTGCCCCTGCTGTTCAACCGGATGCGAATCGACCCCGCCGTGGCCAGCGGCCCCTTCATCACCACGGCCATCGATGTCATCGGCGTGTCCGCTTACTTTCTGATCGCGACATTGATTCTCCTGTAAACACGCCTGCGGCCCCCCTCTTTGCTTGCGCCAACTGGAGCGCCCCCCTACAATGACGAACCTCGAAAAGAGTTTTCGGAAGCCGAGTTTTATCATCGACGGAGGACCCGTTGGACCTGCTTTACACGCCGACCAAGGAACCGACCCTGGAAAAAATCGAAGCATTGCTTGCTGCAAAATACCCGGATCACAAAATAAAACGACCGCTGCTGCGCCGTAACAGCCTCATCATGCAGAAAAAACATGTTGGTATCGGGATCCGAATTATCGAAAGCAAACGACGCTTTCGAGTTTGGGTGCAGCCCATCGTGCCTAGCGTTGCCAACATTGTTTGGCTGGTTTTTCTTAGCGTGGTCTTTGCCGCGCTTTTGGCGTTGCTGTTCGGCGCCGAAGAAATGGTCGCCGTGGCCGCCCCCGCCGGTGTGGCGCTGGCGTTTGGCGTAATCACCGGCGTTCGCAGAGGAAAATTCGAAGAACTCGAAAAAGAGGTCGCGCATTACATTGCGGATGAATTCAACTAGCGCCAGCCGGGAACAACGGCTGCAGCCGCGTTTGGATAGATAATTGGCAATCCCAACGAAACGTATTTCCACCCCCGCCGTGATTCTGCGGCGCTATCCTCTGGGCGAGTCGGACCGCCTTGTGGTCATGCTGACGCCCGGCAACGGCCTCGTGCGCGCCAATGCCAAGGGGCAACGCCGATCCAAAAAACGTTTCAGCGGCATCATCGATCTGCTGTATTTTCTCGACGTTGACCTGCTCAAACGAAAAAGCGACATCCTGACCATGGAAAACGCGCGCCTCGCCGCCGCCTACCGACCTTTGTCGGAAGACGTGATGCTTTTCGCCGCCGGTTTTCACGTGGCCGAAGTCGCGGCGCTGTTCGCGTCGGATCATCACAGCGACCCTGAAGCTTTCTCGGCGCTCACCGCCGGTCTCGAAGCCCTTTGCCGTGGGGCCGACCCGGGGCGGGTTAGCCGCATCGTCGAACTGCATACGCTGCGGGCCGCCGGCATCGCGCCGCGTCTGACGGAATGCGCGGTGACCGACACCCGTTTCAAGCCTACCCAAAGCGTCATGTTCGATCCGCGCCACGGTGGCGCTGTTATTCCGGCGAAGGCCGGACCCATGGCGGTGAAACTGGCGCCCGCCGCCCGGGAATGGATGACGTCCGCCCTCGCCGCGGATTTCGCGGCCGCCCTGGCTTTGCCGCAGAACGGAGGAGTGAGTCGTCAGATTCGTGAAGCCACGGCGGCGATGATCGCCTTTCACTCGGGCCGCACGATGCGCGCCCGCCGCTTTGCAGAATCCGTGCGGCAATTTTTGCGCGGGCACCGCAAATCCTGAGCGCGACGCGGCCGCCGGTTGTCCATTGGCAGACGCGAAGTCAATCCGTAAAATGGCTGCCGGTTTTGGCACGAGGTAGCGAAAAGAGATGCATACGATGAGCAAAGCGAAGTACAACTTGTGGATTCTGATGCTGGCTGTCGCCCTTATGGTTGCACTCACCGGGGTGGGTTGCGATGACGACGATGACCACAGCTCTCCGGCGGCGGCGGACGACGATGACACGTCGGATGACGACGACACGTCGGGTGATGACGACAATGATGACGATGACACGACCACCGATACACGCCTCGAGGAACTGCTCATCCTCGGCGAACAGCGTCTCCAGAAGGGACATTACGGACCGGCTTTCGATGCTTACAGCGAGGCGCTGAAGCTGGAACCGGACCATCCCGGCGCGCTTTTCGGCCAAGCGCTGGCGCAACTGCAGCACATCGTAGGCCTTGTCGACATGGCCGTCGGCCCGCTTTTGGCGTGGGAGGATGACGGCATTCCCCTACCCGCCGGCGCCGTGGCCGCATCGGCGGTGCATAACATTGTCCTCATCGGTGAAGAGCAGATCGCGCGCCTCGACCAACTCAAGTTGCGGCCCGCCTTGCGCGTCGAACTGAGCCGCTATCCGCTGAAACTGCGCGGCGAAGACGCCTTCGAATTGCATTCCGAGTGGGACACGGCCGATCTGTATTGGTTGTCGGCTTTCTACAAAACCCTGCTGGCGGTGATGTACTACCTGGACGCTCACTCGCTGGAAAACAGTATCGACCCGATAATCGACGGCTTCGACGGCGGCCTCGAAGGCGTTCTCACGGCATTGGCTGAAACACTGGCGGCTGATCCCGAAGCGCTCGACCTGAAAACCGAGGAGGGCGCCGCGCTAGTGGAAAATTCGCGCCGGGCGCTATCCGGAGCCGCCGCCGACTTTCTCCAGGCCGCACTACTCGCCGCGGGCGAAAGCGACGACCAAAGCGACGACGTGTTCGTTCAGCATCCCGGCCTAACTCGCAACGGCGTCGAACACTTCGCTTGGCAGGGCGGCTTCGGGTCGGGCCGTACGCGCGTCGAGTTGCTCTGGCACGGCCGCAACCTATCGGTACGCGACACGCTCTACCGCGTCGGCGCGAATCTCGAAGGGCTGACGGAAAACCGCGTCCGCCTCGAGGACGACCTGGTAATGCTCGTGGGCGTGGCCGTCGACGCGCTCTACAAATCGCTCGGCTTGCGCGAAATCTTGGACATCATTCAAGACTTCGCCGGCATAGATTTCGCCGCGGTCGAGGCCAAGGGAATTCTTGACGGCGAACTGATACCGGCGGCCCTGATCGTCGCCCTGCCCTTGTTGGGCGTGCCGTGGGACGCGACGGAATTCGACCTTGGTGCGTTCTACTCGCGGCCCATCGGTTTGCGCGAACTGCTGCCCAACCATGGCGGCGACCCGATTTTCGGTGGCGAGACCTTCCTTGCTTCCTTTGAGTGCACCCGGGTTGGCTTCGGCGGGGCAGCATTCGCGCCCGGTGCGCCGCTCAGGCTGTACATCTCCGACCCCGGCCCGACCGCCAACACGCAAAGCGGCCCCGGCAACGACCAGCTTAGCGCCCAACTACTCTCGGTGGACGCCGCTACGCGGGACGTGCTGGACACCGAAACCCTCGTTGTGCCGGAAGATGGGAACGTCGAGGCCCTTTTTGCCGCGACAATGAGCACCGCGGTCGCCGTCGCCGTACCTGAGGACGGCACGCTGCAAGTGCCGGCGGGTGCTGCCGTCATGGCGGTGTACATCGAACAAAACGGCGAAGAGCCGCTGCCCATGGAGGCCAACATCGAAGCGAACGGCGCGGTCGCCGACCCCTTTGCCTACCTGGCGGGCTGCAGTGCCGCCGCGGCGCGCGACTACGATCACTTTTGGCAGGCGGAGTTTGCCGGCGCTTATTTCTATGACGATCCGCCCGCGGGCCTCGATCCGCTTGATCCTTACCCGCTGATCGCAGCCGACGGTTTGGCGCGAAGCTATCCGTACCTAGCGTTCAAGAGCGGTTCATGGAACGGCCTGCTCTGGCTCGATATGGAACCGTGGCTCAACGACGACCCGGCGGCGCACGGTTTCCCGGCGGGCTTCACCTTGGCCGACACCCGCATGACTAACGTCTTCGTTCACGGTTTGATCGACGTGATTGAAGGCTTGTTGTAGGAGCGAGCAACGCGATGAAAAAACACGACTCGGCAATACCCCGCATCTCGCGCCGGCAATTTCTGCAAGGCGCCGCAGCCGGTTTGGCTTTCGGCGTGGGCGGTGCGACGGCCGTGCATGCGGGGCGCCACGCGGACAAGCAGGATCGCTATTGGCGTTTCGCGGTGATCTCCGACACGCACATCATCGACGAATTCTACACCGGACCCGAGGGCAGCCCCTTGGACACGCAAACGGTTTTCCAATCCACCGATCGCTTGCTTGCCGCGCGCGAAACCGTCAACGCCATCGACCCGGTCATCGACCGCATATTCGTCCCCGGCGACTTCATTCACAACTACCCGTCGCATGAATGGGAGTTCTATTTCCAAAACCGCACGCGCATCGACAACGCCAAGGAAATAATCGACGGCTTCCGAATGCCGGTTCACGTCGGTTTCGGCAACCACGATTACGACATCGGCGACGGTCTGTCGCGCGAATTTACGCACGACTTGTTCCGCGAGAAAATCGGTATCGAGCCCTACTACGCGGTCGACGACCGCGGTTGGAAGTTCCTGCACATCAATAATTTCCTCGGCGAAACGATGAATGAACAGGGCGATGGGTTCAACAAATCCATTGGCTCATTCGGCGAAACACAGCTTCAATGGCTCGAAGCGCAATTGCAGCAAGGCCGCCCGACCTTCATTTTCCTGCATTTCCCCCCGGCCACCTGTCAGGCCACCGAGGTCGCCGACTTCGGCCTGTTCCCGCTGATGCGCCGGTACCGCGATACGATCAAAATGGTGATCAACGGCCACGTGCATATCTGGCTGCAGTTTGCCGATTTGATCGGCCCGCTTAACTACTCCATGGGTTCAACACGCTACAACAAGGACGCCTATTTCCTCGTGGAACTGGACAACTACCTGCAAACCTACCGAGTGCTGAATTGGGATCAAATTCGCTGGGGCACGTACTGGACCGATCCGTACGCGGCTACGAAGAAAGGACGCTAGATGTCGTTGGTGGAACAGATCCTCGCCATTTTTGCCGTGTTGCTCGCGGCCTATGTTGCCTTCAAGGTCGTTAAATGGGTCGTGAAAAAAATGATCTGGGCGACATTATTTTCCATTTTGGTGTTTCTCGCCGCCGCGTTTTTTGTCTATCAGAAGTTCTTCGCCTAACGTGCTTCGCGCTTAGTCGACCAGCCGCCGCCGCGAGAGCAATAACGGCCCCTGTTTGACGACCACACCGCCAAGCGTGCGCCGGGCTCGCGCCCCTTGCGGCCGCGACAGTTTCTCGCCCGTGGCCATCCGCGCCAGCTCCAGCAAGTGGTAAACCGGCATGCCGGTCGGGTAACTCAATTTGCCGACACTGAGCATTTGCAGGCACCCGGCACAGTAGGAGACCACAGCATCCGCGCCGGTTTGCTTTGCCTCGTGCCACGCCCGCAAGGTCTCCCGCGTCAAGTTCCATGGGTGATAAGCCGAAGAGGCGCTGAACCCTCCGCCGATGCCGCAACACAGGGCGCGCTCCCGGTTGCGGCGGGATTCGACGACTTCGGCGCCCAAGATTTTCAGAAGCCGCCGAGGTAGATCCATGTATTGGTCGCCGAAGAATTTCGCATGACACGATTCCTGAATCGTCACCGTCAAATGGAGCGGATGCGAGACAGTTAACTCGCCGCGTTCGAATCGTTCCACCAGTCGGGGCAGCAAATGCTCCACCTCGAAATCAAAGACGGCGCCGTAGCGCGGCAGCACGTTGGTGAACAGATTCCATCCCGCCGTGCAAAGCAGCGTCATCTTCTTGAAGCCCAAACGGCGGCTCCAGGCTGTCAGGTGCGCGGCGACGCTTCGCAACTTGTCGAATTGTCCGGCGCGAAAATACATCTCGCCGCAACACTCGGCGAGCGTGCCGCGAATGTTCAAGTCGCCCAGCAGTTTGGTTTGCATCAAGTAGGGCGCGGTGATGATGTTGCAGCCCGGAAAGAAGATTTCCTCGCACGGGGACGTGTCGGTCCATTGACGCAATAACGCTTTTTCCTCTGCGGGTAATGCCCCGAGTAAATGAGTACGGAAGTTGTCCTCGGCGAGCGGATCGAAATACCGCGACCGGGCCGGACGACCACTGCGGCGATTCTGCTCGTGCCAGCGGTCAAGAATGCGTTGCGCCGGATTAGCGCCTTCAGGGCAGATGAAATTGCAGGCGAAACAACTCGTACAACGCTGCAACACGTGCTTGGTCGGCAGGGCGTGGTCCAGGCGGGCAACCTCGGCGCGTGCTACGTCCAAGGGCAGCTCCATGACGGGGCATTGGTGAAAACACTCACCGCAGCCTATGCAACGCTCGGCGTCAAAGGGCGCAAAATAGTCCATCGCAGCATCCTTAATGATACTGTAACACGGTTGTTCCCAACAAAAATCGCATCATAGTACGGTACGCTTTTCTTCTTATCCAGGGCGCGTAAAATAAACCCGTTCTACGCCGCGAAGGACCCGATCGATGCAACTTGGCGTATATTGTGAAACCTTGACGCCGCAACGGTTGGCGGAGCCGGACGTGCTGTCGCTGCTGAGCGAATTCGACGTCACCCTCGCCCATGCCATCCAGTTCACCCACCTAGGCGGCGATTTCCGCCCCGAACACGCGGCGCGCCATCTGGAATTCGCCGCCAAACTAAAAGAAGCCGGGGGGCGATACGCGTGGTGGCCCCTACTGCCCAAGGCCTTCGGCTATTGGCCGAACGAACGCAACCTCGGCGCCTTCGAACGTTTGATCGATACGTTGCTGTTGGCGTGTGAAAAATACGGCGCCTCACCGGATTTGATTGTTTTCGACATTGAAACGCCATGGCGGCAAATCGAAAAGATATTTTTCCCCGGCGTGCCTGCCCTCGACCGGGCGCTGGCCGTCGCCAAAATGCTGCTCGGCAACCGCAATCCGCGACGCTTTGCGTGGGCGGCGGGCAAACTCCAGGAGATCGTCTCGCGGGTGCAGTGCGCGGGGATACAGACCGCCGCCGCCGCTTTTGCTTTCTTGATCGCCGATCTGGTTCGCAACGGTCACGTGTTGCAGGACTATCTGGAAATGCCGATATTTCCTGTAAAATTCGACGGTTATAACGGAATGTTCTACACGTCCTATGTACCCAAAGCCGCGCCGATGATCGTTCCCAAGGCCGGGGCGTCTCGCTTTGTATACGAATACGCCCGCGTGCTGAGCGAGAATTTCGGCGACCGAGCATGGATTACTCTGGGCAGCACGTGGGAAGGCGTGATCCCCGGAAATGAAGGGCTGGCTTACGATCGGCCGGCGCAACTTATTGCCGACGCAGCGGCGGCGAAAGCCGCGGGGATCGGGCATCTTTGGCTTTATTGTCTCGAAGGTGTTTTGTATAAGGACCAAGCCCTCCTGAAGCCGAGAACACAGGAAGAAAGGAGGGCGTTTTTCGACGTTCTGCGCAGTACGCCAACCGCCGAACCGGCACCGCACTCAGGCTGGAGCCGCGGGCGACGACGGTTGGAGTGGGCGGCCGGCGATTGGCTGCGATGGTCCTACGATTGGTGACGGGAGGCGCAATAGCCTCGTAATAACAAGACATTAAACACAATAGACGCCGCTTGTTGACAAAGTGATTATCTTTCCAATGAAAAAGAAACAATAAGTAAAGGAGAAGATCGTGAGCGTACTACACGAAAAAGACCGGGAAAAAGTGCGTGGCTTCTTAGAAAAACTCGAGAATCCGGTCAGGATATTGTTTTTCACGCAGGAAATAGAATGCGAGTACTGTTCTGTTACGCGCGGTATGCTCGAAGAAATCAGGGGATTGAACGATAAAATCTCTCTTGAGATTTATGACATTATCAATGACAAGGAAAAAGCCGATCAATACAGTGTGGAGCATATTCCCGCTACGATTCTGATGACAAACGACGACGTCGGTGTTCGCTTCTATGGTGTGCCCGGCGGCTACGAGTTTATGTCGGTCATCGAAGATCTCATCGATCTGAGCCGAGATGATCAGGAACTCGCCGCGCCGATTCTCAACGAACTGAATAAAGTCGACAAACCGGTAACCATGGAAGTCTTGGTGACGCCGACCTGCCCTTATTGTGCGCGGTCGGTGCGGGCGGCCCACAAATTCGCGATGGCCAACCGAAATATCAAAGGCGTGATGATCGACGTGCCTGAATTCCCGGAGATCGGCACCAAGTACGGTGTGACCGGCGTGCCGCACACGGTTATCAACGGCGAAACCCATGTGGTTGGCGCATTGCCCGAGATGCAGATGGCGAAAAAGGTGCTTGAGGCGATCGGAAAAGCGTAAAGGCGACGATCAAGAATACGTGTAACCGTTTGATTTATAAGGTATTACGCGCGGCGCGGCATCGTCAACAAACCGGAAGTAGAACGGGTTGGCAAACACGAGACGTTAGTTACAATTAGGAAACAAGAAGACGAGAAATTGTGATAATCCATATAATTGATAAACAATCTCAACAGAGGAGAGGCTTTGTTGTTTCAGCGAGAGCAGACCGCACAATCGAATGTAGGATCAATCTATCTTCACGGCGGACGCGTTTGGCGCAGCGGCGAGATTCGCTCAGAAAACGTTCTCGTCCAAAACGGCGTGATCGCCGCGATCGGCAACATCGAGGCGCCGCCGAACATCGAAGCGTGGGAGTTGGAAGGGCGATTGATTACACCCGGTTTCATCGACGCCGAACACGATGTCCGTTTCGACCATCTCGGTGCCACCTGCCCCGGCCCCTATCTGGATCGCGAGCGCCGCAAGAGAGATATGCCGGACGTGGGACCCGCAAATGACAGCGAATTGGTCGTGGCGATTGAGACCTTAATTAAGGAAGGGGTATCGACGATCGCGGTGCCCGGCGCGAAGTTGGACGTGAAAGGAATACGCATCGTTTCCGCCCCGTGGATTAGCTCGCTCGTTTTTGAAAGAAATCCCACGAAGCGGTTCGCGAGAACAAAAGGCACGCCGATTTATGTTTCTGTCGCGGACGGCGACAGCAAAGAGAAAGCGCGCGACGTGACGTTGCTGCGGGGTTTCGAGATGCTTAAACCGAATCTCGTGGCCGTGGGCGGCACGGCGCTGCGCCGGGAAGACGCCGAGGAATTGGCGCGAGCCGAAGTTACGCTGGTCTGGCGGCCGGTAACCGACGAGTACATTTTGGGGCGGACAATCGGCCCAGAAGTCTTCGCCGTCGAAAACCTGAAGCTAATGATAGGGGGAGGTACGCGGCAGGACGGCGGTCGCGGGTTAATTGCGGCGCTGCAACGGGCGGATTCGTTCGGGTATTGCTCGCGGCGGAAACTGTTGACTGCGGCGACCGAAACGGCTAGGTGGGTGCTGCAGACGCCAGTGGGAATTGTCGCGGAAGGTTTAGCAGCCGATTTGAACGTTTGGGAAGCCGATGATTTCGAATCGGCGGTATTCGAACGGGGAAAAGAAGCGCTTTGTGCTACAATCGTGGACGGAAGGTCGGCGTTTCGGCGAAATGGATGTTTCACGTGAAACATGACGCCAACGCGCCTTGAAATGTTTCACGTGAAACAATGAAGGAATTGCATCCACCGTGGAAGAGTATTTTGACGTCGTCGTGATCGGCGCCGGCCACGCCGGCGTCGAAGCCGCATACGCCGCAGCGCGACTCGGCGCTAACGTCGCACTCGTCACCCTCAGCGTTGAAGCCGTTGCCCGCATGTCGTGCAACCCCTGTATCGGGGGTATGGCCAAAGGGCACCTTGTTCGCGAAATTGATGCGCTCGGCGGGATCATGGCCAAAGCCGCCGACGAAACGGGAATTCAATTCCGACGGCTCGGCACGAAAAAGGGCCATGCTGTGCGTTCGCGGCGTTGCCAGTCGGACATGGCGGAATACAGCGGCTTCATGCGGCGGTTCGTGGAACGCGATCCGCGAATTCACCTGCGGCAAGATAACGTCATAGAAATACTCGTTAAAGACGGGCGCGCTTACGGCTGCCTGGGGCTTTCGGGCCGGCGATATATCGGCCAAGCCACGGTCTTAACGGCGGGTACGTTCTTGCGCGGTCTCCTGCATATCGGAATGACGCACTTTGCCGGCGGACGTCTCGGCGAAGGGCCAAGCAACGCGCTGTCGGAAAACTTGATGAAACTCGGCCTACCACTCGGCCGACTAAAGACGGGAACACCGGCGAGGCTCGATAGCGAAACGATCGACTACAATGAACTTGAAATCCAGCTTGGCGATGAAAAGCCGGCGTTCTTTTCCTTTGAGACCGGGGGCGTCGAGGTCGATCAAATCCCGTGCCATATCACCTATACGAACGAGCAGACGCACGAAATCATCCGGGGCGGTCTCGATCGCAGCCCCCTTTACGCGGGGAAGATCGAAGGCGTCGGGGCGCGTTATTGCCCGAGCGTGGAAGACAAGATCGTTCGTTTTCCGGAAAAAACGCAGCACCAGATTTTCCTCGAACCTGTTGGCCGGGATTCAACGGAGAGTTATCCCAACGGGATATCGACGAGTTTGCCTTTCGATGTTCAACTCGCGATGATCCACAGCATTCGCGGCTTGGAAAGGGCGGAAGTTATCCGGCCGGGCTACGCCATCGAATACGACTTTATGAACCCGGTTCATCTACACCCGAGTCTCGAAGTAAGGAAGATCACACACCTTTTCTTTGCCGGGCAGGTGAACGGCACCAGTGGCTACGAGGAAGCGGCCGCGCAGGGCCTGATCGCGGCCGTCAATGCGGTGCACCGCATCCGAGACCTTGAACCGGTTATCCTTCGGCGCGACGAGGCGATGATCGGCGTTCTCGTTGACGACCTGGTTACGAAGGGAACTGATGAGCCTTATCGGATGTTTACCAGCCGTGCGGAATACCGTCTGCTGCTTCGCGAAGATAACGCGGATCTTCGGTTGACGCCGCTGGGCGAGCAAATTGGGTTGGTTTCCGATGAGCGGGCGCGAAGAACGGCGGCGAAGAATCGTGATATATCCAGTGAATTCGATAGGTTAGATGGTGTAACCGTCACGCCGACCGAGGCCGTTCTGGAATATCTGCGGGGGCGCGGGTCTGCGGCGATCCAAAACAAGACATCCCTTGCTAAGCTGCTACGGCGACCGGAGCTTTCCTACGAAGATCTCGACGACCTCGATCCTCAGCGACCCAGCCTGGATGCCGATGTAATCGAGCAAATTGAGATTCAGATTCAATACTTCGGCTACATCGAGCGACAAAACGAAGAGGCGCGGCGTTTGCGGGAAGCCGATGCAATCCAAATACCGCCGAATATTTCCTATCGGAAGCTCGCCGGACTATCGACGGAGGTCGCGGAAAAGCTGGACGTCGTGCAGCCGCGAACGATCGGTCAGGCGGGGCGAATCCCAGGCGTGACACCTGCCGCATTGCAGATCCTCATGGTTCACGCCCACCGACAGGCTCAAGGTGACCGAGCGGACCATTCGGAAAAATAAGCGGTTTTCTCGGAGCCAGTTGATTTCAACCGGCGACTATGTCTATGATACCTTTGTCTCGGGGAACGCGCTTTTCGCGGATGAATGTTATTGTTGTATGGATGGTGCATGGCGGCCGACTAGGTAGAAGTATGCGCAAACGAGCGCAAAGGAAGCCGTGTCGTCGATGGGCATGATGGATTACCAAAATAGCGCGAAGTACCGCGAGCGGATGGCGGCTGACATGAAGGTGCTCTTCCCGCACCTGAGTAAGCCGGATGAACAAGCGCTTGCACGTCTAGCTCGCGAGGCCCTCGAGACCGCTCACGAGGCGCGCCGGCGAGAAATTCATCAGCGATTTGGCGCTCGGCCCGAAGAATTGGCATTAAGGTTGCGTCACCTCACCGACAGCTTCGAACATTTAGTTGGTTTTCTCGATCAGCGGGAGTCGACTATTCGCCGCACGGGAAGCGACCCCCTGCATGTTGAAGAAGCGAAACCGGAAAATTTCAAGAGTGTCTTTCTGCAAAGTCGCGGGCACGCGAAAATCGTCGCGGTTGGCGGTGGCAAGGGTGGGATCGGTAAATCGTTAGTCGCGGCAAACTTGGCGATAGCGCTGGCGACGCTTGGCCGCCAAGTCGTGGCCGTGGACATGGACCTGGGTGGCGCGGACCTGCATTTGTCGTTGGGACTGCGCGCTTTGCCGCGAAGTCTGAACGACTTCATCGACCGAAAATTCGACAATATCGATGACGTTCGCCTGACCACAGCCTACCGAAACCTAACGGTTATTGCTACGGATTCTTCGCGTCTCGGCGCGGCGAACATCAAGTATGCGCACAAGGAAAAAATCCTGCGCCACCTGGCGAAGGTCAACTGCGACATCATTATCGTAGACCTCGGAGCGGAAGTCAGCTTCAATGTTCTGGATGTATTCCTGGCCGCCGATCACCGTTACGTGGTGACAAGTACCGAGCCTACCAGCGTGCTCGAAGCTTACGGCCTGATTAAGCTGAGCCTATATCGCAAGCTGCGGCACTTCGCGAGCGAAAGCGTTCCGGCCGGCTCGGAGTTGGGGCGCTTGTTCGACACGTTTCTGTTCGAGAAGGAGAAACGGGAAAACGGCGTGCCGAAAAACGTCTGGGAACTCGTGGAATTACTCGCCGAAAACGAACCGGAGTTGCATAAGCAGTTTGTACGCATTTTGTACGGTTACACGGTCGATCTAGTCATCAACATGTCCGAAGGCGAGGGGGACCGGAACATCGCCACGGCGATGACAAAACTGTGCCAGGAGCAATTAGCTCTCAATTTGCGGCACACGTATCGGATACCATACGAGCGCAAGGTGCGTGAAGCGGCGCGAAAGCTGACGCCGGTGACGATCCACGCGCCGCACAGCGGGGCGGCGCAAGCGCTGTTCCACATTGCAGCCGAGGCGGCACACCGGCACACGGACGCCGAAGAGATGTCCAGGCAAGTCGCTCGCACAGCGGCGAGCGTTATGGAGCGCGTGCAGAAGATGCGCGAGGTCGCGGCACTGTCAACGCCGGGACAGCCGGTCAATTGGCTGATTCCGTTAGAGGAGTCGAAAGAGAGCGTCGGCCAGAAAATCCGCAAATTCCTCAACACCGAGATCCACCTCGGGCGTTAACTCAACAGTACCGGGAAACATTCCTTGTCACGTACCGGCCAGGCCGGAGTCGCGGGATTATTTGCAGCAATCCGACAGAGTGAGAATGTGGAACGGCTGCGTCAGTGGCGCGTGTGGAACGATCATTCGGCTTTCGAAGCACCCATCAGGGTTTTCGGAGGTGACGATGGACCACAGGTCGCCGTAGGCGGCGCCGGCGGCGCAGAGTATGTCGGTTTGGCGCTCCATCATCCACAAGGGGCTATCGCCGGGTAGTTCATGAACGGAATCGATATCGGCGGTATTAATGCAACTCGTTTCGACGTCGGTTTGCGGTTGGTTCACGAGAGCTCGAAACGCAATGTGTTGAGAGTCGCCCGCCTCTTTCGAAATGATAACCCAGTCCAATTCGGACTTCGAGAGGATGCGGTTCCAGAGATGCCAACCGTCGTCTTTTTGCTCGTCGAGGATGAAGTGAGGCAGGTATTCGCCGGCCGGGTCCTCGATCAACGTAAGAGTATAGTCCGCGTTGTCTCGGGCCTGGACCCAGATGCCTTCGATACGCACTAAATCATCGGCGACATTTTCATTCACGCCAAACTTGATTCGCGCGCCGGTATCGCGGTCGTACATACGAACGAGTCCGAACTCATCGGTCAGGCAACTTTTAATCGGGTCTTCGGTCGGTGCGCAGGGTTCTACAGTATCGTCGTCGCTGAAGCTGGTGTCGTTGTCATCGTTATCGCCATCATTGTCGTGGCAAGCGCCAACGGCCAGCGCAAGGCCCAGCGTAACGGCAAGTAACGTGGCGAACCAAAATGTTTTCATCACGCCCTCCGAATCGCGGAACGAATTGCTGTATGATTATGCGATATCGTTTCCTCTTGCAACCATCAAGTGTCGGTTCGTTTGTCGCCGCATTGGAGCGATTGACAAGGCGTCACCACCAGCGCAAAGTTAAATCATTGCTGGTTTTCGATAAAGGATCATCGGACTTGACCCCTCCTAACGTCTCGGCTCACATCTATCGTAAGTTACTAATACTATGCGTGTTTCTTTCAATATCTTGTAGTGAATGCGTGGAATCAAAAGCGCCGCCGCAAGTGATAGCTCGCGAGAAACCGCCTCCGGCCGCAGCGGTGCGCTACGATATCTACCCGCGCAGCTTGGTGACGCCGCCGCCGAGCGATGAGCAATTTTCGCGTTTGGTACAAGCGATCGACCACATGCTTACCGCCGGCGAGCGAGTAAGCGGCCAACATACTATTCTATATGCCGTCGCCAAGCATTTGAATCTTAAATCAACGGATGTGTTCGCCGATATCGGTGCCGGTACCGGGGCGCTCGAGATCATCTTAATGGAAAACGACCTACCGTTTCGGGAAGCCTTGGCTGTGGACATCGATGGGCGGGCACTGAAAGTATTGGACCATGTCTTGTCCAAGCAACACTTTACACAGTCAAAAAAGGTCAAAACGATTCACTCCACGACATCAGACGTTCGTCTTCCGGCCAAATCGGTCGATGTAGCGGCATTCATCAGCGCCCAGTTTTTCCGGGCCGATGTGTTGGACAGCGGCGAATTGAGCGTCCCGCCGAATATCGCAGCGGATTTGCGCTCCCTGCACGCGGCCATGAAACCCGGCGGCATCGTGCATGTGTACGTGCTGGGAGTAAACTTGAAGGAAGATGAACGCCGCTTCGTCATGCCCCTGGAACAAACCGGTTTTCGGCTCGTGAAAAAGGCAGATGAACTCGCCGATTTTCCGCAAACCTGCAAGTATTTCTTGTTTGAGAAGAAATGAGGACTCGGTTCTGACGCACGATTTTTGACCGTTTTTTTGGAGAATGGCGGATGGCCGAGCAAAGCGAAAGGGCGACGACAAGCTGGTTGCTTGATCCGGAGATCACTTACCTCAATCACGGCAGCGTCGGGGCGTGTCCGCGCGAAGTGCTGGCCGAGCAGCGACGAATTCAGGAACAAATGGAACGCGAGCCAATCGACTTTTTCGACCGGCAAGGCGAAGCGCTGCTTGACGCGGCGCGAGAAGCGCTGGCGGCGTTCGTGACCGCGGCGCCGGAGGAATTGGCATTTGTACCCAACGCGACCGCCGGCGTAAACACGGTGCTGCGCTCGCTTTCCTTCGCGCCGAGCGACGAATTGCTGGTGACCGATCACGCCTACAAAGCGTGCGAAAACGCCTTGCGTTTTGTGGCGCGGCGCAGCGGAGCGCAAGTGGTTGTGGCGCCGCTACCGTTTCCGGTCGCGAGCGAGCAGGAGATTATCGCGGCGGTGCTCGAACGGGTGACACCACGCACGCGCCTGGCGTTGATCGATCACATCACAAGCCCCACGGCGCTGCTCTTGCCGGTGACGCAAATCGTGCGGGAATTGCGCGAACGCGGCGTCGATACGCTCGTCGACGGCGCGCACGTACCGGGTCAGGCCCCTTTGGACATTGATGCCATCGGCGCGACCTATTACACCGGCAACTGCCACAAATGGCTTTTCGCCCCGAAGGGGTCGGCGTTCTTGCACGTGCGGCGCGAGCGGCAGAGCGAGATTCATCCGCTCATCATCAGCCACGGGTATGCGGCGACGAGCGACGAGCGAAGCAAGTTTTGGCTGGAATTCGACTGGACCGGCACCGCGGATTGGTCGCCTTTTTTGGCGCTGCCGCGGGCGATTTCGTTTCACGGCGAACTCATGCCGGGCGGCAGTGCGGCGTTGATGGCACAGAATCACGCGCTGGCGCTGGAGGCGCGCGATTTGCTGGCTGCGGCGCTAAAGACGGACCCGCCGTGTCCGAATTCCATGGTGCCGGCGATGACGGCGTTGCCTCTGCCGGATCGCACGGATGCGGAACCGACAGGTTATCGAACCTGGGATCCGTTGCAGCAGATCTTGCGATACGAGCACCGCATCGAAGCGCCGATCCTGGCCTGGCCCGCGTCGCCGAAGCGATTGATTCGTGTGTGCGCGCAAATCTACAACGAACGCGCTCAATACGAACGTCTCGCCGCTGTGCTGCGCGAGTCGGTGTAGCCGCCGCCACCGCTTACGGATTCGACAAGGGGTGCAGGTGTGCATCGAAGAAGTCGCCGACTCGTTCCATGTCGGGTTGCCGCGTGGCGACATCCAAGAAACCATATGGCATGCGCAACACTGGCAGGCCGGCCGTGGCGAAATCGTTGATTTCCAGCGCCAGAGGCTGCAGGGCGGGGACCATGTCGTCAGTGAACAGGGCTTTGTGTTTGCCGCGGTACTCCGAGGTGTTGTCGGTGGCATACGCGGCGAACGCGCCGGGGGCCAGGCGGATCAGCACGTTGCCGAGTGTGCCGCCGCCGGAGTGGCCTATCAGGCCGACGCGACGGGAATCTACCGCGTGCAAATGATGCAGGTAGCGTAACACCACAAGAGTCTGATAGGCGCGCAGCCCGAGGATGCTTTGGCCCTTGTCCAACAACGTTTGCGTAACGTCGTGCTCGGCTTGGCCGGTGCACATGGCCTCGAAAGCCGGGGCGGCGACAATATACCCGCGCCGCACCGCGTTCATGTCCCGCAGGTCGCCGAGAAAGCCTTCGGGGGCTTGGCTGTGACCGTGCAGGGCGAGGATCACGGGGCGCGGCGTGCTCAGTTCGCGGGGGCCGCGCACAATCGCGACGAAATTCCCGATCCATTTGTCGCGGAACAACACGCGCACCGCGATACCATCTTCGCGCTCATGGATGTCGAGTGTGCGGTAGGTGACCGGGCGGTGAAACGCGCCGCACAACAGTTGCCGCACGCCAAGGGCAGCCAGCACGCTTTCGCCCAGCGCCGATCGTTTGGCAAAGGGCGCATCGGAGGGGCAGGCGGCAAACGCTCGGGTCGACAGGGCATGGGCGTAGGCGCGATAGTCGGTTACCGCCCCACAGCCGCGGCCGTCCAAACCAGGGCGCGGGATGTCGCCCAGCTTTAGTTCGGGATCGTAAGTCAGATGAAAGGCGGCGGCGTCGCCGGCCGTGGGGCCCGCGTAGGGAGTCACCGGTGGGCGTGGCGGTTTTTTTTTGCAGCCCGGCAACGCCACGGTGACGCAAAGAGCGACAACCAGCCCGGTGAGCCACACCAAGAGGCGTGTCGATAAATGGGGAAGTCGGTTGGTCATCGTTTCCTTATACCGCGAAGAGGCGGGGTCGGATCAAGGTCGCGTAGGAAAAGGCTCACCGGCTACCGTGTTCGCCGCGAGAAGGCCGGGCAGCCCGCGCCGCATTGGTATTGCAGGTTCTTTACGGCTTCGAGTAAGCCCTGGTTTGATGACCGAGCAATTCAAAAACGTGTAACGCGATGGTTCTTGGAAAAAGAGATCGCGTCGTCTAGACTTTTTTCATGCGCGCCCGAATATTCATAGTGCGCCGGCTGCAATTCGCCCTGTTGGCCACCGCCGTGGTTTTCGCCGGTTTGGAAATCGTGATTCGCCTCACCGGCTGGGGTCTGCCGCGGTCGGATGCGTTTTTCGTCGACATTTATGATCCCGTATTGCGTCTCGGGCCGGCCGCGCGGAATCCTTTTGTCGAGATGGAGGAGTTCCTCAACGGTCGCGGTTTCCGCGGGCCGGGGTTTGAGGCCGTAAAAAAACCGGGCACCACACGCATCGTGTGTCTGGGCGATAGCCAAACCTTTGGTGCGGGCACGTACGAAGAAGCGTACCCGGCGCAATTGGCGCACGTGCTGCACGAGCAATACGAACAACGGCCGGTGGAGGTCATCAATGCCGGCGTCCATGGGACGAATATTTATCAGCAGCGCTTGCTTTTCGAGCGGATGTTTGCCGGTGTCGAGTTGGATTTGTTGGTGCTCATGACCGGTCCCAACGCCCGTCATTCGATTAGTGACTATCGCCGTCGGCTGCAGAGCGGCGCGGGCCGGGCTGTTTCAAGAATTCATCGATTGCTGGCGGCGTTGAAAACATACCGGGTTCTGCGGCGGGCGATCAAAGGCGACGTTCACGCCGGTATCCCCGATGACGACCCGCGCGCGTCGGACCTCGATTTGGACCAATACAACGAAGATTTGCGCGCATTCGTCAATATGGCCCGGGACCGCGGCTTCGCGCTGATGTTGGTGGCGTCGACCGATGAGGTGCTCGTGAATTGTTTGGATCGCGCCGGATTGGACCCCACCGCGCCGGAGTTCTCCGCGCAGGCGATGGTTTGTCATTTTGACCGCCCGCAAGCGGAATTCGCCGCGATAACCGGCATTCCCTATACGGTTTTTTGGGACCGTTTTTTGACCGAGCAGCGGCGTGGGACGGAGCTGTGGCATGACCCCGACCACGCTAACGCATTCGGCAACCGGCTGATTGCCGAAGCAGTGGCGAAAAACGTGTCGGTAATTCTTGGGGCGCGCGACGCGAAACGCGCTACAACAAGTGCTCGGTGAAAAAGGCAAGAATATCTTCTTCCAAACCTTCATATCCATATGGGCCGACGAACACGGGCAGCGCCGCGGTTTCGAAATCGTTGACCAATTCGTGGTAGGGGAATATCGTGGGCACAAAGCTGCTCGCCAAGTTGCCGCCGCCGTCGATGTCGCCGTACGTGCACGTAAAATCAGAGACGTAGGCTTGAAAACCAGACGCCACGCGAATGAGTAGGTTGTTCGAGCAATTGCCGCCCGAGTGACTCATGAGGCCGATGGAGTCATTGTCGATGTCCTCGCGATACTGCAGGTAACGGTACGCGTTGAGGTTTTCGGCCATGCGGTAGGCCGGCAGAGTAAAACCGCCCAGCAGTAACTCGCGGGCAATCGTGGGTTCCCACGGCACGCCGGACAAGACGCGCATGGTCAACGCCAATACGGCGATGCCGTGTTGGGCGTAATAGACGCCGCCGAAGTTCTCGATGAAGTCGCGGGCGTCGCCTTCGTGACCATGAACCGCAACGATCGCGGGGTGCGGTCCGGGGCCGTCGGGCAGCAGGAAGACTCCGAGCGTTGTGCCGGTCAGTGGATCATCGAAAAGGAAATTAAGCTCGGTGTAACCATTTTCGTCATACTCGGCGATTTTGGTAACGGTTAACAGCCGCTGGTACAACCCGTCGTGCAGGAAAGCGAAGTTCAGGCCCGTCACGAGCGTATCGGATAACTCCGCAGCGGTTAGCGCCCCTTCAAACAACGGCACTTCGTCGTTACGGATCGCGTCGATTTGGGCGTCGAGTTCCGCTTCGGGGATCGCGTCGCCGTAGGCGCCGGCGAGGTCGAGAAAGTCATAGAAATCTTCGTAGCAATCGCCGGCGTTCCCCTCGCATTCCCAGGGGGCGTCGAGATCGGTTTCTTCTTGAACACAATAGATGTTCGGGCAGGTTTCGCTGTCGTTATCGTCATCGCCGCCGGTGTCATCGTCGGCCGTATCATCGTCATCGTCCACCCGGCCGTTTTCGTTTGAGCCGCCGCCGCCGCCACAGGCGAGCCCCGCCGTCAATAACAACAGAATTGCCAGAAGTGCTATACGATGCACGAAACGGTCTCCCTTGTTGATCTGCACGGGCTTAGCCCGAGCGGAAGCTGCGTACGGAAAATAGTAACACTTCACCGGCACCGGCGTCAGCCGAAAAAGGGTCGTGCGAACGGGATCGGCCCGAGGGCTCGAGGTTAAAGCGACGATGCGGAGTGTCAGCACGGTTCGCGGTTTCAACAAGAATACGGGGGTGTTTTGGGCCGGGGATTCGGATGTTGACAAGCCGCAATGATCCGGATATGCGTGGTGTTAAACAGTACAGTAAAAGGTTTTCTGCAAGCGGGTGTAGGCATTTGCGCCTTTGGATTTCGCTGTGCAGATGTCGATGCGGTGCCGTCTCGTGTGACGGTGAGGCGTAGCACCGAGAGCGCGACGCGTATCGAGCTGTAGGGGGGCGGGGGCGTGGCGATGGGATATCGTGCCGTCGCTTCTCACAACACGAAAACAATAGAAAGGGAACACCCATGAAGAACCGGTCGGCTCGGAACCGGGCCCGGTTTGTCGCGTTGCTGCTTGTGACGCTGATCGCTGCGCCGCTGGTGATGGTCTCCGATACCGCGGCGGACGAGATGACGACCGGTCTCTATAAGCTGTCCGACCATGAACATTGGCGTTTTCGTTATGACGGGTACGACGTATATGTTTTCGGGTGGGCGCGAAACGCTCACCACGACAAGCAACCCTTCGGCGACCTGGAAAAGATTTACTACTATTGTACGTCGATCAGCGTCGCGAAGCGCGGCGGAAGTCCGGACGTTCAAGTGTCGAGTTGGGGCGACGAAGACACGGTCATCATCGGCATCCAGCACCAGCGGCCGCCGATTTCCGTCATCAAGCAATATCTGATACGGAACAACGTCAACCCGCATGTCACCGACGCGAACATCCGGCCCTTGGGGGTGTTCGGCGTGGAGGCAAAGCACCACCGCGCTTCCCGAGCCTACCGAAACGAGAGCATGAACGGCGTTGATTTTGATCGCATTACCAGCGTCAAGTTGCTTTTCCCCAGCGGCGACGGGGAGCGGTTTCGCGAATACTTCTTGAACGGTTCCGAGCAGATCGAATTCGCGTATCTCGTTTTACGGGGTGCCAGCAGCATTGCGAGCATAAATATCAGGGGACGGGACGTCAAAAACACGAAAACCTTTCGGCAAATCGAGGGCCCGGCGAACCGGAATTATGTGACATCAGGGCAGGCTTTTGACATGGCGGGCGAGGTGATCAGCGATCTAACCGTCCATGGTTATATCGAGGGCGATGTCGGCGATCAATTAACTCGGATGCGCGAGGATCTTTTCAAGAAGTTCGTCGATTACCGGAGAAAGGTGGAGTTGGATTGGTCGAAGATCGACCGACTCCATCCGTATTTGGCGGACCTGTCTTCGGACCGCTTCAAAAGCGATGTGGCGCGACAATTGGCCTCTGACTCGAAAAATCTGTCGAAGCGGGATTTTTGTCACAAGTGGAAAAACGAAGTCGAGCGTCGTCTGGACAACCATCGAAAAATAAACGGCGATGCCACGCTTTCGGTTCTCGGCTTGTTTTCCGTCGGCGGCAAGGGCGGCTACGATAAGGACACCAAGAGTCATATCAGAAACCTTATAAATCGAGAAGATTGCGGTAAAAGCGTATTTGAAAAGAATTTTTCCTACAGCTTCAACGGCGAAATCTACACGCCCAGGGCCATCTACGTGCATGACCTGTTGACCGAAAATATCAACCGTCAAATCAATGAAAGCGTTATTACCGTGAAAATGCGGCAAAAGTACGATTCCGTTGAGATCCCCATACGGTTGTGAAAAAACGGGGCGAAGGAGGAGCGTAATGAATTCGTGGCACGTAGCGGCAGGAAAAGCATTGGTTTTGGTCGTGGCGATGATGGTCGCGCACGCAGCGCTTTTTGCGTCACCGGTGCAAGCCGGGGGTAAATTTTCAAGTACCTACGAATCGACGATCCGTAGCGCGACACGAGTATTGATTGCCGATTTGGTGAAAAAGGAACGGTACCCGCGCGTCGTCATCACGAAAATGCAGTATCGCCAGGAAGGGGCCTACGGCGACAAACGGGAAGCCGTCTTTGAAAAAGCCCGCAAGGTCGATCAACAAAGTCTGCCGGATTTTCAAGAAGTGTTCGAGCGCGCACTGGTTAACTCGGACAAGTTGATGGTCGTGGACCGCTCGCGCTTGCAGCAGGCGCTTCACGAACTCGATTTGCCACGCTATGAAGACTTTAATCCGCGGATGATGGATCCGCAGAACGCCTCGAAGTTGGGGAAAATCGTCAGCGCCACTCACCTCGTTGAGCCAACGGTAACTTGTGACGTTGTGGTCAACCGCATGTACGGTTCAACGCCGGTGGACTATCGCGTGAAATGGACCGTTTCTCTCAAGGCTTACGACATATCGCGTTTGGTGGTGGTATCGCGGGCGACGCGCGAGGACTCGGTTTCGGAGAAACCGAGCGCGAGAATTTCGGTAGGCGCTCAGGCGGAACAAAAAAGCTTGTTGGGTATTTCCGCATTGATTGTGTCGGCCAAAGTTACCGGAAACAACTTGGGTGGCTTGCGAGCCCAGGCGATGACGACTTTCCCCGTTGGCGACAGTTACGGCGAGTGTGTCCTCGCACACGGCAAACCAGTCGAGAAGCCCTTCATCAACCAACGGTTGGATGCGAGCTCGACCGCCAGCGGTTATGCCAGAGTTACGCCCACTTCGGCGGGGTTGATGGGAAGAAGCAATGACGGCGCGATTACGCCGGGTTGCGAGAAAGTGATCGTGCACGCGGCCGTGTTTGATGAGAACACAAAGCACGTTTACGCGGCCGGTAAGTGGTTGTGTACAAAAAAGGGGTGCGAAGAGGTGAAATAGCGGCGTGACGACAAGGGGGTGAAGGATGAAGAGTCGAGTGGCGATTTTGTTGTGCGTGGTGCTCGGTTTGATGTCGGTGGGATTGTACGTGAGGGCCGATGACTCTGAGGGTAAGAAAGAGAAAATCGAAGGCGTCTGGGTTCATCACGGGAGACATACGAACATCAACGTGTTTTGCCAACAACCGTGGATATGTCGTAACAAGGATTCCATCATGCACGGCAGTAAAATGAAGTGTACTTCCTCGGAAGTTACACACGGGGCCTGCAACTCGGGCGGCGACACGATCGACGGCTGCGCGTTCTGCGCGGCGGCGGAGCCGGAAACAGAGTGTTATTGCTGGTTGGAATAAGCGAAGAACCCGGCGTGATCAAACAGGGAGCAACGAACGACACCGCAAGGATCTCGAGAGAATTGTAACTTGCGTAGGGAAGTGAACATTGTGAGACGATTTGCGGTCTAAACGCGATGAACCATATGGCAAATTGGGAAACAGCACATCAACAGAGAGGTGGCGGATGAAAACGGCTAGAGTTGTGGCGTTGGCGATATTGTGTACCTTTTTAGGGGCGTCGGTTGCCTTTGGCGCGTATTTTGGGTCTCCGGAGACGGATTCCGAAACCGGGAAAGTTCAGCGTACCGACACCGGGGCAACATATACATGGCTGCATCGAAAGCCGAGCGGTGAGAGGATCACGGTAACGGTTTCCACGAACGAGGGCCGGTCGTTTTTCCAGCAAGCGCAGCGAATATACAAAGCGAAGTCGCACCGAGGCGTGGGCTACCAAGTGTATATTTACTACGATCCATACAAGAAAAACATCGATTCATGGGCACGAATCCTTAAGCAAGCGGCCAGCCGCTACGGCGTCGATGATTTCGCGCTGGCGCTGTCGTTTGTGCAAAGCATCCCGTACCAAGACGTCAGAAAATACCAACGGTACGCGTTTGAAACCCTCATCGATTGGACGGGCGATTGCTCCGACACTTCGGTGTTGCTGGCCTCGATCATTCATTCCATGGGATACGGCGCCGTCTTGGTGGGTTACCCCACGCATTTAGCGGTCGGCATCAAGTGCTCGCCGGAGTACGTCAGCCGGATGACCCCCGGGAAAACCGTCACCTATTTCGATCACAAAGGCGGCAAATACTATTTGTGCGAGACCACGGGAATGTGGTTCCAAATCGGCGAGAAACCGCCCAACCACCCCGACGTTGCCGAGATCACGTCCGTGCCGAGAAGCGCGCCGCCCTACGCCGCGCAAAGCGGCACCGCAACGTTCAACATCAGAAGCAGATACGCCTATAAGGTGTTCGTCGAATTTTGCTCGGCAAACCAATCACCCTATAGCTACCATTGGCCGGAGCACGACAAACTGTGGGTCATAGCCGACAACGAATGGCACGAATACCGGCTCGATTGCACAATGGGCGACCTGATTTGCTTCGGCGCCAGGAATTCAAGCGACGCATCGCGCGTGACTTCGTCATGGGGCAGCGGCGCGGGCTGCAAAAAGTTATGCCAAAAATGCTGCATACCCTGCGGCGGATCGTACCGAACCAATCTTACACCGTGAGCGCGGCGGCCGATCCGGCATATTAAGCAGTGTTTCTTAGGAACCCGGCTGGGACCGGTATACTCTAAAAGAATAAGATTGGTTTCTATTTAAACGGGAGGTGTTGAAATGGCCATGAGTCGAGTTCACGTACAGCATCGAGACGGTTCGCCCGCGCGCCACGTGCGGGTAGTGCTGGGATTTTCCGGAATCGCCGGCGGGATGACCAAACCCGCGTTTACCGACGGCAGCGGCGACGCTGTCGTGGAACACTCGTCCACCGGCCGCGCGACGGTATATGTCTCCGGAAGCGACTGCGGCTCGTTCCACGCGCCCGGCACTTACGCCGCGACCGTGTGAAAGCAACCGGACCTCCGCCGGAGTTGATCGCTGCGAACAGCCGGGTTACGGTATTGTCCAAGAAGTGACGAGTGTAGCTAGTCCCGGCCGGTAAAGATTGGTTCTTTACGGGTGAAGACTATCGAAAAGCCAAACACATCGTTCGCAAGGGGGAAACCGTATGCCTTTCGTAAAACACGCGTTATGGGCCTTCCTGGCTATTTTTCTGGTAAGCGCCATGTTTGTTGCTTGCGGCGGCGATGACGAGGATGAAGAAACCGGCACGGACGACGACGCCGACGATGATGATGACGCCGCTGATTGCGCCACGATGCCGGACATGGTCGTGGACCGCTTCACGTTTTACGACACCAGCGGCTTTTTCGGCACGGACTTTTCTTTCACCGAGATCGTGATCTGTAACGTCGGCGGCGCGGCGGCGCCCGCGAATTCCGTTTTCGGGTTTTATCTGGTAGCCAATGCCGACTTCACCGGCGATTACTACATCGTTGCGAAATCCAGCCCGCTGGTGGGCTTCGTCCCCGGCGACTGCCTCACGTTCACCCTAAACGCCACCTCGAGCGAAGTGGCTGAAGGGTACTACTACGTGTACATCGTCGCCGACAGCCAGGACGACATCTCCGAGTGCAACGAATCCAACAACTGGGCCCGCTCCGAGGAAGCCATCTACGCCAAACCCGACGAGACAGAACCGGTTTGAGCTCGCGGTCGACCGCGAGCTCTATCTTTCCAGCGACCGTCTAGTTAGCGGCGTTGCGATTATTTCGATATTGTGACCGCCACCGGCCAAAAGACCATGGAAATTTTCAAGCGTTACGACACGGTGTCGAAGAAAGACCTCAAAACCCTCACCGCCGCCGAAGAAAAAGGCGAAGTTGATCCATAGTCAGGTAAAGGACTATAAAACAAGGAAAACCTACCGCGAGGCGAAGGACATGCCGGGAGTTGAATTGAATCGCAGTTTTATTGACATCACGGATTCACATCAGGAACCCGACGTCCGGATGATGGCGAGTATCCTGCAGCAGCTGGACCGCGCTCTGAATTGGACTGGCGTGTTACAACACAAGTACGCTGTCATTCTTGGTGAAGCCCTATCCGGAAAGACGTGGGAGTTTCGGAGACAAACCGAGCGGATTAACAGTAACGGCGGTGACGCATTCTTTTTCCTTCTCCGATCTTTGGCAAACGGCGACTACGAAGTTGCCTTGAGCGGCCCAGAGGAAGGCGAAAAATTGGAGAAGTGGAAAAGCTCAAATGGCGAAGCTTATTTTTTCTTGGATTCGCTTGATGAAACGAAAATTGCAGGAAAGAGCCTGGACCTCGCATTACGCCACTTCGAGAACCGACTCGGCGCCAGCATCAATCGAGCACGTGTCTACATTTCGAGTCGATTTTCGGATTGGAGGCCTAACGCCGATCTCGAAATACTGAACGAATTTATAGAAAAAGTGGACAAAAAGAGTGACGGAATTGAAAACGACCAACATCAAAACGGCAACAGAGAATTCACCGCCCGAGTATTTCATCTTGGATGGTTGAACAATGAACAGATCCGGACAGTGGCTGAGTTCGAGACAAAGCGAGACGCGACAGGCTTCGCTGCGGCTGTGTACCGGGAAGGGGTTTCTGAACTCGTTGCCAGACCCGGGGACGTGCGATGGGCTGTACGCTTTTGGACAGAAAAAGGGCGCTTCGGCAGATATTCAGAAATAATTGAACACAATATCCAGCAGCGTCTTCAGGAACGAAGAGAGTTGGTTGAAAGCCTTTCGCCGCAAGAGTGTCAGGCGGCAGTCGAAGACTTAGCGCTCTTCGCGACTATGACGGGCTCCTTTTCTTTTCAAGTTCCTGATCATGGATCTTTTGCGGGAGAAATCGGGCAGCCGGTCAATGCGAGTGACATACTACAGTCTTGGAACAACGAAAAAATTGGCCGGTTGTTGAGGCTGGCAATATTTGACGTGGCAACATACGGACAGGTGAAGTTCCACGTGCGTCCGGTTCAAGAGTATCTCGCGGCCATGTCGCTGAAGGCGAAGTTCTCCGATGGTGTGGGTCAGAAAGAGATCGAACGTCTTTTCTTCGTCCAGAGTTTTGGAGCGACCGTAGTGCCGCGGCACCTTCACGAAACAGCAGCTTGGTTGGCAATAAAGATCGATTGGTTTCGAGAGCAGCTGGCGGATATTGCACCGGAAATTTTGATTGACCTGGGAGACCCGTCTTCACTTCCGATAGATACAAAAAGAAAGCTCCTCCGAAAGTGGAATTTGAAAATGCGGGAGCGCCCATACCAATGGCAGTGGTTCGGCGTCCACTCGTTGCGCCGGTTTGCTTCCGAAGAACTCGTGCCGGAAATCAACGAAATGCTCCTTTCCGAGGAAACTCATCATCTTGCGAAACGAACCCTGTTGTCGTTGGCGGACGACGGTGGGCTTCAAGGAGCAGTGAAATCGTGCCTCGCATTGTTGAAAAACCGTCGTGAAAGGGAAATGCTAGGGGATTTGGCTTGTGACGCCGTTTGCGCCAATGGAAGCCGCTCGGAGAAGAGGGAGCTTGTGGAAACCGTCCTCGGGTTCCAAAACGTGCAATATGCAATTTCAAACAGTGTTGCAAAGCGGTTATTTCCGGAAGTTCTGAAGCGAGAAGAATTGGTCGAAGTGATTAAAAAGACACGGCCTTTTCCGGATGAGAACACAACGACGTATTTCGAATTGTTTTTGGAAAACCAACTCCCTGAAAAATGCGACGTAGAAACGGCTAAGTTTATCCTCAGGGAGTTCGTGTTCAAGGCCAAAGCCGATGCGGGAACTAATGAGCGATGGAGGCTATGCCAGGAAGCGACAAGATGGACTGAGCGCATTGTGACTGGCTTGCTGGTAAAATTACTTGAAAACACAGAAAACACGGAGGAAATCGAAAACGCTCTGATCGCATTTAGAAACGAAGACACGCACGTGAGTTCGAGAAGACAGGCCTTGTTCAAACGTGTGGCGGAGGCATTGAAAGCGAATGCCGGGTGCAGGAGAGCGTTGTTTTGGCGGAACGTCGCTCAGGTACCAGAATCTGAAAGGAGCGGCCCGCCATACTACCGCAATTTGAATTACCCGTTCAGAATCTTCCATTTGGATGAGTGGGACACCGATTGGTTGCTAGAGGATGCGGCAAGAAAAGAAAAGCGTTTAGATCGCCTTGTGGCATTCGAACTTGCATTGTGTTTTCTCGGACGTGTCAAAAACCTGAAGGCCGACCCCCGCGTCGAGGAATTAAGAAGGCAACACGTGGAACTAGATGCGCGGTTTATGCGTTTTACGAACCCAAAGCCGTCTAATAGTTTCATGAAGACGCCCAGTCAGCGAAAAATTGAAATGTACGAAAGGAGAGATAAGGCAAAGCGTGAGGCAATGAAGAGCAGAACTGCGGAAATCGAAAAAGCCGCCGATGAGGAAGCTCTCCAGGAGCTCTATATCTATTGCCTCCAGAGAGTCATAAAAACGCAACTTGGCATCTCCAATCTGCGTCCGGTCATCGAGGAATACGGCGAAGAAACAGCAAACGCCGTCAAAGAGGGCGCTAAACGTTTCTGGAGGAAGCACCCCGTTCAAAAATTGACGTGCGGTAGTGTCGGATTGGCGTTGACGGGCTTGCTGTTCGAATTCCTTGGCGGATTGGATTTCGCGAGCATGCCGGAACCGGATGTGGCCATTGCGACAGAGTTAGCTTTGGAAGAGAAAAACGAGTTCCCACCTTGGTTCGAGAATTTACTTGAAACAAGACCGGGAATCGTGAAACCGCTTGTATCGAGAAGCTTGGAGGAGGAATTCACCAAACCCGAAGAAAGCCGCCCCCGGCGCCCAAATATCGAGAAAGTGCGTAAAGCTAGTTCAACCGTCCGATCAGTTTTTGAGGAGCAGATTTTCAATTTGTTGAAAACATCGGCGCCGCTTTCAACCGAAACACTGCAAAATGTCCTCGGAATCCTGGTTGATTCGGTTGAAGTGGACTGCGAAGACCTTTCAGCGAGGATTATTGTGCTTGCGAATGAATTCAGGCATTCACGAGATTCCTTTGTTCCTTTGTGGTGTGTGTTGTTTTGCGTAAGACCAAGTCATGCGATTGAAATGTGGGAAAGCATTAACTCAACTACCAGTGACGACGAAATCGACGATCTTAAACACGAAATATGTAAATTCCTGAGTTTCTGGTCCAATGGACTTTGGCCGACTGAGTTTCCCAGAAACGATGCGAAACAATTGGGGTTTCTGATTGCGGGGTTGCACCCCGATGATAAATCCACGAATGACGACTACTACGCGCGCCACTTTTTAAACGACGTGGAAAAGTGGCTTTGGAACACGAATTCGGAAACGACTGTCGCAGTATTCCGCGAATTGTCGGAAAAGCCGTTGTTTCAGCATCGGAAGTATGAATTCCTCAGGAGTGCAGAAACGAAAGCACGGGAAGTTGGGAGTTGTCGGCCGTTCAGCATGGCACAGGTGAGAGATTGGTTGGGCAAAAAGAGTTTCGAACCACTTTTACCAGGCCAGCTTTTCCGAATCGCGAAGTGGCGAATAGAAGAGGCAAAAGCTGCAATTGAGAAAAACAGGTTCAGCCTTCGCAATGAACTCAGGGAAGGCGATGAAGCCGGATTCCAACGATGGTTGGCAAACGCCCTTGAAACGAACAGCCACGGCCATTTCTCTGTTGTGCGCGAAGAAGAGGTCGACCAGAGGAAGAAACCAGACATCCGCCTTCATTCGACCAGTTTCATGTCGCCGATCGGTATCGAAATGAAAATCGCGGACAATTGGACTGGGCCCAAATTGGCGGAGCGCCTAAGAAACCAACTAGTTGGTCAATATCTTTCTACACATGATGCTTTCTATGCGCTGTTCGTCGTCGCCTTCTTCGGACGGGGGAAAGAACGGTGGCAGATTAAAAGGGGGCACAATCTCGATTTCAGCGAACTGGTTGATGAACTCCGGGCGATCGCATCCGACATCGCAAAAGGAAATCCAGAAGTGTACGGTCTCGAGGTAATCGGAATCAATTTCCGGGATCCAAAAAAAGGTTAGCCGCGCCTAAGAAAAACAGTGGACATCTATATGAACACCGGGGATTTTTCGGCACGAAAAAAGGGATCAGACCGAATCGCCTAACCCCTTGAAATCATTTGTGCCGGAGGTCGGAATCGAACCGACACGAGCGCAAGGCTCGCGGGATTTTGAGTCCCGTGCGTCTACCAATTTCACCACTCCGGCGAGATAAAAAAGAGCGAATGTGCAAACTGGCGAGTCATGCGCCTCATACAACTTGGAGCTAGCCGGGCTCGAACCGGCGACCTCTTGAATGCCATTCAAGCGCTCTTCCAACTGAGCTATAGCCCCGAAACGGACGTTCTCTTTACCAAACTTCGCGTCAACTCGTCAAGCGTCAAACACCGGTGTTTCGCCTGTGTCCTCAGCCGTTTTGACCGCCGGCGCGACGCGACTTGGAGCGTTCACTAAGCGCGCGAATCACCTCTTCGTTGCGCTCGACCGGAATCGACTTCTGCGCCTGTTCGATCCAGGCCTGCAAGGTTAGGTCGGCCTTTTCGCCAACCAACTCATCGCGCAACTCATCGCGCTTGACGCGGTATGCCGCGGGCGAAGGCTCGACGCGTTCTTTGAGCACTGCCACCACCACGCCGCTGCCCGCTTGGTAGGGCTTCTCGACCACGGGGCTGCCCGAGGTCAGCGCGAAGGCGGCGACTTGCAGTTCGGGCGCGGCGCCGACTTTCGGCACGGCGGTTTGCTGCCGCGCGAACAGACCGGTTTCTTGGATGTCCAAGCCGCGGGCGGTTGCGACGGCGTCGAATTTTTGGCCCGCGTTGAGCGCGGCGATGATCTGTTCACCCTTGGTTTGCAGGGCTTGTTGTTCAAGTTCTTTGCGTAGTTCTTCGCGCACCTTTTCGGCCACGTCGGCGAATTCCGGAATGTGTGATTCGACGATGTTGGTCAGCTTGAACAAGAATATCTGGTCGCCGGTCACGAAGGGCTCGCTGATGTCGCCGGTTTGAAGCTGGAACAGATCGATAGCGGCGCGACGGCCGTTGCGGATACCGGGCACGCCTTCGTCCTTCGTGAAGGTTGAGGTGGAGACAACTTTCAAGCCGCGGTCGTTTCCGAAGCGAAGGATATCGGCGCCGGGAGTGAGTTCGGCTTTGGCGGCGTCGGCGTCGGCTTTCGCCATACGTCGGGCCTCAAGTGTTTTCACCCGGCGTTCGATACGCGCCTTCACATCTTCCAGGGCCAGGATACTTTCCGCGCGCTTTTCCAGCGTTTCGATGATGTGGAAACCGTAGGGCGACTCGACCACGCCCGAGCGCTTACCCGGCTCGAGGCTGAAGGCGGTTTCTTCAAAAACCTTGACCATGCGGCCGCGACCGAAGAAGCCCAGGTCGCCGCCCTTGTCCTTGGTGCCAGGATCTTCGCTGTATTTCTTGGCGAGTTCGGCAAAGTCGCCGCCGTCTTTGAGTTGGTCAAGAATATCTTCGGCTTTAATGCGCGCCGCCTCTTTGAGGGCGGTGTCGGCGTCGGCGTCGACGTTGATCAGAATGTGGCGGGCGTGCGCTTGTTCGGGTTGCTTGAATTCCCGGTCGCGGTTCGCCTCATAGTATTGCGTAATTTGCGCCTCGGAGATCACGACGTCTTCGACGTAGCTGGAAGCGTCGAATACGGCATATTCTGCCTTGCGCTTTTCGGGCATCTTGAAGCGCTCTTTATCTTTTTCGAAGAAAGCGTTGGCGCTCTCGTCGGTGACCTTAACCTCGCCTTTCACCTTGTCGGGCTCGAGTTTGACGAAGCGCAAGTTGACCTTCAGTTCGCGGTTATCGAATTCTTCCTGCACTTCGGATTCGGCAACCTTGACCGAGGAAAGTACGAGAGAGCGCAGTTTCTGCCCGAGCAGTTGGCGGCGCAAATCGGTTTCGTAATCCGTGGGGCTGACTTTCTGCCGGCGCAGGATTTGGATGTAGCGCTCGCGGTTGAAACGCCCGTTCTGATAAAAGACGGGGTTCTTAACGATGGTGTTGCCGAGCTCCGCGTCGGTGACCGTCAGGCCCATTTGCAGGGCGAGGCTTTGAATGACGCGCTCGGTGATCAGCTTGTTCAGGGCGATGCCGGTCATGTCCATGTTCGCCAAGAAACTGTCGGCCGATTCGCCGAATCGATCGCGGTACATCTTGGCAATGCTTTGTTCGGTATTGACCAGTACGCGCGCGCCGATAGGCACACCGTCAACCTGGGCCACCCAAGCTTGCTTGTTTTGACCGCCACGACCGGCCGTGCGGCCGACGTACGACATGGCGCCGAAACCAATAATAAAGCTAAGCGCAACCGCGCCGAGGAGGATCTTGACAAGCAGCGACTGCTTGGATCGCCTTAAGATACTGAGAGCCATGCAAAAAACCCCTGTTAATTCAAGCTCACGGAACGTGGAAAGCTACAACAGCGGTGTGTAAAAATCAACCGCTCTGATCTGAGGTCGAACTCTCGTCGAATTCTGGCTCCGTGGCGTCGGATTCGGTTGTGTTTTGTTGCGCCGTCGAGACGAGGCGTTCGGCGTATTCGCGCTCGTCGGCACCCTGATAAATTGTCGTCAGTACTTCGGGAATCAGCGGCATATAGCGGGCGAAGTGTTTCGTTAAATGTAAGTCCACCGCCTCCAGAAGTTGCTCGGGTGAAGTGAAGCCGCTGACGATTTCCCGTTTGCGTTTTTTCCAATAGTTGTACTCGTCGTCTTCCAGAAAGCGAATCACGCCCGCCCAGAAAAGCAGTTTTTGGATGGCGTAGATGGTTTTCTGGGTCAGTTCGTAATGCGGCAAACCGGCCTTAGCCAGAAACTCTTCCGCGTAGGGTCCGAGTAGGTATTCCTCCAACTCGTATTGACTCATGGGGTTGCCGGGGCCGTTGATCCGGCAGATTTCGGAAATCACGGGCTTGGCGATTTCGCGGTTATACAAGTAGATACGCGGCGACCACAACGTTCGCAAATAATCCCCCCGCCGGATGTCTTTCGGATCCTGCGGGTAATCTTGCGGGTCGTCGTGTTGGAAAGCAAAATTCGAGGGTTGATCGTGGTCGCGGTCCGTGATGGTGACAATGGAGTCGTCGCCGCTCTGGCCGTCATGGCCGGGAACGTGCCCGTCTTCGGTGGCGGCCGGTCGCTCCGCGCTCTCAGCCCCGGCCTTTAGCCCTTGGCCGGCAAGCAGTTCGATTTTCATTTCCTGGAAACGATCGTCGTAGGTCAGGCGCACCACATCCTTGCAGGCTTCGAGAAACTCGCGGAAGTTGGCGAAACCCAAGTCGGCCTCATCAAACGATGGAGCCAACTGGATCATCTGCCAACGCAGCCATCGGCCGACGGCCGGGCGATCGGTGAAGCGGTGGCGTTGCATGGCGCGGGCGAGCAGATCCTTGGCCTCCTGCATATCCATGTCGCCGACGGTTTCGCGCAGCAGGTGCGGATTTTCCGTGGCGATGGTGCGATAGAAGCGGAATAGGTTGCAGGCGCGCACGAGGTGATCGCTGGTGTGTTGGCGCGTGCCGATCCCCACGACTTTCTTGCCGTATTTGCGCAAATTGAGAATAAGGCCGGTATAGTCCGAGTCCGACGCGACGATCACGTAGGTTGTGATGGCCGGAAACGTAAATAGCGTTTCCATCGAGTCGGCGGTCAGACGGATATCAGCCGCATTTTTGCGCTGGGTGCCGCGTGTATAAATTTGGACGAGGTCGACGTTGTTCCCCAATAGATTGTACATATGAGGATTCACATAATGCCAGTTGGAGTAGGCTTTTTTGATGGCGACCCGTCCAATGTTTTGGTCGACGTACTCAAGAACCTTGCCGATTTGAAAGGGTTCTTCACCGGTCTCTTCGACGGTCAACCGCATGTTCTCAAAATCGATGAACACGGCAGCAGTTTCCTTGCCAGGGTTGAAGAGCAAAGGAGCCTCGGTGTCGTTAAACATGATTTCCTCTCCTTAAAAAATATTTAGAAAGAACAGATGCCCCGTGCCCTAACCTAAGACAAAACGAGAATCTGTCAATCCGATAAAAGCTCTTTTCGACAAGTTAGCGGAGGCCGGAGGAAAAGATCGGGAGGCGTCTTTTTTGTTTGTTTCTTATAGGTTACCGGTCAACGAGCGATAACCGGCGGCCCGAAAAGAGTATAAAGATAACTTCTCAAAGCCCGATGGGTGCACGAATAAGACGACGCATCGGCGATTAAATCTCACCGGACGATGGGGCAGGCACACTTCCTCAGCGAAGCGCAATAGGTCAATAATAGCATAGAATATACCACTAATGAAATAATGCGTTGACAAATACCCCATTACTGAAATATAAGCATGCATGTAGTGAATGTTACCCTCTGTTTTTAACATCGAAGGGCGGGATGCGTTTGCAGCTTGTAAGAACAGCGGGACGTCGGGCGATCGGCTATTTCGTTGCCGCCGCCGCCCTTGGATTTTTCGTGTTGATCTCCGAGGTCGCGCTCAAGTATTTCGAAGTACCAGTCTACCTGCTGCCGCGACCCAGCCAAGTAATCAACGAAATCATTCAACATTTCGGTTACTACCTGACGCAGACCAGCGTTACGATGCTCGAGGCTGCCTCCGGCTTCCTGGTTGGCAATACAATCGCGTACGGTTTGGCGCTGTTTTTTGTACGCTTTCCCTCTGTGGAGAAAATGGGGCTGGCGGCGGCGGTCGCGGTGAAATCGACGCCCATCGTCGTTCTGGCGCCGCTGTTTATCATCTGGTTCGGCAACGGCTTGTTCGGCAAATGCCTGATGGCTGCACTGATCTGCTTCTTTCCCATGCTGGTGAACTCCACGGTCGGATTGCGCTCGGTCGACCCGGATATTCTGAATTACCTGCGCAGTTTGGGTGCGACACCAACGCAGACTTTGCTCAAGGTGCGTATCCAAACCTCGTTGCCCTATGCGCTTGCCGCGGCCAAAGCCTCATCGACGATCTCGATAGTCGGGGCGATTGTCGCCGAATTGGCCGGGTCCGACGCCGGGGTCGGCTACATTTTCCTCATGTCTATCTATCGCCTGGAAACGGAAAAAATGTTCGCGGCCATTGCCTTCGTGGCGATAGCCGGCGTTTTGTTTTACAGCTTGGTCAGTTTGCCGACACGAGTCTTGAGCCGACACGGTTGGGGTGATTACACAGCACGAATGAGTTAACGGCGGGACCCGGGTCCGGGGAGTGCATTGGGCACGTATGGTTATTTAATGGGAAGCGATTCTTGAAGCAAGCATCGGTAATCTAGACGAAGGGGAAAGACAATGGCGAGAAAAATGATGCAATCGGCCCTGGTTTTATTGTTGGCGTTTGCCGTGGTAGCGGCTCTCGGCGGCTGCAGCAAAGACAAGCCGGGCGCCACCCCGAAACCCGCGGTTGGTAAAGCGGCGCCCCAAGCTGCCGCCCCGGCCGAGAAGGCGTCGATCCGGTTGAAGTGGTTTGCTTACGGCAACTACGTGGGCTCCTACGTCGCGAGAGACAGCGGCATTTGGAAGAACCTCGGGCTCGATGTCACCGTACATGAGGGCGGCCCGCAACTGGATTCGTGTACGATGGTCGTCACCGATTCAGACCAATTCGGTATTGCGAGCCCCGATCAACTTTTGATCGCGCGGTCGAAGGGCCAGCCGGTTGTCGCCGTGGCGGCGCTGATGCAGAAAACGCCGATAGGCTTTTTGGTGCATGCCGACAGCGGCATCAAAGAGCCCAAGGATTTACTCGGCAAGCGCATGCGGTTCATCCCCGGGCACAACAGCGTGCACGAATACATGGCGATGATGAAATTGCACGGCCTGGATCGTTCGAAGGTGCGGGAGATCATCAACACGACCACTTTGCAGCTTTTCCTGAACCACGAAGTCGACTTGGAACCCATCTACGTCAACTACCAGCCGCTCATCATGAAGAAGAGGGGCATTCCGGTAGATGTGTTCAAACCCTCGGATTTCGGCATCGACAGCTACGGCAATATCTTGGTCGCTTCCGAGAAGCTCGTGCGTGAGAACCCGAAACTCGTGACCCGCTTTATCAAGGGCTTGCTGGACGGTTGGCGCAAAACCCACGCCGATCCCGCGATGGCCGCGAGCCTTCTGGTCAAGCTGAAACCGAACTTGGACCCTGAAATCGAAGCCGGTATCGCGGCGGGCACTAAGGAATTCATGGAGCGGGAAGACGGCCGCATGGGTTGGATGACCGAAGAAAAATGGAGCCACGTCATCGATCTGTTCCAACAAGGCGGCGTGATCGAGAAAAAACCCGATCCGAAAACCGTGTTTACCAATCGCTTTATGGAAGAAATTTACGGCGCAGCCCCGACCGCCCCTGCAGCGCCGCCCAAACCGTAGCCCGAAGCCGGCGAACAAGGCGGAGAGTTGCAGACTGCAACAAGACATACGCGCAGCAGCGCGATCGACGTCGCTGATCTGGTCGTGGATTATCCCGGCCTCAACGGCGAAGCCTTACGGGCCGTGGAACGCGTCGAATTCGCCGCGACTCCCGGTCGCCGGATCGCGTTGGTGGGCCCCTCAGGTTGCGGTAAATCGACAATTCTCAAGGCAATGGCCGGATTGCTGCGGCCCACCGGCGGCCGGATTCTCTTCGACGGTCTGGTGCCGCAAGCGGCCCGAGAGCAGAAGCTGTTCGGGTTGGTGCCGCAGCATCCGGCGTTATTGAAATGGCGCGTCGCGCGTGACAACGTCGCGCTTCCGTTGGAATTGAGCGGCGCGCGCAACGCCGCATCGCTGCGCCGGGTCGACGAATTGTTGGAACTGTTCGGCTTAGACTCCTTCGCCAGATATTACCCGAACCAATTATCCGGCGGCATGCAATCGCGCGTGGCGATCGCGCGGGCGCTGGCGCTGGAGCCGGGCGCGCTGCTGCTCGACGAGTGTTTCGGCAGCTTGGATGAATTGACGCGGGAACGCCTCTACTGCGAACTCTCGCCCATGTGGCACGAACTGGGAACGACGTTGGTGCTCGTTACTCACTCACTAGCCGAGGCCATCTACCTGTCCGACGAGATCGTTGTGCTCACGTCTTTGCCGGCGCGGGTAGCCGGACGGGTGATTGTCGGCGCGCCGCAACCCCGGTCGGAAGAGTTCATTCAGAGCGAGGAATTCCTGGCGGCGATGTCGCGGGCCCGCGCTCTTCTGGGATTGAGCGGCGACCCAGCAACTAAAAATTTATCGGAGGCGGTACCATGATGGCCTCACAAAACCGGACGTTGGATCCTCGCGTTGCCGTCAAACATATTTTGGTCGAGCGGCAGGCGCAGCAAGAGTACTTGTCGCGGGTCGGAGGCGTCCTCGATCAGTTTCCCGGGCGGAAACCGACGTACGTCGACGACTTCGAAGCGACGACGATCGCACGTGTTTTCCGCGAGCAGCTGGGTGAAGATCGCCCCCTGGCGGATGATTCGTCCGAAGCGGTGGGCATAGGCAAACGCGTACTGGCGATCGGCGCCCGGCGCGACGGGCGGATCGTCGAAAAGTTTACCGATGAAAAGGGAATGATCTGCCACGGATTTCACTATCTGCACGTCATGGCCAACGGCTGCGTGTTCAATTGCCAATACTGTTTTCTGCACGGCTCCATCTGGGCGCGGTCGGTGCCCACGATCATCAAGCTGAACATCAACTACGAGGACATCTCCACGCGGATGCGAGAGATCGCAGCCGACAATTTACGTCAGGGCAAGTGCACGCGCTTCAACATGGGCGTAATGATGGATTCGTTCGCGTTCGAGCCGACGATCGGTTTTCTGCGATATATCATTCCGCTGCTGGGCCACGACGACTTCGCGGCGACCACGCTGATCCTGCTCTCCAAAAGCAACGAGATCACGGAGTTGCTCAACGCGGCACGCCGCTATCCGTGGGCCACCAAACGAGTGCTACCCGGTTTCAGTGTGAATTCCGTAACGGCAGCCACGCGCTTTGAAGGCGGTACGGCCGGAACGCATGCGCGCCTGGCGGCAGCGCGACAACTGCAATCCGCCGGCTATGCGGTTCGCTTGCGTATCGACCCCGTAATTCCCATCGGAGATTGGGCGACCGAATACAAGCACCTCGTCGATCTTATTTACCGGGAGTACGAAATCGACCCGCAACCCTTGCTCGTGGCATCGTTACGCTTTGACGACCCGCAGCCGATTAACAGGGCGCGGGGGCGTTTTCCCTTCTCCCCCCTCTTTGATCTACCGCTTACCTTGGATGACGGCGCGAAATGGCGGCTGCCCTTCGATTTCCGGCGCGAAATTTTCGCGACGATCATCGATTACATCCGTCGCATTGCGCCACAGCAACGGCTCGGCCTGTGCAAGGAAAAAGCCGCGACGTGGAAGACCCTGGGCCTGGACCCTCGCCCCACCTGCGGGGCTTCCGATTGCTTGGAGCCCCCGTCCGGCGCCGCGGTCGTCGAGCCCGACCAACCGTAATCGAAAGGAGACGACAATGATTGTCAAACTAGAGATCGCTTATTTGCCGGAGTATTCGCCGGAAATGGGCAAACGGTTCAAACAGGAAATCCAGTGGCCTGCGGGCGTCGTCATGCGCGGCCCCTATCTTTACCCCGTTATCAGCGAGGGTAAGCGTGCCCTGTTCCTGTTCGAATTCGACAAAGCGCGCATGGGCGAGGCGATGGACGCCATTCGCGTATACCCGCTTCGCTTTTACGGAATGCCGGGCTTCAGCTACTCGCTGCAAATCTGTATCGAGGCTGTCAGCGAAGCGCGGGATTTCATGCCCTGACAACGGTCGCAGTCGACCGAATCAGCAAGCGCGAGGTAACGATGAACGAGACAATTGCCACGTTGTTTATCAACGGCGAATGGCGGCGGACCGACCGCGTCTTCATGGTGGACGACCCCGCCACGTCCGAACCGTTTGCCGCGGCTTCCGATGCCGCTTCCGATGACGTGCGTGCGGCGATTGCCGCGGCGTACGATGCGTTTCCGGAGTGGTCGCAAACCACGCCGCAGAAGCGGGCCGACATTCTGCTCGAAATCGCGCGCCGGATGCGGGCGAACAAAGAAACGCTGGCGACCATCTTGACCCGCGAAAACGGCAAGCCATTGGCCGAATCCCGAGCGGAAATCGATTTCGGCATCGGGTTCTTCATCTGGTTCGCCGAAGAGGCTAAGCGAGCCCGCGGCGAAATTGTTCCCAGCAATGCGCCCGGTAAAAGACGGCTAGTGATTCGCCAACCGCTGGGAGTGATCGCGGCGATTACCCCGTGGAACCTGCCCGTTGCCATCCTGGCCCGCAAAGTCGCGCCGATTCTCGCCGCCGGTTGCACCGCGGTCGTTAAACCCGCCGAGCAAACCCCGTGTACCGCGATTGAGATGTTTAAAATTTTCGCGGCCGCCGGCCTACCTGCGGGCGTGGCGAATTTAATTACCGTCGCCGACCCGTCGCCGGTGGGTAAGGAGTTCGTTGCCAATTCCCGCGTGGCGAAGATCACGTTCACCGGTTCCACGGCGGTGGGGCGGGAACTAGCGGCCGGGGCGGGGCGCCAACTCAAGCGCGTTTCTCTGGAATTAGGCGGGCACGCGCCGTTTATCGTTTTCGCCGACGCCGATGTGGATCACGCCGTGCGCCAATTGGTTGTCTCGAAATTCCGCAACAGCGGCCAAACCTGCCTATGCGCGAACCGCATTTTCGTTCACGAAGAAATACTGGACTCGTTTTGCCGCAAGCTCGTGGCCGCCGTGCAAGATCTTCGCGTTGGGGGCGGTCTGTCGCCGGAGACGGATATCGGCCCCATGATCGATCGCGACGGATTCGACAAGGTGCGGCGGCATGTCGAGGACGCCATCCAAGCCGGGGCCGAGTGCCTCGCGGGCGGCCGCCCCGTCGAGGTTCCCGGCTGGGAACGCGGGCTCTTCTACGCGCCGACCGTGTTGAAATGCGCCACCGAGGACCTAGTCGTCTGCCGGGAAGAAACCTTCGGCCCCGTGGCGCCGATTTTGGGCTTTACGGAGGAAGAGGCTGTGGTTCGGGCGGCGAATGATTCGGTATACGGATTGTCCGGCTACGTGTTCACCCGCGATTTGGGGCGCGCCGTGCGGGTGGCCGAGGCGTTGGAGTGCGGTGTCATCGGCGTGAACGACGGTTTGACGCCGGTACCCGAGTGTCCCTTCGGTGGCTTCAAGCAAAGCGGCATCGGCCGTGAGGGCGGCTGGCAGGGGTTGGACGAATGTCTGGAAACCAAATACATCACCGTCGCGTACTGATGCCGCAATAAGGCGTCGAATAATTTGCCGGAAATGTTCTTACATCAAATGCGCGGTCAGGGTCACGTTGCCGATGCGTAGGCGGTCGCCGTTGTGCAATTGGACCTTCTTTGCCCGTTTGTCGTTGACGTACGTGCCGCCGCCCAGATCCTTGAGATAGAACGTCCCTTTTCGGTCGACCTTGATCCACGCGTGCTTCGGGGCGACGTCGGGGTAGGGTAGGTAGACGTCGCAGTCTTCCTGCGAGCCAATCATGGTGCGGCCGCCGGCGAAAGTGCCGGTGAGCACGAGGTTGTGAACCCGCGTACCCCCGTCGGGCTTTTCCTCAATGAGGCACGGATTGATCGTCGTGCTGATCAGGCGGCGATCGCGGACGTCGGCGTCGTGGAAGAAGCCCTGTTCCACCTCGTCCTCGAAGATTTCTTCCACTTCGGTAACGAGGGGTTCACCGTCTTCGCCGTATTCGATTTCTTCCTCGGCGACGATGCGGCCGCCGGCGAAGTCTTCTTCGGATACCGGCTCGTAGACTTCTTCCTCTTCGGCTGCGGCTTCGGCCGCTTCGGCTACCAATTCCTGCTCGACCTCTTCCCCGTATTTTTCCACGAGCTGGTCGGCGAAAACGGGCATTTGCAGGGTGTCGAGTTCCTGTAATTGAATTTCGACTTGTTCGATATCTTCGGCGGCGACGGTCACTTCTTTTTGAGCCGTTTCGATTTTTTGCCGGGCGCCGTCTTTGAGGCTTTCGTACTCGGCTTCGTTATCTTCGAACTCGCCGATTTCGGCGCGGAGGTCGATCTCTTCCAGTTCCGAATTGGCGGCTTCGATTTCCTTTTCGAAGGCAGCACGTTGATTGCCCCGCGCGACGATGTAATCCTCGCATTCGGCCCTTTTGTCCGCGACCTGCTTCTGCCAATCGGTTTGGGCGACTTCGAGTTCGGCCGCGTATTTCTGTACGACTCGGTCGCGCACCGTTTCGGGTGTGACTAGATGGTGTGCGGCGTCTTCGGCGCGACGTTGGGCTTCTTCCTCGGCCTGGCGGCGGGCTTCTTCCTCCGCGGCGCGTCGCTCCGCTTCTTCACGTTCACGCTCTTCCTCGATGCGGCGCTGTACGTCGGCGATGCGGGCTTCCACGTCGATGGTCTTCTCGTCGATTTCGCCACGCAGCTTTTCGTACAGCTCGGGACGCACCTTGTCACGGCGCGCCTCGAGTTTCTGCATACGTTCGAGGTAGCTCTCCTTCTCCTGTTGGAGAGTCGCGAGTTCGTCCTGCAGACTCATTCCGTACCTCCGCCGGCACCCTGAGCGCCGGTACCGTTACTGTCTCCTAAAGCATCCGGGGGGAAAGCCACCCCCACCAACGTCAAGCCGTGCGCCGGCGCGGTAGGACCCGCGCAGCTACGGTCTCGCAACGCCAGGATATCCGCAAATTCCCCCGGTGTCACCTTCCCCCGGCCGACGAGCGCAAGCGTACCAACAATCGCCCGAACCTGGTGCTTCAGAAAAGCCGTGCCGCTGATTGTAAAACAAAGCAGGCCCCCTTCCACACTGCCGGCGAAAGGCCACCAATCGGCGTGCCGTTCCCACGCGCCAACGGTAACCATATCGTGAACAGTGGCCGTCACGATGCGCCTGACCGGGTGTGCGGCTTCACAACTGGCAGCACGAAATGCAGAGAAATCGTGCTCACCAACAAGTGAAACCATGGCCTGCTGCATAGAGATTATATCCAGTTCGTCGGTAATATGCCAGCTATAACGCGACAAAAACGGGCTCGGGAAAGGACGATTCAATACGACATAACGGTAGTGGCGCCGGTGGGCGCGATGCCGGGCCGAAAAGCCCTCGGGTACGCGCCGGATGTCGTGGATCGTGATGTCCGGCGGCGTGACCGCATTCCACGCTGTGAGCAGGCGGGGTAGGTCCAAGTCGAATGGCAACGTAAAATCAGCTGGCAAATCCAGGGCGTGTACACCGGCGTCGGTGCGGCCGGCGCCGCGTAGGCGCACGGGCTGTTGGGTGACTTTTTCGAAGGAGGTTTCCAGAGCTTCCTGGACGCTCAACCCGTTGGGTTGGTACTGCCAGCCCACGTACGCCGTGCCGTCGAATGCCGCGCGCACCAAGTACGAACGGTTGCAATCGGCGGGGGCGGCAATGCGGCTCAAAATTCGAACAGAATTCCCAACGAGTGGAATTGACTCGACAGGTCGACGATGTTTTCTTCGCCGAAGTTGTCGAGATTCGTGTACCGAAATTCATAGAAAAGGTAAGTGTTGTTGATGCCCCACTCGGCTTCTAGGGCGCCGCTGGCGCGTTTTTCCAGGTTGTCGAGAAGGAACATCAAGCCGCCGTACGCCTGGGCGCCGTAATTGTACGAGCGGCGTTTCCAACTGCTGTCGAGCTTTTCCTCAAACCAGTACGACAAAACGCCCGAGGCCCCGGCGTAGGGCACCACGGGCTGATCGAGGCCGAAATTGAATCGATACAACAACCCCAGACCGCCCGGTGCGATATGCAGTTTGTATTTTTCGGCGGTCTTGGATTGATCCTGCGGCGAAATGCCGTGACCTTCCGCAAAGCCATAGCTGATGTTACCGACCAACTCCAGGTGATGAACGATCTTCCAACTGGCGGCCATCTGGTAAAACGCCACACCCTTTTCACCGTAAACGTCTGCGTAACCGTCATCGTCAAAGAAGAGCATGCCGATGTTGAAGCCAAAAGTCCCCCAAAACGGACTCTCCTGCCAATGGCGATCCTGTCGTTCCGGCTCTTGAGCCCAGGCGGTGCCGGCGACCAGCAGCGCGGCGATAAGCACGACTAACAGAAAGCTTCGTTTCATCGACTGACCCCCCGGCGGCGCAACATCACAAACGCCAACGACAGACCCATTAGGAGCGGCAGCAAAGCCAGCCCGGGCCGACGGGCTTCCAGACCGGCCGCCGCGGCCACCGGTGTCAACAGAGTGCGGACCGCGGCTCGAGCGCCCGGGTGCGACGCCAAACGACGGGCCAGCGGCGGGCTCGCCCGGTAGTACGCCTGCACCAGCGCGCGGCCGACCGAAGAATGAGCCAGCACGTGATCGCGGAAAAGCCGCAACTCCACGACCAAGGGGTGGTCGTAGTCGCCCCAGGCGGCGGTTGCAATGAAACAGCCACCCTCGTCACCGGAAAGCTCCGAGAAGCCGACGGTTTCAGTCGGCGTGCCGCCGCCTTCTTCCGACAGTTCGCCCTCGGTACCGCTTTCGTCAACGGCCGACACCCGCACGTAGTAGGTTTTTTCGTTTTCCAGACCGGAAAGCTGGAATTCATCCACGTTGTCCACATCAATCGGGCTGACCCCCTCGGAGGCGTCGATGCCGTCGTAGTCGAAAGCGTCCACACCTGAGGAAGTGCCGTAATAGACGAGATAATAAGACAAGTCGGAGGCATCCACCGGATCCCACGAGAGGAAGAGTTTGCCGTCGCCGCGGCCGACCGACAAACCGGAAACGCGGTCGGGCGGCGTGTCCAGCGAGATAGCGGTCGAAGCGTAAGCGGTTTCGGTGCCGGAAGTGGCGATAACGTATATCGTATAGGAACCGTCGCCTTCGCCGAAATCGTTGTCGGCGCTGATCGTCGTGCTTGACGTCAAGGTTCCGGTGAACGACCCCGTGCCGTCGGAAGCGGCGACCGAATCGCCCGAGCCCTCGGTGCCGTCACCGCCGATTTCCAGGGAGAACGTGCCCGAACCGTCGGACTCGATGCGCCAAAATACTTTGGCGGTTTCGCCTTCGCCAATGGAGCCGTCGGTCGGCTGGGTGCTGATAATGTCTACGGTCAGTTCGGCCTGGGCCAAACCGGCCGCCATCAACACCACAAAGACGACCGCACAGCCTAAAACGGCCTGTTTGATCATATTCCTGCTCCCGTGTCGGGATTCACCCTTCCAGATGTTCCACCGTATCCTACTTGCAGCCTATAGCGCGGTCAAGCACGCTCGGGCCTTGGACCCATCGAACTGCTGGAAAGTTCAAAGTTTCACGAGGCGATCCATCGCTTCGACCAGCCGGCTTTTTTCCTGACAAAGCGCGATCCGGGCGTAGCCCTCGCCCGCGGCGCCAAACCCGACCCCCGGCGTGACCACAACCCCGGTTTTTTGGAGCAAATCGTCCGCGAACGCCGCGCTGTCGCCGCCGGGGACCGGGAACCAAACGTAAAAGGTCGCCTTGAGGTCGGGCACGTCGAAACCCGCTTGCCGCAATCCGGCCAGCACCAGGTCGCGCCGCTCGCGGTAGACCTCGACGATGGCGTGCCGGATAGCGGGATCCATGTTAAGCGCGGCAACAGCCGCTTGCTGCACGGCTTCGAACGCGCCGGAGTCAACATTGGTTTTGACGCGTCCGATGGCCTGCACGATCTCCGCATTGCCGGCTACGAAGCCGACGCGCCAGCCGGTCATATTGAAGGTTTTCGAAAAACTGTGGAATTCGGCGGCCCGTTCCATGGCGCCGGGCGCTTGCAGCACACTGGGCGCGCGGTAGTCGCCAAACCCCATTTCAGCGTAGGCGGCGTCGTGCAACAGCGTGATGTTGTATTGCGCGGCAAAAGCGAGGGCTTCGGCGAAGAAATCCAGGTTGGCGGTCGCGCCGGTCGGGTTATTCGGATAGTTCAGATGCATCACCGTCGCGCGCGAGGCGACGGCTTTAGGAATCCCGGAAAAGTCGGGTAGGAAGCTGTTTTCGGCCGCGAGCGGCATATCCACCGGGTTGCCGCCGGCGAAAATCGTGCCGGCCCGGTAGACGGGGTAGCCGGGGCTGGGGATCAACACGGTGTCGTCGATTTCGACCAACGCCAGCGCGGCGTGGGCGATGCCTTCCTTGGAGCCGATCAGAGCGCAGATTTCGGTTTCGGGATCAAGTTCGACGCCGAAACGTCGCTTCATGTACCCGGCGCAAGCTTCGCGAAAGGGGCGCATGCCCTGGTATGACGGGTAGCGATGCGTGGCCGGATTCCGCACGGCTTCGATCAAGGCCGACACGATGGGTTCCGGGGTGGGCCGGTCCGGGTCGCCGACGCCCAAGTCAATGATATCCACGCCGCGCGCCGCGACGAGCTCTTTTTGGCGGTCCAGTTCGGCAAACAGGTACGGCGGCAAGCTCGTGAGGCGTTGGGTTTGGATCGAGCGACGCATCTTTTCTCCTGTTTTTCTTTTTGTTGCGTGAAGTTGGGTCCTATCATACGACGCGAGGCAACGCAATTGCCGCCCCGCCTTTGCTTGCCCGAGAACGTGGCGGTTGCTACAGTGGCGGCGTTCGGAAAAGGGGAGACGAAACGCGCGTGCGGAAGATCTTGGACGAAATGCACAATTTTTTGGTCAGCGGTTTTTCCGGCGATCTGGGAACCGTTTTGGGCCAAGTGTTTTTTGTCGTCATCGGCGTGTTGCTTTTCTTCGCCCTCTACACCATCGTGCGGTTTTTCACCGACCCGATTACCCTAAAGGTATTGCGCGTACGCGACAGATCACCGTTGCCGAACCTCGTGGCGCTCTTCGTATCGGCGATTCTTTTCGTGTATATGCTGATCGGCGCCTATCGCCACATACCAGCCACGCGGCAAACCGTGTTGGGCCAGGCCGGGCAATGGTTGGATCGCTTTTTGTGATTTATTGACGCGGCCGCAGGCGAAAGGTCAACACCTGGGCGTCATCGCTGATCACCTCGCCGAAACCGTCGACGTAGCGCTGCGTCGCCCAATGGAATTCCTGCCGCGTTTCGATGGGCAGGCCGAGTTCGAGATCGAACCGTGCCTGGTACGACGCGTTTTGAAAGCGTAGCGCGATCGTCACGTCGCCCAGTTGCACCAACCCGAAGGGCGATTTCGCCGACTCCTTGCCGACTTTCCGAAACGTTCCGCCCAGAAACAAATGCGACCCTTCACGCTTCGCGATGCGCCAAACCCATTCCAGCGGTATCAAGCCGGTCATCGGTGGGGGCGGGGCGAGTTCGAAAGGCAGCGACCACTCAGGCTGCTTGCGCCAGTTGGTCGGGAGGTACGCCCCCATCAAGGTCGGAATCGTCTGCTTCATTTCCCGGCGCGGGTAGATCGTTAGGCCCGCCGGGGGCTGCGACCATTGTTCGCGGCTGAGAAAATCGGCCGGCGGTGGGCCGCCGCGAAAATCGCGTTGCCATCGGCCCGTTGCGTCGACGAGGGCATGCAGGCCGTAGTCGCCGATATCGCGCAGGTAGCGCACGCCGGGCGATAAGTCGAAACGGTCGCGGCCGCGGTCGACGACACCCGCCTGCACGATCGGCGGCCGGTCGCCTTCGGTGACGGTGTAGCGCGACTCGGTCGGCACAAAATGCAGGTGAGCCGCGCCGCGTTTGTCGACCTCCACCACGCGCATATCGAGGCGCACGTAGGTGGAATGGGTGCTGGGCGCTTCGGCATCGGTGCGCGGCGTGTGGGTGAGTCGCTCGGCGAAATCGACGACGAAAACATCCCCGGCGGTGAAGTGGTAAGCGGGGTCGCCGCCGGATGTATTTGTGTCCGACGGGGGCGGCGGTCCGCCGCAGGCGACGAGCAACAACACAAGACACGGCAGAAAGTATATGTAACGCATGGGCATGTTTTAACACGAAGCAAGGCCAGTCGCAACGAAAGCGGAACCTTTTGTTGCGTGGCCGGTCCATTTTTTTTACGTTTAAACTTGCTCGAAACCGGGAGCGTATCTATCTTGACTGTGCTACCTGGAGGCCGTGTGAAAAAGACCATTGTCCTGATTGGGTTGGCGTTGGTATCGGCATGTGTCTATGCCGCCGCGGCGCAGGGACTAAGTGTAGTCGATGTTACCTTCTGCCAGCGCGTCGTCGATCGCGAACCCATCGATACCGGGACGACGTTCCCCGCCGACATCGGCTGGCTTTACTGCCACACGACGATCAGCAACCCTGGTGAACCGGCGGAGATTCATCACGACTGGTACTACCAAGACGCCTTCATCAGCCGGTTGACGCTCACCGCCGGGACGTCGCCGAAGTGGCGCACGTTTTCCGCCAAGCAGATGAGCCCGGCGTGGTTGGGCAAATGGGAAGTGGTCGTAAAAACCGACTCCGGCCGGGAACTAGCCCGCAAATCTTTTGAACTGACCGCCCCCGCCGAGTAACGGCCTTGGCAACCTGGGAATAAGCCGGGCACAATAAGCACTTCACACGATGAGGAATCCGTTGACGCCGGAGAAGCACGCCGTGCCCGAGCCATTGGCCAATCGTCGCTTGATCCTCGCCGTTCACGCGGCGGCGCTGGCGATGATACTTACTTTTTTCACGTGGCATGCGCTGGGGCACGCGGTGCCCACCGGTTTGGCCGGGCCGCAATGCGACAACCTCACCCAGGCCTTACCGAAACTAGCTTTTTATGCTCGCGAACTGCGCGCCGGTCGCCTGCCGACCTGGGACCCCTATGCGGGAACCGGCGCGGCGGACTACCCGATTCGCAGTCACGTCATGTATCCCACGACGTTACTGACGACCGTGTTGCTGCCGCCCTGGCTCGCCTTGCTGGCCGATTACTTTCTGGCCTTCGTGATCGCCTATTTCCTGGCTTTCCTCTTTTTCCGGCGCTCGCGCGCCCCGGCCCCTCTGGCGGCTGCGGCCGCGTTGGCGGTGGTCTTTGGCGGGCTGAATTTGCGCTACGTGTTCTACCCCTACTTCAGCCAGACCGCCGCTTGGATCCCGCTGGTTTTCCTGGCTGTCGACGGTCTCTTCACGGGGCGGCGACCGGCCCGTGCCATCGCGTGGGGTGGCTTGGCGTTGGGAATGATGATCCTGGCCGGCATGCTCAATTACGTGATCTACACCCTGGTTTTCGGCGGCCTCTATGTTCTGTGGCTCACCGGGCAAAAGCGCCCGGAGGGCGACGGGGCCGCGCCGTGGTGGCGGTTTTGGCTGGCGGCGGCGGCAATCGTCGTTGTCGGCTTCGCGCTCGGCGCCGCGCGTCTGGCGCCCCTGCTCGAGCAACTCGAACGGCTGCGCGGCGGCTACGGAAAGTGGGAAGCGTTCCGCGGCTTGCTGCAAACGCCCTCGCTACTTGTCGCCTCGCTCGCACCGGGAGCGTTCGGCGAGTATCGTTTTCGTCTCTTGTCCACGACGCTCGCGTACGGAATGTTGGCCTGGGCGCCGGCGGTCGCATTTGTGTTCGGGGCGCGCAAGGCGCGGATCGATTGGTTCTGGATCGGCGTGGTCGGCGTCGGCTTGGTCACGGTCGTGTACAGCCCCTTGACGCGGCTTTTATTCCACGTTCTGCCCGGCTACGCGGGTTTCGAACCGACGCGAATCTGGTCGGTGGCGGGCCTCGGTCTGCTTTGGCTGGCCCTGCGGGGACTGAATGAAATCGCCGGCGGCGAACGAGGTTCGCGCGTGTTGGCGATTGCCGCGGTGATCGCCGGCCTATGGTTGGCCGCTTTCCTTGCTCTGGCGCTACGCACGTCGCCAATCAATGCGTGGCACCTGCTGCCGTTGGCCGTCGGCGTGACGGGTCTGGTCGCCGCGTGGCCGCTGCGCCGGTGGGCCGGACGCGAGAAGGCCGCGCTGATGCTGGCGGCGTTGTTGGCGCTGGAAGTGTTTGCCCGCGCCGGGGTTTCGGCTGAACGAATCGACACCCGTCGTCTCTACCGCGAAACGCCCATCACCACCACGTTACGGAACGCGTCGCCACCGGCCCGCGTGCTGCGCGTGGGGGGCCGGTGGGGCTGGATTCGCGACGGCCGCCTCTACACCCAGGAGTCACTGAAATTCGACGGCGTCGAGGATCTGCATGCGTACAGTTCCATGATCGACCCTTCGTTGCGGCGCGTGTTCGATGCCTACCGGGCGCGGCGTGATTTCGGCCTCTCGCCCTTCGACGAAGGCGCCGCGATTCAACCCTTCCTCACCGGCGCACCGGCGGAAAACGGCTTTGCCGATTCGATCGGCGCCAACTTCATTTTGTCGCAAGAGCCCTTGCCCGGCGCGGACATCGACTCGATGCTGCAGGAAAAGGCGCGGCACGGTGGGCTGATTCTGTATCAGAACAAGGACGCGTTGCCGCGGGCGTTTTGGACAGCGGTCGGTTGGGTCGCTCGCAACGATGACGAGATGATTGCGGAACTGGGCCGACAGAGTGATTGGTCGCGCGGCGTCTGGCTCGACCGGATAGCGCCGAGCGCGGCGCAAAACGACGAGGTTGTCGCGGGGCTCGTTCGCCCACTCCTGCGCCGGCCGACCTATGAAAAATACGAAGTCACCACGCCGGGCGGCGGTTATTTGGTGGTGACCGAGTTGTACGACAAACACTGGACCGCCACGGTCAACGGGCAAAGCGCGCCGGTGCGACGGGCGAACCTGGCCTTTCGCGGCGTGGCGGTGAAGGACACGAAGAGCGTCGTCGAGTTCCGCTACGAACCCTGGCCCTTCTACCTCGGATTGGCGTTCTCCCATTTGGGAGCTTGGGCGGTCGTGCTGTTGCTGTGGCTCGGGCGGCTTAGGGAACCAACTCGAAAAGAAGCACGTCCTGACCCGGTACCGTGAGGTCCATCATGCGCGGCGCGGTGAGACATCCGAGGCTTTCCCGCTCGCCGACGGTTCCCTCCCAGGTGACCGACCATAATTCCGCGGCCGCGTAGCCATAGACGGCCGGGTCGATTTCCACGCCCACCGACAGTGGCGCATCGGTCGCGTTGCCCACAAGAATCGCCACACGATCGTCGTATGGATGCCGCCAGGCGGTGATGTGCAACGGCTTTGCGGACCATTGGCCCGAGTGGCAGTAAGGGGGCCCGCTAATCGAGAAATAGAAATCGTAGTCGAAGGCCACCAGCGGCAGCGGATTGGGCACGCGAGGGGCGGTTTCCATGCGGCCGAGAGTCAGATAGGGCGCGGCGGGCGAGTTGATGCGCAGGTCGATCATCCGCCGCAGAAAGGCGAGTTTCTCAGGATCCGCTTGGCGGACCTCGTCGTCGTAGTACCAGCCCCGGGTGCTTTCCGGGTTGTCGGGTTGGTAAATCCAACCGGTTTGAAAACCGCAGAGGTCGTTGCTGCCGCGGCAGACGACGCTCGGGTCAAGATCGGGCAACCAATCGACCGGCGTGTTGAAGTAGATAAGTTCGACGACGCCGCCCGAGAGGTATTCGGCCAGGGCGACCCAGTAGAACACGTTGCCCAGTTCGTAGCTGGCGGTCATTTTACCGCCGGTGCGTGTGCCGCCGTTGTGATGGTGCAGGTAGGCCAGCAAGGGCACTTCTCGCGCCGTACCCTCCACAAACCATCGCTGCGGAACGCGGAAGGACGGCGGATCGGAATTGCCGGCTCGGTTACGCAGCGGCCCGACGCCCATGCCGCCCAGGTGGTAGAAGTCGACGAGATCAAAATAGGGCTCAGTGGTGTTTTCGGCTCCGTAGCGAAAGCCGCGCGGCGTGGGTTGACCACGGGACTGGTCGAGGGTATCGCGTACGGCCTGCACGAACCATCCGCCGGAACCGGAGGGCTGACCCTCGTCGTGGCCCGCCAGGATGTCGTAGTTGCCGCGCTCGATCAAGGGAAAGCCGAGGTCGAAATACAGAGCGTCGAGGGGAACGGCGGCTTCATCAACGACCAACCGGTCGCGCCACAGCCAGAAGTCCGCGACGTAGGGATCGGCGGGGTTCATCGCGTAGATCATGCCGAAATTGATTACATCAAACATCGAAAACCCGCCGAAGGAACCTCGAGGATTGACCAACAAGTAATCGAAGTACGACGATGTTCCCGGTGATTCGGGATAAAACCCGTCCCACCCCGGCACGCGTGTGCCCACCAGCAGGTCGTAATAGAACAACGAAGTCATGTCACCTTGCGTCGCAATCGCGCCCAAATTGGTCTGGGTGGAGGGATAAAACGGGCGCCAGAAGCGCTCGTCCCAACCGGCCTGTGCTATGGCGAAGTACGCTTCCGGATCGGGGTCGCCCATCGGATGAAAGTCCCAGCCCTGCACGAACAATAGGCGGGCCGCGCCGTTGTCGGCGACCAATTCGTCGTGAAAAGCGTTTATCCAAGCGGTTTGATCGTACCGCGAGGTCAGCCCGAACACGCTGGCGCCGAGGGTTTCGAAAAAGGCGCGCTCCTCGGGTTCACGCTCGGCCAGCGGGCGGCCGGCCCAGATTTGCTTATCGGACCATTCACGGTAGATCGTCGCCGCCTCCTGCCAGTCGCCGGAATCCAGAAAACGCAGGATCACCGGGTAGTCGAGAGCGAAGTCGGCGGCTCCGATCCGAGGATTGAGATGGGCGATATGAAACTGGGGCAATGCCGGAAGGTCGGGTTTCTCCGGATTATCGTCGAGATCGTGATGGTCGCACAGCGAAAAGGTCTTCGCGTTGAATTCCGGGTCGGCGGTGTAAATCAGCAGGCCGCCGACCGTATCGTTTAGGTACGCGACCAACTGCGCCATCGCTCCGTGGCCCATGGGATAACGATGATGGCACAGGATGTCGGCATTGTCTTCAACCTCCTCGGCCAAGCGCGCCAGAGGATCCTGCAACATCGCGCCGCCCTCCAAGCTCATCAGGTACCGGTCGTCCGCACCATGGCCCGCCAACGGCGCCAGCGGCGCCAGCACCGGATAGCGAAAGCGGTGGATCAAGAACTCTCCCGCACCGGTTACGCGGGCGGTGGCTCGCAATTCCGGCTTGTCGCGGGCGACCTCCCACACCGCCTCAAAAGAAATCGGGGAAGTGAAGTGTTCCCAGGTGATCGTCAGCCGGTTGTCGCGGCAAACGAAGCGGGGCGGCATGGCGAACAAGTTCATGTCCACAAGTTTGTACGTGCCGAAAAAACCCGGCTCGATGGAGAACAAATCGAAGGGCGGCACCCAGGTTGCCGCCGCGTTGCCGATCATTTTCAGACCGCGGCGGCGATCGGTGAGCTGAAGGATGCGTCCGGTCGGACGGCCGAAGGTGATAGCGACTTGATCGTTGCCGAAATCGTAGTGGTTGGTGGCTTGGTCGAATCGACAATAAGAACGGCTGTTTCGTGGCGGCGCGGAATCGAAACCCAAGCTATCGCCGTCGTCATCGTCATCGTTGTCGTCGTCATCGTCCGGTGTCGTTTCCGGAGAGGGTGAAGAGTCGTCGTCGTCTCCTGCCAGTTCTCCGCCACCTGCGCAACCGAAACATAGTAAAGCGATAAGGATAACCCATCCATAGCTTCGCTTCATCATATACTAGACCTTTCTGCTTCCCCACACCGAGTGTAAGAGAAGAAAACGATTTTGTCACGCGATATCTTAGGGTTACCAAAAATAAACAAAAAACTGACCGCGCGGTCATATTATTCTTGACAACCACTTTTATGAGCAGTATATAACTGACCGACCGCACGGTCAGTATTATGTAGGTGAAAGGTGAGTGAACAACAACACGACGGCCGCAAGCTGCGCGGGGAAAAAACCCGACGCGCGATTTTGATGGCGGCGATCCAAGTGCTTTCCGAACACGGCAAGGCGGGCTTTTCGGCGCGAACGGTGGCCGAGCAGGCCGGTATTAGCAAGGCGGCCCTTTTCCATCATTTTGCCAACATGGACGAAATCATTCGATCCTTATTTTTCGTCATTATGTCGGAAAGCGATTCCGAGCCGCGCATCGAGGCCGGGCAAAACCTGAAGCAGTATATCGAAACACGCCTGACCCGTATGGTGGACTTCATGGAGCGCTACGGCGGTACCGTGTCGGGGTATATGCATGTTGTCGAAATCATGCGTTCGCATCCGGTGATGGGGCCGGAGTTGCAAAGCGTGCTGAAGGAGTACCAGGAGGAAATCGCCAAGCACATCTCCGCCCTGGCCGGGCCCGACGGCGACGCGACGCGCATTCGTCGCGCGTTGGATACCTTGGCGGCCATCTTGGAAGGCATCGGCGTGCTGTTGGCCTATTACAACGAGCCGGACGATTTTCGCGACGCCATTCCGGACGTCGCCCGAATGTTTGCCAAATACATAAGGGGCGAAATATGAAAACGAAATGCTTGATTGCGGCGACGATACTCGTGCTGATAGCCGCGTCACTCGGCCTCACCGAGGAGATGGCGGCCAGGCAAATCATCGAGAAGGCCGACGACTTGATGCGCGGCGCGACAAGCTACTCGGAATTGACGATGAAGGTTCACTCGAAGCACTTCGACCGCGCCGTCGGCATGAAGGTGTGGACCCAGGACCGCGACAAGGCCTTTATTCTCGTGATGTCCCCGGCCAAGGATCGCGGCGTGGCATTCTTGAAGCAAGACCGCGAAATGTGGAATTACCTGCCCAATGTCGAGCGTACGATCAAAATTCCGCCCTCGATGATGTCCCAAAGCTGGATGGGCTCGGACTTCACCAACAACGACTTGTCGCGGGCCGACACGATGATCGTGGATTACGATCACCATCTGGCCGGCACCGAAACCATCGACGGCGCGGAGTGTTGGAAGCTGGAGTTGATCACCAAACCCGACGCGCCGGTCGTGTGGAGCAAGATCGTCACTTGGGTTCAGAAGGACAACATGGTGATGCGCAAAACCGAATACTATGACGAAGACGGCAGGGTAGCGCGGACCATGGAGACGAGCAAAATCGTCAAAACCAAAGACGGCAAGCTTGTCGCCTCCTACTGGAAAATGATCAACCACAAAAAACCCGGCAACTATACCGAAATGATTTATGACGAAGTCGAATTCGACGTGGCGATCCCGGCCGGGACGTTCACCAAACGCAACTTGACCAGGGGAGTGCGGTAAAGTGCGAATCCTACTCGTAATGGCCTGGCGAAACCTGGGCCGCAACCGCAGGCGCACGGCGATCAACTTGTGCGCCATCGCCTTCGCGACGCTGACGATGGTCTTCATGAGCGCCATGCAGCGCGGCTCTTACGACCAGATGATCGACAGCGCCGTGAAAATGCAGACCGGACACCTGCAAATCCAGGCCGAGGGCTACCTCGAAGACCACGACATTCAATTGATGGTGCGCGATCTGGACAAGGTGTACCAGGCCGTCGACACAACCCCCGGCGTCGTGGGCGCGGTGGGCCGCATCCGCGCCGGATTCCTGGTTGCCAAGGAAGAGGAATCGTTTGTTTCGCTGGTTACCGGCACCGACGCAAAGCGTGAGCGAGAAATTTCCAACCTGCCCAATTGGGTGAAACAAGGTGACTTTCTGGACCCGGCCGACCCGAAAGGCGCTGTGGTCGGCATCCGGTTGGCCAAAAACCTCGAGGCGGAAATCGGCGATGAACTCGTGCTCGTAGGGCAAGCGGTCGACGGCTCGGTGGCGGCGGAGAAGGTGCACATTCGCGGCTTGCTCGACACGGGCGTACCCGATTTGGACCGCATGGCGGTGTTCGTTAACTTGGAGCCGCTGCAACAGATCATGATGATGGACAACAGCGCCAGCGCCGTGGCGATCTTGCTGGAGGGTCATCAGCAAGTTGCGGCGACGCAGGCGGCGTTGCAGCAGAAGGCGCAAGAGATTAACGACACGCTCGTGGCGCTGACGTGGAAGCAAGTCGAACCGGGCATCGACCAAAGCATCCAACTCGATAACGCCTCGGGTAAGGTGATGGTCTACATGCTGCTGCTCGTGGTCGCCTTCGGAATCCTGAATACTTTTCTGATGAGCGCGTTCGAGCGATTCCGCGAATTCGGGGTACTCATGGCCATCGGCGTCAAACCGCGCACCTGCGCCTCTCTTCTGTTGATCGAAAGCCAGATCCTCGTGGTCGTCGGCTTCGTGATCGGTTTGATCGTCGGCGGTGGTATGGCGCTCTACTTTGCCGGCGCGGGAATCCCCCTCGGCGAGGCGGCCGGCGAGTTGATGAAGCAGTACGGCCTGTCCGACCGCATCTTCCCGACAATGAACCTCGGCATCGCCTGGCTCGTTTTCCTGCAGGTATGGCTGACCACCCTGGTTGTCGCGCTGTACCCGGCGTTCAAGATCACCCGCTTCCGGCCGCTAGAAGCGCTTCGCTATCAATGAGGTGAACCGTGTTGCTTTCCAAAATGCTGTGGCTGACCGCATGGCGGAACCTGTGGCGTAATAAACGCCGCACGCTTATTCTGCTTGCCGCTATCGTTGTCGGTTTGCTCGGGGTGATTTTTTACATCGCCCTGGTCAACGCCTGGTGGGGGCAGTCGGTCGAAAACGCCGTGGCGATCCTCACCGGCCACGTGCAGGTGCAGGCGCCGGGCTACCACGAAAATCCGCAACTGAAGCGGAACATCGCCATCGATCCCGCCCTGCGGCCGAAAATCATGAACATCGACCACGTCGCCGGCGCCGCGGCCCGCATCAAAACGATGATTCTGGTTTCTAACTCTGAGAAATCCGAAATGGCGCAGCTTATCGCCACCGAGCCCGGCCACGAACCGCAAGTTTCGATGATCCCGAATTCGATCGTCGAGGGGCGATGGCTCACCAGTAAGGACGAACGCAAGATCGTCATCGGCCGGACGATGGCCGAACGCTTCAAAACTAAACTCAACCGGCGGATGATCGTGCGCGCCACGGCGCCCAGCGGCGAGGTCGTCGACCAAGTCTTTCGTATCGTAGGCATCTACGACACGGGCCTAAAGAGCTTCGACAAAAGCGCGGTGTACGTGCGCCTGAACGATGCTCAAACGATGTTCGGCATGGAAAACCGCGCCACCGAATGGGTCGTGGCCACCCAACTGCCCGATCACGCCGTAGAGGTGGCCGCCTTGGTCGGCGGGCTCGTGCCCCCGAAAGAAACCGTCGTAACCACCTGGATGGACCTGAACCCGCTGGTGGTCAAAACCATGGAGCTATCCCAGTTCTTCATGTGGTTCTTCAACATGTTCTTCTACCTGGCCATGGCGTTCGGCGTGGCAAACACGATGCTGATGAGCGTGCTGGAGCGCACCAAGGAAATCGGCATGATGCTCGCGCTGGGAGTGAAGCGCTCGATGATCCTCACCGTGATTCTTCTCGAAGCCCTTTTACTGGCGTGTGTGGCGGGCATCGTCGGCGGCGCGCTGGGCGGCGGTTTGGTCGGGTGGGCGAGCGAACGCGGCCTGGATCTCTCGGCGTGGGTCGATGGGATGAGCTATGCGGGCATGCGCGGCGTACTGCATCCATACGTGCGAGTCACCGACATGATTCTGGCCATCGCCGTCACCGCCGTCGTGGCGGTCTTGATGGCCATCTACCCGGCATGGAAAGCGAGTCGAATGAATCCAACCACCGCCCTGCGGCATGTGTGAGGTGAACGAAATGGCTATTGTGGTTTGCGAAAACGTGAAGAAAACCTACGAAGTGGGCAAAGTGCTGGTGCCGGCGTTGCGCGGCGTAAACCTGACGATCAACGAGGGCGAGTTTACGGCGATAGCCGGCCCTTCCGGATCGGGCAAGTCGACGTTGCTGAACATGATCGGCGCGCTGGACGTGCCTACCGCGGGCAAGGTGACGGTGGCCGGGATGGATTTGCGCACGAAATCGGCGACCGAACTCAGTTGCCTGCGGCGCGACCGAATCGGCTTCGTTTTTCAGGCCTACAACTTGATACCGGTACTGACCGCGGTGGAAAACGTCGAGTTCATTTTGATGATTCGTGGCGTGTCCGCCGGCGAACGGCGTGCCCGTTCTTTGGCGATACTCAAGCGGGTCGGTCTGGCCGACATGGCCCACCGGCGGCCGAACGAACTCTCGGGTGGGCAGCAGCAGCGCGTGGCCGTGGCGCGGGCGATCGTCAGCCGGCCGCAGTTGATCCTGGCCGACGAGCCCACCGCGAACCTGGACAGCAAGACCTCGGCGGGATTGATCGACCTGATGCTCGAACTCAACGAAAGCGAAAAGATGACTTTTGTCTTTTCAAGCCACGACCAACTCGTTATGAAGCGCAGCCACCGGTTGCTGATTCTCAAAGACGGCCAAATCGTGGAGGACAACCAACAAAATGCCGCGTAGGTTCTGCTTGATCGTTGTCCTTTTCGTCCTTTGGGCGACGCCCGTTCTGGCGCTGCCGGGCGTCGAGGCCGGGCCCTTTACCTGGCGGCTGTCGGGCTATTTGAAATCCCTGGGTTCGGTAACTCAGGGGGCGGGATACTACCAAGCCGCCGAACTGACGGAACGCGAAACCTTCTGGAACAACGCGTCGCGCGTGCGCTTGAAATCCGACATGTACTTGGGCGATCCCTTGGAGTTCGTGGTCAACTACGAACTGTTCGCCAACGCCGGCGACGACCAACGTTTGCGCCGCGCCGCCGCGGAAAAATACGGCGACTCGGCCTTGGGACGGCAAGTGCTGGAGAGCATATTCCCGGACATCCAAACGCCGCAGTACATGGCCCTGGATCATCGCATCGACGAAAACGACGACTACCGCCTCGACCATCGTCTCGACCGCTTGTACCTGCGTATGCACGCCGGGCCGTGGGACATCACACTCGGGCGGCAGGCGCTGACGTGGGGACCCGGCCGGTTGTGGAATCCGACCGATTACCTGGCGTCGTTCTCGCCCACCGAAATCGACAAAGAGGAAAAGCGCGGTGTCGACCTGCTGCATACGCGTATTTCGGCCCACCCGAATTTGACTCTCGAAGCGTACGCGGCGCCCGTGCGTAAGGGCGACGACGACGTCGACGGCGATCAGTCGGCCGCGGCGGGTCGGGCGGCGGCGCGCTTTCTCGATGCGGAAATGGCGCTGTCCGGCGGGTGGTTGTACGACCGGGCCAAGGTCGGCCTGTCGTTTGATGGCTTGCTGTGGGATGCGGGTTTTCGCTGGGCGGTGACACGGACGACCGTCGAGGGCGTGCCCAATGAGGTGTTCTACCAGGGCGTCGTAAATGTCGACTATGCCTGGGGCGTGCGGTGGAATCCGTATTTGCTCGTGGAGTACTACCATAACGGTTTCGGCAAGGACGACCCCGACGAGTATGCCGATCTGCTCCAAGAACCGGCCTACGTGGGGGCCTACCAGCGGGGCGAGGTGTTCAACGTGGGCCGCAATTACGCGGGCGCGGTGCTGAGCCTCCAACCCCACGCGCTGGTGATGCTCGGCGAAACGCTGATCGTAAACCTGGGCGACAGCAGCCTGTTCAACAACCTCGTCGTGACATGGTCGGTCGTGCAAAACCTCGACGTGCTGCTCGGCGCGCAGCATTCCTTTGGATCGGTACCCAGCGAATACGGCGGTGTCGAAAACCCGCTGGGCGGCGACGACATCACGGTGCCCGATTTCTATTACACGTATTTGAAATACTATTTCTAATTTCGGCGAGGGTGAAAAAAGTGCGCCTGACTTATCTGCGGTTGTTGGTCCTCGTGGTCGCCGTGTTGTTCGTGGCGACCTGCGGCTCCGGCGGTGAGGACAATTCAACCTTGCGCGGTGATACCGACGGCGACGACGACGATGATGTCGGCGACGATGACGTCGGCAGCGACGACGACGACGATGACGACGACAACACACCGCCGCCCGGCGATTGCGTCGTGCCGACCGACGGCATGTGGATACTAGAAGACACCGTGTTGTGCCCGAGCGACGAACCTTACGAACTGGAAGGCTCGGAATCGGGCGCGTTGTTTATCGCCTCATCCGACGTGACGCTAACCGCTTACGGTGTCACGTTGCAGGGCGTCGGCACCGGAGTCGGCGTTAGCCTCTACACGGACGGTTTGAGCGACGTGGAAATTGCCGGGCTCACGCTGGTGAACTACGACAGAGGCGTGGCGGGGTACGGCTCGTTCACCAACATCACGCTGCGCGAGCTTACGATTGCCGATTCGGGCGACGCGCACGTCTTTATCGGCCCACCGGGCAAGGCTGCGGGCGTCTGCCGGAACATCCGCTTTTTGGACTTGGCGGTTCGCGACAGCTACAACACCGGAGTCGTGTGCGCGGAATGCACAGAATCGCTTATGCGCGGCATCACCTCGACCAACGAGCGCGAAGGCGTTATCGAGTCCAACCTCGTACTACTCGGCGGTTCGAGTAACACCATCGAAGACAACACGATTACTACCCGCAATTCCGCGGGCTGCAACGCCATCTGGTTGTCCGGAGTTTCCGAGACCCTGGTACAGAACAACCACGTCGACGTCGGCTACAAAGACGGTAGCCACCAGCACGGCAGTTCGTGGAATGTGTTCGCCGGCAACGAGTTCCGCGTGGGATTTTCCGCTGCTTACAACGTGCGGGTGCTGGATTTGGATACCGGCGCCGACAAAGCGGACCGCTGCCACGTCTATCCCAAAGGCTACGTACCTCCGACCACCAAGGAAATCATCCCCTCCACCGACAACACGTATTACGGAAACTCCTTTGCGACGGGGCTCTTCAAAGACGAATCGGATCGGGGCACGTTCTGCGTGGATGGCAGCGGTAACGACTATATCGACGGCGCGAGCTATCAGGGCCCGGACGAAAACGGTGGCACCTGCCCAGACTAATTGCGCCGCGGCCGCGGTGAAACCCTTGACACAATGATTATGGTACGAATGAACGAGGAAACACCCCCCAACCTGTTTCGAAGGAGAAAACGATGTTTGCTAAGCGAATTCTTGTCACGCTTTCGATCACGGCCGCGATCATGCTGGCGCTGATGATGGTGCCCCAGAGTTCAACGGCACAGGGAAAACCGAGCCTCGACCAGAAAACGCAAGACGCGCTGGCGGCTTCGATCAACGACGAATACAAAGCGCAGGCGCTGTATGCGAAAATCATGGAGAAATTCGGCCCGCAACGGCCGTTTGCCAACATCATCCAGGGCGAATCCCGACATATCGAGATGCTCAAGCCGCTTTTTACCCGCTACGGTGTGGAAGTACCCGCCGATGATTGGGCAAGCAAGTTGGAAGCTCCAGGCACGATGCTCGAGGCTTGCAAAGAGGGCGTGACCGCCGAAAAAGAAAACGTGGCGATGTACGATGGATTCCTATCCTTCGTCAAGGAAAACGACATTCGCGAGGTCTTTACCTATTTGCGTGACGCTTCGCAGAACAATCACTTACCCGCCTTCGAACGTTGCGTGGCCCGTGGCGGCGAAATGGGTCCCGGCAGAGGCATGGGCCGCGGCCAAAAAGACGGGATGGGCCAAGGACGCGGCGGTGGCCAAGGACGAGGCAGGTAGGAGAGCAATTCAACTTACACGAGGCCGGCCTTCGAGCCGGCTTTTTGTTTAGCAGGAGGGTGGCGAAACGATCATCACGGCGTCAGACAGCACCGAAACCCGTCGTCGGCGTGGGCGTCGTCAGGCGGATGGTGGTGCAGCGAGGCCACCGATTCACCGTAGCCGATAAAGCGCCAACCGAAAAAAGGCAGCAGGGCCTGCCCATTGATGGGATTCACGTTGAACGAGCCGCCGCGCAGCGCGCGGTCGGGCCAGCCGTCTTGCCAAAGCTCGTCGGTCCATTCGCTGACGTTGCCGGTCATGTCGTAGGCGCCGTACGGGCTTTTGCACTTTGGGAAGCGGCCGGTCGGCGCCAGGGGGCGCGCGCCGATTTCCCGCGTGAAGGTGTTGCACACGCCGGAGTCGAACTCCCAGCCGTTGGGATACAACAGGCCGGCCGGGCCGCCGGCGGCCTTTTGCCATTCTGCGCCGGTGCACAGACGCTTACCGACCCGCTCGCAGGCCGCTTTCGCCTGGGACCAGCGGACCAATGTCCAGGGCACGACGCCCGCGCGGCTCGTGGCGGCCTTGTCGTGACCGCCATCCGGACTGGTCGCCGTGGCTTCGGGTCGCGAACCCTCGTAGCGGTCAATGCAAAAGTCGCCGACTTCCACGACGCGGTCTTGTTCGCCGGAGAAAATATAGCGCTGCCCGCTGACGCGAAACACCGCCGGGCCCGCCGGCACGCGCACCATATCGCGGGGGCAACGAAAACGAGCGCGCGGCAAACGCTTGGGGGCGTCCGCCCAGCGAAAGCGGTTCTGGTCACCGATGGAAAAAGTGGGGTAACCAGGATGGTTTTCAGGTGGTCGCCCGGCCGCGTTATGCGCGGCCGTATGCGCGTTGATTAGTCGTCGGGAATCCCACAACGTGGCGTCCAACCGCCAATGATCGCCGCTACGCTGCCACTGGGTCGGGAACTCAAGGGCGTATGCGTAGCCGCCCAGCACGATCGACATGCGGACGGTAGCCAGGGCGCCCTCGCCATCGGCATCGACGGCGACCAGGTCGATCGAGCGCACCATGTCGCGGTAGGTTGTCGTCATGCCTTCGATCAGCCGGCGGTGAGGGTCGGGTTTGGACCCGCGCGCGGCAAACGCACTCTCCAAGCCTCGCAACCACCATTGGCGCTTGGCGTTTTCGGTCAGGTAGCCGCCGGCGGCGGTGAAGTCGTCGGCGACGATGGCGTCGCGCAAGTGCCGCAAGTCGCGGGCGATCTCACGCCGCGGCGAAGAGAAGAGGCCGCCGAGTAAAAGCAGCGCGCCCAGTACGAGGCCGCCGGTGAGGATTAGGCGATTTCGCATGTCACTGGCCTCGCAAGTTCCATTCGCCTTGGCAATAGATGCGGCGGTCGCGCTCGATGTTCGCCGTGGCGCCCGAATCGTGGTGGCCGATATCGACGGCGATGTCGCCCTTGCCGCAGTTGCGGGCCACGGCCTCGTCCCAAATCAAGCCGTCGCAAGCGGTGATGAAGCCGATCAACACATTGCGGCGCGGGATACGCGAGAGGTCGAAACCAAACCACAGGCGAAGTTGCAGCGCCACCGCATCCCACATGAAGCGTAACGCGGCCGGGCGTAAGAAATGCGGTACGAGACGCAGGCCGAATTTGAGAGCGGGCCACCAGCGCCGCCGTCCGCCGCGGGTGTCGCGACGGAAGTCTTCTAATTTGCGGTCGAGGCCGTCCTTTTTGATGATCTCGAAAATCGTGCGGTAGCCGCCTCGGCCGTCGCGCACCAGTAAGTAATGTTGATTGTAAAAGCACTTGCGCAAACGGGTGATGTAGAGCAACGCGAAATAGAGCTTTTGAAAAACGCGAATGTCGTCGCGGTTGATGCGGCCGCCGGTTTGCTCCTCGAGCAGGTCGATCAACTCGTCGGGCGCCAGCACTTGGTCCTGATCGCCGTCGCGCTGGCGACCGAGCATGCGGCAGCCGAGGAAAAAGATTTCGCGCACAAAGGAATGCCGCACGCCGTAATCGAACACTTCACCAAGGGCATGGTCATTGACGCCGCGACAAATCGTGCACTTGAGGTCGGTGGCCACGTCGAGCTTTTCCAGGTTGGCCAACCCCTTGCGCTTATTCTCCACCAGCGGCTGACCGCGAATGGCCGTGTAGATTTCGTCGGTGAAGCCGTCGAGACCGTAGTGGACTTCCGACAAGCCGGCCTCTTTGAGTACGCGCAAATATTCGTAGTCGGCGAGTTTGACGCCGTTGGTGTGCAACGAAGCGTAGTTGCCGCTTTCGGCAACGATGCGGATCATTTCCGGCAGGTCGTCGCGCACGGTGGGCTCGCAGCCCATCAGGTCGATCTTGTGTCGGCGGCGCGTGCGGACGAAATCGCGCAGTTGCTGCATCGGCAAATCGGGCAGGGCGCGATCATTGGCGCTGGCCAGGCAGATGGGACATTCGAGGTTGCAGCGGTCGGTGGTGCGCAGGATGAAATCGCGCTGCGGGAAGGATTCGTGCATCAGGTCGAAGTAGAAGCGGTGAAGGTCGGCCATGTAATCGGCGTGGCGCGAAAGCAAGGCTGAAACGAAGCCGTGATCGGGGCACGTTCGCTCGATGCGGAATTCGCCGTCGCGCACAACAATCTCGCCCGGCATCGGTTTGAGGCACGTGGGGCAGGTCGTGGTTGTATGTCGTAACACTTTCATTTTGGCGATCTTAACACAAACCGGGGCGACGCACAGGCATGTCTAATTGACGGGCGCGTTCGGTTCGGACGTGGGGTCCAAAGTGTCTTCGTCGTCCGGCGGTGGGATCTGACGCCGGTCGATCATGTAATTTGAACCGTCTTTTTGTTTGACCTTTTTTTTGATTTCGTTCGCCGCCGCGGAGAACTGGCCGAAATGGTCGTAGTCGTTGCGCGTGGAATCAATACCGGCGATGGAGAGGCTGATCAGCGGAAAACGCCGTGAATTACCCTGGCGATCGACAGATTCGATGTAACCGCGCATGCGGTCTTCATCGTCGTAGAAGGTCGCCGCCAGCATGTCGTAGTGGACGAGGACTTGCTGGAAAATCGGCTCGCACACCGCCGGATTGACGATCAACACGAAATCGTCGCCCCCGATGTGCCCAACGAAACCCTGGCTGTTGGGAAAGTTGCGCACGGTGTTAACCAATACACGTGCCGTCATGCGAATGACTTCATCGCCGCGGGAAAAACCGTAACGATCGTTGAAGGGTTTGAAATTGTCGATGTCCACGTGTGCGAAACAAAACGGCATGCGTTGATCGATACGATTCTGTAGCGTCTTAATAATCGTAAAATTGCCCGGTAGGCGAGACAAGGGATTGGCGTCCAGATACCGGCCAGACTTGTCCATCGCCAAGCGCACGCGCAGCCGCAGGTCTTCCAAATCAATCGGCAAGGCCGTGTAATCGTCGATGGGAATGTCGGTGAACGAGGTCTCCGGACGAAGCTGCGCCGGCTCGAAAAGGCACAACACGGCAAGATGGCCGAATACGGTGTCGTTCTTCAACGTGTTTAAAAACATTTTCCAGTTCTCGCCCTGGGCCGCCAGAATGATCAAATCGGGAGGATCGTTGTATATTTGGCTGAGCGCCATATTCGGCGAGGAAAAGAGGTAGCCGAAGTAATCTTCGGTTACCAACATCGCGACGATTTCTTGTCCGCGGTCTTCGTTTGGATCAACCACCAGAATTCGTTTGCGGACGCGTTCCATGGCAGGCCCCTTCCGCCGCTGCGGTCAACTATTCGCCCAGTGACTCCAGCTCCGGCTCGAGCTTCTCGACAATGGCGACAAGTTGCTCGCGGCTGATGGATACGCGTTCGGTGACGGCCGGATTGATTTTTTCGACGGGTGCGTTCGGTTCGGCACCCTGGCCCATGGCTTTGACCATGTTGTCGCCGATGAACACTACGGCGGTCGCCAACTCAGCGTAAGTGGCCAGTTCCGGCGTATGGTGGAAACTCATTGGCGCGGCAAGGCGCTGCGGTAGGTTCCATCGTTCGCACAACCAGAGCGCTACATCCGAGTGCGTAAACCCGATCATGGATTGCTCGGCAATGACGATGGGGCGACCTTTTTTCGATGCCGCCTGAATCACCGTCTGGTAGACCTCGGGTTCCATGATCATTAGGACGACCTTGCCGATATCGTGCAGCAACCCGGCCATGCCGATTTCTTCGGCGTTGGGAAGGTTCATTTGTTTACATATGATACCCGTGGCCTTGGAAACGGCCAGCGAGTGCTTCCATAACGGACGCCATTTGTCGGCCATGACGTCGAAGACGCTGGCCGATAGAATCAATCCCTTGACAACATCGTAGCCGAGCAACACCAAAGCGTGGGTTACCGTCGATATACGTCCCGGAAAGCCGTAAAAGGCGCTGTTGACCAGCTTGAGGATCTTCATTGCCAGCATCTGGTCTTTGCCGATGGTGTCGCCGATTTGACTCATCGAGATGCGAGGATCCGTGGCCATCTCGTTGAATTTGTCGAGAATGCCCGGAAAGGCCGGCAAGTTCTGAAGATTGTCCAGGCGGCTACGAAATGCTTTTTCATCGATGAGCATGCTATTTCACCCGCTGATCTACGCGTTCGAGAAGAAGCTCTTTCAAATCCTGCCAGAGGGTGGATTTGCCGGCCCGGGCAAAGCGAGCCTCGATCTTTTTCTTCATTTGCTCCGCTAGCGCCTTGTCAACGGGGTCGTCGGATTCGATCCAGACGACTTCGATTTCCATCTTTTCGAACCTGCGCAGCAAGCGCTCGGTCAATTCCGAGCCCACCGCGGCGAGAGTAACACCGGTTTCATTAACGACCGGCTGCGCCAGCACCATGCCGGCCCCAGCCTGGGTCAAGGGTATTTTCCGCAAAGCTGTTCCCCTTAACAAAGAAGCTCCGATTCGGTCGCGTGGGTGAGGGAAAAGCAATCGCTTTTCGCGACGAATCGCCGATGACAATACCGTTTCCCGGATCGATTTTCAAACCCATTCTTTCGATTTCGACCCACCAATGTAATACCGCACACCACGACCCTTTCCGATGAGATCGCTAGTATTTATTAAGCGAAGCGATATGTAGCACAAAGCCGCCGCGTTGAAAACTCGCGATTTGAACCGAAGCTAAAACACCGCGACCGGTAGAGCGGCAGTTACCACACACATCGCCGGTCCAAACGGTTTGACTCTCCGCCGCGAGCGGCGCTTCACGCGATAATACCGGCGATACCACCACACCCTTTCTTGACGATGAAAGACGAACGCGGGCCGGGATGCCGGCCGGAAACACCGCCCGGCTTGCTCGGTTTCCGACCTTCTGGTAGACAGAAGCGACATTTTTGCGGTCGGAGTGTATTCTTTGAACCCGCGGGCGAGGCCCCGGGTCGAAAAGGTTGCCGTAAAAACTGAAGGTTAGGGTCTGTATGGCACACCGCATTCTGGGAATCGACATTGGGCACACGGAAATCAAAGCCGTGCTGGCCGAAGTAACGTGGCGCGCCACGACCGTCTTGGGCGCGTACGTGGAGCGCGTTCCGTCTGCTGAAGAAGTTCAACATCGCCTGTTACCCACCGAACTTGAACCCGAGACCGAGCCCGCCACGGACGACGAAAGTGAAGGCGAAAATTCCGTACGCGACGGAGAAACCGACGCGCCGAGTGAACCGCCGCCACCGTGGGTGTACGCCGTCGGCGACATGCTCAAGAAACATCGGCTGGAGTTCAACGAAGTCCACGTAACCATGCCGGGCACCGCGGTGACGACGCGGATCATGACGCTGCCCTTTTCCAACCGGCGGCGCCTAGAGCAGGTTCTGCCCTTCGAATTGGAAAACCACGTCCCCTTCGACTTGGACGAAATGCACGTATCCTTCGAGGTTCTGGATAAGGACCCGCAGGGCGGTTTCCGCGTGCTGGTTGTGCTGACGCCCAACACGGAGTTGGCGCGGTATGTCGGCCACATCGCCGCGGCGGGGATTGATCCGAAAGTCATCGACGTGAGCCCCTACACCCTCTTCACCGCCGCCAAGTTGGCGTTGCCGGACGAAATGGGGGCGATCGCGCTCGTGGATTTGGGCGCCACGCACACCGACGTGGCCATTCTCAACGAAGGCGAACTTGTGGATTTGCGGTCGATTCCCATCGGCTCGCAACGATTCGATCACGAGTTGGCGCGGGCGATGAAGAAAGACCTGAGCGAAGCGGAAAAAACGAAAATCGAAAAAGCCGACCTCACTGCCGGCGGCAGCGGGAACGATGTCTTGCGCCGGGCGACGGGGTCCTTAATCAGCCGGTTGCGACAGACCCTACAGGGCGTGCGCACCGAAACCGGCGTTGAAGTCACCCGTATATATCTAACCGGTCGCGGATCGCTACTCTTGGGTTTGCCTCACTTTCTCGGCGAGCAACTCACGGTGGAAGTCGACCGGCTCAACGCGTTGGCGAGCGATTTGCCGGTTTCGATCGACGCGAAAGACCCGGCCGACCAGGGGCGTTACGCGGCCCCCTTGGCGCTGGTCAGTCGCGGCCTCGGCGAGTTGCGCGACATCAAGCTCAACCTGCGGCATGGCCCATTCGTGTATCAACGACAGCAACTCGCGCTGCAGTCGTCGATTCGCAGCATCGCGATCGTTGCCGGTATCGTGCTGGTGTTGTTGCTCTACAACGTTGTCGCAGGCCACTTACAGAAAAAGCGGCAACACGAAGCGTTGCAGCAGCAAGTCGTTGCGCTGTACCTCAAAGCGTTCCCGGGCAGCGTGCCGCCGGTGCGACCGCTCGAGCAGTTCAAGGGACAGATCAGCAAGACCGTGGCCAAGCACAAAACCGTCGGATTCCTGGGCGAAGATAATTTGCGCGCCATCGACATCCTCAAAGCCATGAGCGAGCACATTCCGCCCGGCGTGACGGTCGATATCAAGAAATTCGACTTGACGCCCGAGGCGATCAAGATTGAGGGAGAGGTGCCGTCCTTTCCCGATGTGGACCGCATCGAGGAATCGCTGAAGAAGTTCAGCGGATTCAAAAGCGTGAAGAAAGAAACCAGCAGCACGGTGTCGGAAAAAGTGAAATTCAAGTTCCACATCGGGCTCGTACAGAAAAAGGGCGGGAAAAGCAAAACGAAAAAGCCCGCCATGACCACGCCGGTGGTGACGCCATGAGTTTCAACCTGAACCTGGATGATCGGCAACGTAAGATCGCGCTTTTCGGCGGCGCGGGCGTGGCGGTGTTGTTGTTCGTGTGGATCGTTGTACTGCCCAAGTTCGGCGTCGGCGGCCTGGATTCAACAATCGACACGAAGGAAAGCGAGCTGCGCGAGATGGTGCGGCTCTATCAGAATTTCGAGCAGATCAAAAGCGACGTGACGCTCATCGAAAAGAAGATCGCCCGCAATGAGAGTATGTCGCTGCTTTCGGAATTGTCGGCCATCGCCGACAAAGTGGGCATCACCCAGGGCATCGACTCGATGGTCTCGAAGCAGAGACCGAAAAACGATTTCTACAAAGAAGAAGCGGTCGAGATACGGTTGCAGAAAATCAACTTGGAAGAGTTGGGCCGTCTCTTGTACGAGATCGAACATTCCACCCAATTGCTACGGGTTCGAAAACTGCACGTCGAAAGCCGCTTTGACGACAACAGCTTGCTTAACGTGACTGTCGAGGTCTCGACCTTCAAGGAGCGCGAGGAAGAGTAACTCTTTCAGCGCCACCTCGAACGCCCGCTAAAACTGAAAACCGAATTGGGCGTAAACCCCTTTGTTCCGCGGCGTGATATAAAGAATCGGCTCGACGCCGTATTTCTCCTGCAAGTATTTCTTGTACCGTTTTTCCGCGCCGCTGGGCCAACCTGTGAAATACACGCCCGGGGCGATCAACCCCGCGCCGATCACCAGGCCGCCCGCCATGATGTAATCGCCGGTCTCATCGTTGTACAGACCGATGGCCCCTTGAAAAATGCCCGCCGCCAAACCACCGCCGAAAAGAACGGCGCCCGGAATGAACAACGCCAGCCCCAGCGTCTTGCGGCGCTTTTTCGCTGCGGCCGCCTGGTTGTACAGGCGCAGCATCTCCAAATCGTTTTCCATCTGGTTCCGGACACCTTCTGGGTAGTGCCACATGATCGGGCCCTGTCGCTTCGCCATTTGGGTCACGCCGACGTGGGCGTCGGTATCCGGAGAGTCAGCCGCCAGAACGCGAGGCGCGACCGGCGCGACCAACCAGCAAACAACGAGCAACAACGAGACAGTCCGACGCATCAACAGGCCTCCGATCGGCTTATCGACCGAGCCCTTCGCCCGGCCGAATGGTTTCGTTCCACTTTGCATAAATCAATTCGGACATCAAACGGTGCCCCGCGACGCCCATGTGCATGCCATCGGCTAAATATAACGTCGCCCCGTGCGGATACGCAGCCACGGCGGGGTACGTGTCGACAACGACCACGCCGAATCGCTCCGCGGCGCGCCGGAGGCCGTCCAAACGACGGGCGAATTCCTCAGCCTGCAACTCCGGCCAGATTTTTGCGTGAAAGCCGAAAATGCCCGCGTGAATCGGGTGGCACGTGAACACCATCGTCGGCACGTCAGCCTCCTGCAACGCGGCAAACATCTCGGTGAGGGCGGCGAGAAAATCAGCCTCATCGACCATCACCCGCGGTCGGTTTTGCGCGTCGACATGAAAAATGCGCCCATCGTTAATCAAGTAGCCGATGATGACCAATTGCGGTTTCAGAGACAAAACATCGCGCGCCAGCCTTCGGCGCCCATCTGGGGCGATTTCGCCCGGATTGCCGGCATTAACAACGCGCACTTCGCCTTCGATTCGAGGGCGCAGGGCTTGTTCGAACAAATGGGGCCAAGCGGTATCGGGTGGAATCATCACGCCGGCCGTCGTCGAATCGCCCAACGCGACGACCAGGTAATCCACCCGCGCACCGCGAGCTTGGAAAGAACGTAAATCCGGCGGCGGATCATCACGACGCAGCATGCTCATCCATCCCCGGGCCAGTTTCCACGTCGGCGGCCAATCGCGAAGTCCCTCGGGCAGGCCCTGAAAAAGCCCCAGAGTCACCATCCCCGCGGCTTGCGGGAAGCGGAAGGAGACCGCCGCCAACAAAGCGGTCGCGAGCGCGGCGATCACCAGCACGGTTATCAACGCGGCGATCGCCAGACGTCGGAGCCGTCGAGGCACGGGTCACTCCACTTGAAAAGTATAGATGTTAACCGACTCCTCGTCGCCGTCGATGCTGATGGTCACGGTGTAGGTGCCGGGGGATTCCGGCGATTCGTCGATCGTGGCCAGGTGGATCGCCGGGCTGTCGGGGCCCACGTTGGCGGAAAAATGATGCTCGGCGACGTGCGAGCCGCTCGCGTCGGTGACAGTCAACGTCAGCCCCAGCGCGCCCAAATCTTCCAGCGTATCGTTCACGACGTAGGCCTCGATTTGCAGCGGCTTGCCGTGCGTTTTGCGAATCGGGCGATCCATCGCCACAAACGCGTAGACCGGTCGCATCGCCTTCTGCAACGCGAAATAGCTCTTTTTGGGCTTGCGCCAGTAGTCGAGCACCGACCACTGAATCGCCGGGTTCGGGTCCGTGAACATAAAGGGCATCACGCCGCCGTTGGGCGCGTATTTCACCCGCCGAAAGCGGTCGATATAGTGCCGGGTCATTTCACTTTGATAGTTCTGGCTTTTCTCGATCAACGTGGCCAGGTCGGGCTGTTTGAGACCGACCCAATGATCCAGCAACGCCTTTTGCAGGCTGTGTCGATACTCTAGCTCCGCCCAGTCGACGTTTTCGATCTGCGCGGCCATGAATTTCTTGCAGCTTTCCAAGTTCGGCAGACTCTGCGCGCCGAATTCGGTGTTGAACACGAGGTTTTTCGGCAGCCTCTTGATCAGGCGGTCGAACGCCCACATCGATCTGCCCTGCACCCGGTACCAGCCGAAATAGAAGTGGGTGTCGGTGCCCTTTTGCCACGGCAACCAGACCTTGCCGCTGTGTTCGTTGACGAAACGGGTGGGATCCACCGCCGCCAGGGCATCTTTGAGCGCGGGATCGAGCACGTCGCGATTCCATCCCCATATCCCCAACGTGAACACGGTTTTGAAAATCTCGGAGGGGGTCTCGTCGTCGGTCTCAACAAGGTAAATCGGCTCGTTGTGGCAGCACCAAATGGCGATAGACGGGTGGTTGAACAGCCCGCGTCCCATATCGGCGATCATGCGCTGGGCGATCGGCAGGATCTCGCGGCGGTAACTCCATTGCAGCGGGAAGTCCTGCCATAGCAGCAACCCCTCGCGGTCAGCGGCGCGGTAGAAATCCGGATGGTCCACGTGGGCGTGGACGCGCAGGATGTTCAGATTGGCCTGTTTGGCCAGCCGAATGTCGCGTTCACAGTCTTCGTACGTGACCGTGGCCAGGCGCGTGTCGGTCGGGGGTTGGTTGTTGCCTTTAAGGTAAAGACGTTGGCCGTTCAGCGAAAAAATCCAGTTATCCCAATGTACGGTGCGAATACCGACCTCGGCTTCGTACACGTCGCTGACTTTGCGGCCTTGCTTGATCGTCACCTTCAGGGAATACAGATTCGGTCGGCCGCGGTCGTGGGTCCACCACAGGGACGGTTCTTCCAGAATATGGGAGTAGGCGAGGGTATTGTGGCCTTCGTCAAGTTCGATTTCATGCACGAAGGCGTAGCTTTTTCCTTCAAAATCAATCGGGATCAGCTCGACGTGGATTTTCACCGCCGCCTTTTCCTGCGCCACGATTTCCAGGCGGGTCGTGGTGTGGGCATCCTCGCCGTCCAGGTCGTCGGTTTGGAACAAGCAGAGGTCGATGTGAGCGCCGCCGGAGGTGTGAATTTCCGGGGCGAGCCAGATACCTCCCGGATTGGTCGTCGGGTCCAGGCAGTCCCAGTGAGAAAAAACGCCGGTAATCATGCGTTTGTTGTTGCGTTCCTTTTCATCGGGGCAATGGACCTCGATGACCAGCTCGTTGTCTTTGGCCAACACGTCGGTGATGTCGTATCGCTGGGGCGTAAAATATCCTTCGTGGTCGCCGAGCCGCCGACCGTTCAAAAAGACGCTGGAATAATAGAAAATCCCGGGTAGCACCAGGTGGCTGCGGGCTCCTTTTTTGGCCTTATAAGAGAACCGTTTGCGGTACAACGTGAAACCGGCGTGGTTTCGTAATTCCGGATGCATTTGCCAGTGAGACGGCACGTCCATTTGCAGCCAATTCGACACTGACTCAGGGGGCGTTTGGCTGCGGCTGACAGGGGCGAGTTCCCAACTACCATGGAGCTTTTGGACGATCATGATTTTTCCTTACGCCGGGATGAATCTTTCCGTTCGCGGAGATTAATCGGCGTATCCAGGCCTGTCAACATCTCATCGCCGCTGGCGTGAATCGCACACTACATAATAACCGCATTTCACGTCACGCGATACTTGTGCAATATCTTCGTTGTGATATGCTTAAGTGGTTCCGAGTTGGTATGGGGTTTCGTACAGCAACGGCTTCAGTGGATGGGTGGGCGCGCAAATATGCGGAATTATTTGGTTATTCTTGTGCTCTGTGCGGCGTTCGGGCTGGTTCCGGCCGTCGCCTGGGCCGGGAAGTGCACGCGCGTGTTGCCGCAGGAAGTATTCGACTTTTTCGGCGACCAGCGTGAACCTTCCGTGTGCGGCGACTACGAATACAAGTTGCTCGATCTCAACGACGACGGCAAATTCGAACTTCACGTCACGAATTACCGCCGGTCCTGCGAAGATATTGGCTTCTGCAATGTCGAGTTTTTCAAACAAGACGGCGAAAAGTGGTTGCACATCGCCACCATCCCCGGCCGCATCCGCTTGCTCAAAACGACCACCGGAGGATACCACGACATCGCCACGTGGTTGTTGGGACAGCGCTACGTTTATATTTGGGACGGCAAAACCTATAAGGACAGTATGCAAGGCAACGACTCGCCGCCCGACAAGGAAAATGACGCAGAGACCCCCGACCCCGGCAAGAAGACAGTCACACCAACGCCATAATTCGACACAAATCGTCCAATGACGGGTTATTTGTAAGTAATTATAGACGTTTACGAGGAAACACAGGCCTCGTTGAAAACCCCTTTTCGCGGGGAATGAGGGTTTACAATTCCGCGGGAAGTGTGTTATTTCCAGTTTTGTTCTTCGAGTGGTGACTCGAAAATGAAGTTTTTTTCCGGCTCTATGTCCCGGAAAATGTATTGAGGGAATGGCTAAATCCATAGCGCCGGAGAAGGGAGGAATGCTATCAAACAAGGGAATGAAAAACCCCGCCATGTAGGAACTGCTCGTTGATACTAAATGGCGGCGTGAATCCGATGACAATGTTATTGGCTAGGTTAACGAAACGATAGACAAGGAGATTGACACAATGAGAAAGAGCGCTTTTTTTGCCGTGTTCACCATCGCGTTGTTAGTGGCCGGCGCAAGCCTGGCGACTGCCGCGACCGGCGGACCGGACGCCTACGGGTATACGTGGGACGATACCGAAACCTACGTGTGGAATGACATTTCGGGTACCGGCACGTTGCTGGCCCTGGGTGACGACGACTATGAATATCTGGCCCCAGGCTTTGATTTTCTGTTCTATGGCAATGTCTATGACGAAGTCAGCATCACTTCGAACGGGCACATCGTGCCGGGCCTCGAAGGCTACTACGTCGGCGTAGACTGCTCGATTTGGGCTGATTACGTCTCCCCGGTGTTCGGCGCCTGGGCTGACTTGAATCCGTCCTCGACCGGCGCGGTTTACTACGAAACGATCGGCTCTTCCCCCAACCGGAAATTCGTCGTGCAGTACGATGGCGTACCGCGCTACGGCGACGATACTGACACTACGACCTTCCAAATCGTGATGGAAGAAGCCACCAAAGACGTCGTGATCTATATGAACGATACGCTGGCCGGCACCAGCACAACCAGCGTGGCCATCGGCATTCACGGCGGCACCACTGACTTCAACCTGTTGAACGAATGCGCCGTCGGCGCCGGTACGGCGAGCACCGCGTACCGCTTCGCGCATCCGGATGAGTACTTCCTGTTCACCGGTCCGACCGAAGCCGCCGGTAACCCCGACGACGTCGTGACCTACACCATGTCCATTGAAAACCAGACTGGCTCCAAGGGTACGTTCAACGTCGCGTTGACCGGCAACACCTGGACCACAACCGCTCCGGCGACGGTCGATATCGCTGACGGCGCCACCGGCACCTTCGACGTGGAAGTGACCGTTGCAACCACCGCTTTCTGTGGTGCTTCGGACGCCGTGACCGTCACCGTGGACAAAGGCACCATTTCGCAAGAGAAAGAGCTGACGACTTCGGTCGACTGCTTGGTCTTTGAGCTGGATGTCGAAACCGCCTCCGGCAACAACTTGTGCCTCGGCGTTGAATATGTCGGGAACCACTTGTTCGTCACGGCCGCCGGTACGAGCGCGAATCCGCCGCATACGGTTTACGAGCTGGCTCTTGACGGCACCCTGATCAACAGCTTCACGCAAGACGGCGTGAGTGACACTTGGGGTTGGCGCGACTTGGCTTGGGACGGCGACTATCTGTATGGTTCGGCCAACGCCACCGTCCAGTGCTTCGAAACCGACGGTACGCTCTGTGGTTCCTTCACCGGACCGCAAACCCCGAACCGCGCGCTGGCGTACGACCCGGATACCGATCACTTCTGGACGGCGAACTTCACGTCCGACATCTATGAATTTGATCGGACCGGCGCCATCATCAACCAGTACACCAATGCTTACTCCGCGTACGGCATGGCCTGGGATGCCGAGTCGGCGGGCGGCCCGTTCCTGTGGGTCTTTGAGCAAGACAACAACTACATTCGTCAGTTCGATCCGACGGTCGGTGACTACACCGGCGTGTTGATTCCGGTGACCGGCGATGCGGCCGGCGGCCTCGCCCTGGCCGAAAGCTTCGGCAAGGTCGGCGGCGCTCCGGTGCTGCTCGCTCTGATGCAGATGACCCCGGATATGGTCTTCGGCTACGGCATCGGCGACGACCCAATCGGCGACGATGACGACGACGACGATGACAACGACGACAACGACACGACCGACGATGACACCACGGGTGACGACGACACCACCGGTGACGACGACACTACGGGCGACGACGACGACGACGCGACCGACGACGATGCAACCGACGACGACACAGCCGTTGGCGGCGACGACGACGACGATGACGATAGTGGGTGTGGCTGCTAAGTAGTCCGCCTAGTTATTTGTCCATCAAAGAGGGCCTTCGGGCCCTCTTTTTTCATCTCAATTCTCCTATGCGACACGGGGCAAGAGTCGATATTCGCGGGACCCATCACCCCCTTTTTTTTGAACCCCAGGCAAGGTATATTTCCAGTCACAACGCGGCATTACACAACAGGCAAGCAGTCGGAAAACCAACCAAACGGGGGGAAACGATGAGAGCGAAAGTCTTTCTGGTTTTCATGATATGTGTGTTTTTTACCGCCGGTGCGGTGACGGCACACGCGGCAACCGGCGGACCGGATGCCTACGGATATACGTGGGACGATACCGAAACCTACGTGTGGAATGACATCTCCGGAACGGGGACACCATTGACCCTGGGCGACGATGATTACGAATATCTCGCACTCGGCTTCGATATCCTTTTCTATGGTGTCAATTATACGGACGTCAGCGTAACTTCAAACGGCCATATCGTGCCGGGATTCGAAGGTTATTACGTCGGCGTCACCTGCTCCAGTTGGGCGACATACACGTCGCCGGAATGGGGCGCTTGGGCCGATCTGAACCCGTCGGCGGGCGGTTCGATCTACTACGAAACCGTGGGAACTTCGCCTAACCGCAAGTTCATCGTGCAGTACGACGAAGTGCCACGCTACGGCGACGCGGCGGACACCACGACCTTCCAACTCGTGTACGAAGAAGCGACCAAAGACGTCGTGATCTACATGAACGACACCTTGCTGGATACCAGCAGCACCAACATGGCCATCGGTATCCATGGAGGCACCGCAACCAACAACCTGCTGTATGAATGCGGCCCCGGGGCCGGCACGGCGGGCGGCGCGGTTCGCTTCGCACACCCGACTTCCTACTTCTTCGTCACGGGGGCGACATCCGGTGCGGGCCAACCTGGTGCCGTCGAGACTTACACCCTGACGGTCGATAACCATACCGGTTCCAAAGGAACCTTCAACATCAGCCTAAGCGGCAATGCGTGGGCGACCTCCGCCCCGGCGACCGTCGATGTCGCTGATGGCGCCACCGGCACCTTCGATGTGGACGTAACGATCGATCCGACCGCTTTCTGCGGCGGTTCGGACGGCGTCACCGTCACCGTCGAAAAGGGCGGCGACTCCAAAACCCACGACATTACAACCACCGTCGATTGCCTCATCTTTGAACTCGATGTCACGGCCGCGACCGGCGACATTCGCGTTCTCGGCGTAGAATACGTTCCTCCCTACTTGTACCTCACCGGTACCGGGGACAGCGCCACCGCGCCGCACACCGTATGGGAACTGGATCTGGCCGGGGCGGTGATCAACTCGTGGACGCAACCGGGCTCCGCCTCCTGGGGTTGGCGGGACATGGCCTACGACGGTGCTCACTTGTACGCGTCGGAAGGCTCTAACGTTGATTGTTTCGACACCGATGGCACGTCCTGCGGCTCCTTTACGGGTCCGCAAAGCCCGAACCGCGCGCTGGCGTACGACCCCGCGACGGATCACTTCTGGACGGCGAATTTCTCGTCCGACATTTACGAGTTCGACCGCGCCGGTGCGATCATCAACCAGTACACCAACGCCTACAGCGCCTACGGTATGGCTTGGGATGCCGAATCCGAAGGCGGACCCTTCCTGTGGGTCTACGAGCAAACCAACAATGCGATTCAGCAATTTAACCCCACAACCGGTGCTTACACCGGCGTGTTCATCCCGGTACCGGGCGACGGCACGGCTCTCGCCGGCGGCTTAGGCTTGGCGAGCACGTGGCCGGCTGAAGTCGGCGGCCCGCCGGTACTGTTGGCGATGGCGCAGCAAACATTCGACACCGTCTATGGCTACGGTATCGGTGACGCCGGCGACGACGATGACGACGACGATGACGACAACGACGATAACGATGACAACGACGATAACGATGACAACGACGACAATGATGACAACGACGACAATGATGACAACGACGACAATGATGACAACGACGATAATGATGACAACGACGACAATGATGACAACGACGATAATGATGACAACGACGACAACGACACCGCCCCGGGCGATGTGGTCAAAGTCGGCTTCCAGTACGCGGGCAACGATGGTGCGTTCCACTTGTTCGATGATGTGACCATCACCGACAGCAACAAGGCGACCGTCATCGATGAAAGCTTCGAAGGCGGGGCTGTGCCGGGCGACTGGTCACAAATCATCAACGTAGCCGGTTACACCTGGCAGGTCACCGACGGCGTCGGTGGCTCGGGCTTGGTGCCCCATACCGGAACGTACGAGGCTGAAATCGAGTGGCAGTCCACGACACCGCAGGATGAATGGCTCGTGACGCCCGCTCTGGGCGCAGCCGCCGACGGTCCCTTCGAAGTCAGTTTCTGGAATGCGGGCAGTGTGTACTGGTCGGGCAACGCGACGCTGCACGTCAGCTATACCTGCGACGACGGCGCCACTTGGACCGAGCTGTACGTCTTCCCCGGCACGGGCGAAACCGAGGACTTCACCTGGTACGAGAACACCATCCCCTTCGATTGCAGTGGCGGTGACGACGACGACGACGACAACAACGACGATAATGACGACAATGACACGACCGATGACGACACGACCGATGACGACACAACCGATGACGACACGGGCGGCGACGACGATACGACCGACGACGACACGACCGACGACGATACGACCGACGACGACACCGGCGCGGACGACGACGACGACGCCAGCGACGACGATGCCGGCGATGACGACACCGGTGATGACGACACGATCGCAATCGGTGACGACGACGACGATGACGACAGCGGGTGCGGCTGTTAGCGACGCTCTGGCAAACAACAAACAGGCCGGGTCAAATTGACCCGGCCTTTTTCTACGATACAATCGCCCACTGAATTTGGAAGCACGCGGAGGCAGCGGTGTTGCGAGACATAGGGCGACGCGCGGCAATCATCCTGGCCATTCTGGCGGCCCTGACCGTCACGGGGGGGTGTACGCCGAACAAGCCGCCGGAGTTGCGCAACGTGGTATTCGTCTCCCTCGACACTGTCCGCGCCGACCACTTGAGCTGTTATGGCTACCAACGCGCGACCAGCCCGCACATCGATGCGCTCGCCGCCGAGGGCATGTTGTTCGAAAACGCCATGGCGCAATCGTCATGGACGACGCCGTCGCATGCCTCGTTGTTTACGGGCTTGCTCAGTTCGGCCCATGGCGCGGCGCAACTCAATCAGCCGATCAAAAAGGAAGTACCGGTGCTCGCGGAGTACCTGCAGGACGCCGGCTTTCAAACCGGGGGCTTCGTAACCCACCTGTTCGTTGGCGACTACCTCGGCTTTGATCGCGGCTTCGATTCATTTTGGTACGAACAAACACCGCGCGCCAAAGGCCCGGTGGACGCCGCGCTCACCTGGCTTGAGGGGCGTAACGAGAAACCGTTCTTCTTGTTCCTGCACCTGTTTGATCCCCATCACCCCTATGCGCCGCCCGACAAATACGTGCGCCAATACGAGGGTGATTGCCGCCGCGAACCGGGCAATATGGCCTCCTTGGGCAAGTTGTTTGACCGCGATGCGACGGGCCGGGACCAGTTGCTGGCCTGCCTCATCCGTCGTTACGATGACGAAATCCACTACGCCGACGAACAACTCGGGCGGCTGTTCGCGTACCTGAAAGAGAAAGCGTTGTGGGACCAAACGCTGGTCGTGTTCCTCTCCGACCACGGCGAGGAATTCCTCGACCACGGCAGCGTGCTGCACGCCATCACCCTGTATCAGGAACAACTACACGTCCCGCTGATCCTGGCCGGCGGGCCCCCGGGGCTGCTGCAAGCGGGGTCCCGTGTCAAAGGGCGCGTCGCGCTCTACGACATCATGCCCACGTTGTTGGACTTGTTCGACATTAAGCCCAAGGCGACGATGACCGCCCAAACGCTCCTGCCGCACCTGCGCGGAAAAACCCAGCCCGACCGCGACGTCATCGCCGAGACCAACGATGTCGGGCCCGACCGCATGACTCTGTTGTCCGGTCCGGCGAAATACCTTTATGCGCCCGATGCCCACGTGTTCCAGCAACATATGTCGGCGGAGTTTTATGACCTCGCCGGCGACCCGGGTGAAAAACATAACTTGCTGGATGAGCGGCCCCAAGAGGCCGCGCGCGTGCGGGCGCGGATGATCGAGCAGGGGCGCTACGCGACTCGCCAGGCGTGGCGGATCATGTGGGGCGGCGCCGGCAGCGAGAGAGCCGTGCGCGGCAGGTTGCAAACCGAGGGACGTTTCACCCACGCCTTCAAGTATCTCGGCTTCACACGGTTCGACGAAATCCCCGAAGACCTGCCGATCGATCAAGCATTGCGCCAAGCCGATTATCAAATCCACCGCGCGAGCCGGGTCATCAGTTTCAGCGCGGCCGACCACATTGTGGCCAACGGGTTTGCCGCCGTGCTTGCCCAAGCCGACGCCCCGCTGACCCTGACCGTCGACTGGCGAACTGAAACCGGCGACGGCAAACGCGAAACGCTCACGATAGCCGGCACGCCGACCCGTGATAAGCCTCTATTGGCCGCCGGCGGGCTCGTGCGCATCTTCACCGAAGATATCCTCACTTTTCCCGAAGCGCCGCCCGAACTCGAGATCAGCCGAAAAGAAAAATTGCCTGCGCCGCTGAAACAGAAATTGCGCACGCTGGGCTATTTCTAGCGGAGAGGTTATGAACAAACGCCGCCTCGCCATCGCCGTCTCCGGAGTCGTCCTGGGCGTTGCCGGATACTGGCTGCTGGATCGATGGTGGGGACCCTTCGCCGCGGCGCGCGTCTACGAAGCGCCGGAGCATTCCGTCTGGCGGGCCGTCATTTCCTTGGGGCATTGGCTGTGGTACGCGGCGCTGATCGCGGCGAGCCTCGGCGCCGGCGCCGCCATCGCGTTTTGGCCCGGCCGTGGGAAGACGATCGCGGGAGAAAAACACGCCTGGCGGTGGGTCGCGGCGTTGGCTGTATTTGCGGCTGCGGCCGTCCTGCTGATACGGGCCGGAGCGTTGGGCGGCGCGCCCCTCTTTGACGACGAAATGATCTACCGCTTCCAGGCGCAGACGATCACCATGGGCCGACTGACCGCCGATCCGCCGCCGGATGCCGAACGCTTCAAGCACATTTTCCTCGGCGTTTGGAAGGGGCGCTGGTTTGGGCAGTACAGCTTCGGCCACCCTGCGCTTTTGGCCCTTGGCGAGCTTCTGGGTCGGCCGGGTGTGGTAGGCGCAGCGGAAACAGCGCTGATGGTCCTGCTGTTGTTTTTGCTGGCCGACCGACTCTTCGACCGCCGCGCCGCGTTGTTAACCGCTTTCCTGGCCGCGGTTTCACCCTTTTTGCTGTGCACCGGCGCGACGCTCTTGTCGCAGAACTCCGCCACGCCGCTGGTGCTGCTGGGTATTCTGTTTACTTTGCGCGCGGCCGAGCATGGGCGCTTTGGCGACACCTTGGTTGCGGCGCTGGCATTAGGCGGCGCGTTTTGGTGCCGGCAAATGGAACCCGCCGTATTCGCCTTCGGCCCCCTCGTACTGCTGGCAATTCGCTTGATTCGCGGCAGGCGGCGGCTGCCGATTCTGGCCGGCGGATTGCTCGGCTCGCTGCTGGCAATCGGCCCACTCTTGTTGCTGCAGCGGTATCTGTGGGGCGACGCCTTCTGGACAAATTACCAAGCGTACTGGTGGGGCGTGCAGAAACTTCGCATCACCTCGCCCTTTGGTTTCGGCCTTGCGCCGCTGGCCAATCACACGCCCGCCAAGGGCTTGTTGTACACGCTGCGTAACTGGGTTCACCTTGATGTGTTCCTGCTCGGCCTGCCCGGCGCAACGATTCTGGCCGCCGTCGGCTTCGCAGCCCATCGCAAGCAGAGCGAAGCGGTGGCCGTGTTCGCCGGCGTCGTACTCAGTTTTGTCATGTTGTTCTTTTATTTTTGGCCCAGCCTCGCCGACACTGGCCCGCAGCTCTACCACACCGCCGGAGCCGTGTTGCTGCCCTTCGTTGCCGCCGGGCTGATCCGATGGCTCGACTCCGCCAAAGTGCCGGCGCTTGCCGCCGCGACCATCTTGTTGGTGGCCGGCGCGACCTTCTGGCCGGTGCAACTGCAAGCCCTGCACCGCGCCTCGCAAGGCGCCACGGAATTGCAGCGCTTGGTCGCCGCGCGCGATATTCACCACGCCATCGTCTTCGCCCGGGCACGGCCCTGGCCGACCGGGTACGCCGTCTCACCGGTCAATTCGCTGCCGGCGCCGCGGCCCGACTTTTCCGACGACGTGCTTTTCGCGCGCACCGGCGGCACGCCGGTCAACCGCGCTTTCGCTGAAAAGCATTTCCCGGATCGAGCGCTGTATTACCTGCAATTTATCGACGGCAAAATCGCCTTGCTGCCACTCGACGAATACACCGGTCGGCAAAGCCTGCTCGAAGCGGCCGTGCCGCGCGATATCTCGAAGTGACCACCGCCCTTTTGCGCGGTTGATAAGCGGTGTAAAAAAGCCGGAAGGAAAAGGAGACGAGTTGCGCCGTATCTTCGCCACTTTGGTCATGTTGAGCCTCGTGTTTTGCTTCGCCTGCGACGCGAAACGATACCGGCCCACCAAACTGCCCCCGGCGCGAAACGCCGTGCTGATCAGCATCGACATGCTGCGCGCCGACCACCTGGGCACGTACGGGTATTCCAAACCGACCTCACCCAACCTCGACAAGCTGGCGAAAGAGGCCATTCGTTTCGACCGGGCCTATAGCAGTTCAAACTGGACCCTGCCCGGGCACGCGGGCATGCTCACCGGCCGCATGTCATCCTGGCACGGCGGCATTCAGCTACACGACGCCATTCGCGAATCGGTGCCCCTGGTTTCCCAGGTCCTGCAAGCGCGCGGCGTGAGAACGGCGGCGCTGACAAGCCATATTTACGTATCCCCGCGCTATGGATTCGAGCGTGGCTTCGACTACTTCGAGTTCGAGCAAAATCGCGCCGCGCCGGTCATCACCGACAAGGCTGTGGCATGGCTGGAAACGCAGGGCGACGAACCCTTCTTCCTGTTCTTGCATTACTTCGACGTACATAACCCCTTCGGCCAAGGGGGCGCGCCCGTAGGACGTTTTACCAGCGATCCGGAATGCCGCGGCCCCGTCACCGTGCACGAGGCCGTCGCCGCCGCCTACCAGGAAAACTGGGACGCCTTCGATTGCATCACCGCCTTGTACGATGCCGATATTGCGCTGGTCGACCGCGAATTGGGCCGGTTGTTCGAATACCTGAAGCACCGCGGATTGCTGGAGGAAACCCTGCTGATCGTCACGTCGGATCACGGCGAACTACTCGGCAAGGGAGAGGGCGTTACCCACGGCCTGACGCTGCGCGAACCGGAAATCCGCGTGCCGCTCTTGATTCGTTTCCCCGGCGCCGCGGCGGGCAACACGGCCGTGCCGCACTTGGTCAGCAACATCCAACTGACGCCGACTATTCTCGAATCGATGGGCGCGCCCGCCTTCGACACCGACCTGCCGAGTCTCTTTCCGCTTTTGGCCGGCGGTGCGCCTCCCACGTGGCTGGGCGTCGAAACCGACAGCATTCGGTATCAACAAATCGGCATCGTGGGCGAGCGTTACAAGCTGATTCTGCCGCCCACCTACCACATCATGGACACCCGCCTGGCGCCGATGCTGATCGATATCAAAGGTTCGGAAGAAGAAAACCTGTGGGAGAAGCACCCCGAGCGCGTGCGCGACATGCTGGGCCGGGCCGAACAAAGCGGCTGGTACGGCCGCGGCACCTGCCACGAGTTCGTGCATCGTTTCGGGCCGGACGTGGGGCCGGTGAAGCTGCGTTTTTCGTTTCCCGAGGATCGTCCGCCGGTGTATGTGCGGCCGTGGCGGCGTGCGGTGCAGGTCAAGCCGGGCGGCTTCTTCGACGTTTGGCCGCATTTGCGACGGTCTCCCGGCACGATCGAGTTGCGCCTGAAACCCGGCGAGCACCCCATGGGCATCGTGTTCGTCATGCCCGAAGGCGTGCAGGCGCGGGCGGAAGTGTTCTTCTCGGGCGCTCAACGTCCGGCCGTATTGTGGGGCGAGGAGAAAACGGAGTGGGACGGCGCCTCGAAAGGGCTACCCACCGAGGCGGGTGCGTGGCAGGCCGTCACCCGGCCCGATGGGGCTTTCATACAGGCGCGCAGCTACCGCGTGCTGGATCTCGAACGACCCAACGGCGGGCGTTCGGGCGTGCCGGTCGATTTGACCAACGACGAGGAACGCGACCTGCGCACCCTCGGCTATCTGGGGATGTGATTAAATCTGCGACTCTTCGTAGAACGCCCGGCCTTCAATCTTTTTTCCGCCTCGCGTGCCGCTGACGAACGCTCCACCTTCGTAGATGGTTTCGTTCACTTCCATGTTCTCGCGGTCGGCGGTGACGGTCAGCGACGCGTCCAACTCGGAAATATCGATCCGCCAAACGGTCGCCCGGCGGCGGCCGGTGGCCTCGCTTTTCCACTCGCTCAGCGTCTGCGCGGTGCAGCTCAGGCTGGGCCGGTGCGTGCCGTCGGGCAGCACGGCGTCGCAATCGACATGCATCGTGTTGTCCTTGCGCACGAAGGCGAAAACCATGGCCTTGGTTCCGTCGGTCAGGTGAATCGAAAACCAGTGCCAACTGCGCAGTTTGCCGTAATTCCACAGCCCCCATTGGTGGTCCATCCATCCCAGGCCATGTAGGACCCGGCGCTTGTCGCCGACGGCCACCGAGCCGTCCACGCGCATGGCCGGGATCAGGTAATACTCGCTGCGCCCGGTTTCGCCCATCGAGATCGTGCCGTCGCCGCTCACGGCAATCGGTGGCTGGATCGCCGTAAGGCGCAGTTTCATCTGCGCGGGTTCGCCCTCGAGTTCGAACTCATAATCCAGCCGACCGCGCTCGAGTTGCCGAATCGTTGCCACGCCCTTGGATGACGCCGACAGGGCTTTCCGGTCCACCTCGGTGTCGGTTTCTTTGTAGTACGGAATGAAAACGTCGTCGTCCGGCGAGTACAGCATGCCGTAGAACTGGTTGTCGGACAGGATCGCGAACATGAACGACCACCGTCGCCCCTCGGTGTCGAGGGTATGGGCGTTGAAATACCACCAGCCCAAGACATTGCGAAAATGGATGCCCGCAAAATTGAAGGCGGCGAGGTTTTTCACCGGTATGTTCTCGGGGTTCACTTCCGGCGCGTCGACGGGTGGCATGAGTTGCTCGTAAGCGCGGCGGTCGGCGCTTGCATCGGGCGGCGTGTAAGATGGCGGGCTCTTCTTTTCGCATGCCGCCATGACCAGCATGATCGCGAGCAACACGTAGGGCAGGCCTTTTCGCATCTAATACCCCGGCGGTTTGTAGCGCCGTCCCGCTCCGAAGGGGAAGAAGCGGTCGGTTAGCGGGTCGATTTCTTCCGGCGGTACCACGACACGCACGCGTTCGTTCCGGCGCGCGTCGAGGTTCACTTGACGCAGGGTCGTAAGAACGATGCCGTAGGTCAAGTCGCCGTAGCGGATCGGATTGCGCTTCAGCATCGGATCGTAAAACGGCTCGACGGCCAACCGCCGCATCAAGCCGCCGCTGGCGACGAACTCCGTGCGGTCGTTGCAGTGCAGCACTAGCAGGCGATCGGTGAGTTCTGGGCGGTAGAATTTGACCGCGGTGTCCAAGGCGTGATCGTGCGGCCGGGCGCAATAATAGAGCACGGTGCCCGGCTCGGCATCCCCGTGGTCGCGCGCGATATTGTCGGCGGTTTGTTGCAACGACTCAGCCCGCCGCGTTTGCCAACGCGAGAAATTCCAGCCCAACACGGCGCTGTTAACGGCAAGCAGAATCGCCAATCCGGCAAGCAACAACCGTGCGACACGCCCTGGACGACCCGCCAAACCCGCCGCCGCGGCCAGCAACAACCCGGCGCCGAATCCGCCGAGATAGAAAAAGCGTAGCGGAAACCATAGCGCCATAACCGGGTTCTTCAGGTTTACGGCCATCGGCGCCATCGCCAAAACGAAAAGCGCCAAGCCCATCAGCGCCAGGCGTGGTGCGCCCGTGCGGCGACCCCAGATGAGCAGCGCGAGGATCCCCACCGCCAACGGCGGCAGCAACCATGGCAACACGGGGAAGTAGTCGGCAATGAGTTTGGGGATCACCGGCAAAATAACGTCGAGCGGCGGCGCGCCGGGCAGCGGGTCGTATCCGCCGAAGCCGCCCAAAAACAACCAACGCCACACGAAATACAAGGACGCCGCCAGCACCCAAGGCCAAGCGGTCAGCAGCGTAAGACCGGCGGCGCGTCGGCGGCTTTCGCCGCGTTGCCGATGGAAAGAGAAAGCAAGAGGAAATACCAGCAGCGCCACGACGATTTGATTTTCCTTGCACAACATGGCCGCGAGCGCCGCGAGCAGCGAGGCGGTCAGCCACAATCGGCGGCGGCCGTCCATCCACCGCCAAAACGCGATCAGCGAGACAACCAGAAAGAAGGCGCCAAGCACGTCGGGCGTGTTGAACACAAAATGCGCCCCCATGGTCGTCGCGGGAGAAACGGCAAACAGCGCCGCCGTCCAAAACGCCACGGGAATCGAGCCGAACCAACGCCGCCCAAGTTCGAACAGCAAGCATGTCGTGGCGGCTACGAGCGCTAAATTCACCGCGAGATAGCCCACGGCATGCGCGCCGAACAGCCCATACAAAGGCTTGAAGAAGAAGTAGAACGCCGGTCGGTAGTACAAACCGAACCACAAATCCTGGGTGAAAAACGCCCAAACCGGCGCGCCGGCGCGGGCCAGATGCAGATAGAAATAATCGTCCAGGTAGAAATCGCCCCACAAAATCGCGCCCTGCGTCAGCAAGGCGGCTAACGCCAACGCCGCGCGATAAGCGTTCAAACCGGAATCTTTTAGGGGCGCTGCGGTGCTATGTTCCGACACGATTGCATCCGTTTGTTGCTAAGAGGAAGTCGTCGGCCAGCTTACGTAGCCGGTCGATTTCTGTCAACGAATCGCCGCCGCGTCCGCCGTCGGACGATCGATCCTGGCAATAACCGCGCGATTGTATTACAAGTTTAATACCGACAAAGGTGGGGGATTCGCTTGGACGGCATCTACTTGGACTACAACGCCACGACGCCCATTGCGCCCGAAGTGCGCGAAGCGATGCAACCCTATCTGGAAAACCACTTCGGAAACCCATCCTCTACGCACTCCTACGGACGCGCGGCGCAGGCCGGCATCGCCAAAGCCCGCAACCAGATGGCGCTGCTGCTGGGGGCTTCGCCCGAGGAGATCGTCTTCACCAGCGGCGGCACCGAGGCGAACAACCTGGCGATCCGCGGCGCGGCCGTGGCGTTGCGCGACAAGGGCCGGCATTTGGTTACGACGACCGTCGAGCATCCGGCCGTCACGCAAGTGATGGCGCATCTGGAGAGCGAGGGGTGGGACGTAAGTTACGTGCCGGTCGACGAGCGCGGGCAGGTGGACCCCGAGGCGGTCGAGGCCGCGCTGCGTCCGGACACGGTGCTGGTGTCGGTCATGCACGCCAATAACGAGTTGGGTACGATCATGCCCGTGGCCGACATCGCCGCCCGCGCTCACGCCAAGGGCGTGCTGGTCCATACCGATGCGGCGCAATCGGTCGGGAAAATCCCGGCGCGCGTGTGGGATTTGGGCGTCGATTTGCTCTCGGTCGCCGGGCACAAGTTCTACGCGCCCAAGGGCGTGGGTGCGCTGTTCGTCAAGCGCGGCACGCCGCTGGCTCCGGTGTTGTTCGGCGCGGCGCAGGAAGAGGGACGGCGGCCGGGCACGGAAAACACGCCGTATCTGGTCGGCCTGGGCCGGGCGGCGGAATTGGCGATACGCGAGCAGAAAAAACTCGCGCCGCAATGGGCCGCTTTGCGGGATCGTCTGCAGGACGAACTTGTCTCGTCCTTACCGGCGGATCAGGTACGCGTAAACGGCGATTTGGAACACCACCTGCCCAACACGTTGAGCATCAGCTTCCGCGGTATACAGGGCGACGCCCTGCTCAACGGGTTGCCGGAGATCGCCGCAAGCACCGGTGCCGCCTGCCACGCGGACGCGGTATCGCTATCGACGGTGCTCGAAGCAATCGATTTACCGCTGGAATTCGCGAAGGGCACAGTACGGTTGTCCATCGGGCGATATACGACGGCAGAGGACGTGGATCGCGCGGCGAAATTAATCGTCGCCAAAGTCAAGGAAATGAGGCGATAGATGGACGAGGCAAAACGACCAATTCATCGGTATGTGTTGGCCGGACTGCTGGCGGCGTTGGTGGTGTTTCACGTTGTCTACTTTATGTCGGACGCTCGTTTGATCGTGGATCACGACGACTATTACCTCGGAATGTTCGCGCGCGATTTCGACGCCGGGCTTGTGCATCATCTTCAGGTCGCGGTAAGCGGCGCGGAAAAATATCCGCTGGTCAATTGGATGCTGTCGCTCTCGTACACAATCCTGCCGGACCATTCGGCGGTGTTTTTGGCCGTACCGTTGTTGTTCTACCTCTTGCTCATTTTGGGCATGTATCTGCTCGCCCGCGAACTTTCCGACACCGATACGGGCTTGCTGATCGCCTTTTTGATTGCCGTGGTGCCCATCGTCGATAATCACAGCCGCAAGTTCTTCCTGCAGCATTTCGCCACCGCGCTGCTGCCCTGGAGCTTCTGGTTTCTCATGCGTATCCGCGCCTCCGGCGGCCGCGCGGCCGACTACATCGCCTTGGGCGCGACGATTCTGCTGGCGAACCTGACGCACCCCTTGGCCCACCTCAACTCGGTACCGATTTACGTACTGCTGTTTTTTCTGCCGCGCTTGACCGGCGAGAAGACACCCCTCAATCGCCGAACTCACTTGCGAAACAGCGTGATCGTTCTCGCGGGCGTCTCGGCGCTGTCGCTTGTCTTCTTCCGAGACTTCGCGGGCTATTTCTCACCCGACGAAGGGTTCATGCAACTGCTCTCGAAGGATGCGGCGTCGGTAGGGGCCGGTCTGACGTTCGAAACGTATTCCAAGGAATTCTGGAGCACGCCCTTTGCCGTGTTGTACGTGGTACTCGGCGGCTTGTCGCTGCTCTTACCGCGCCTCCTGTTGCCCTTGAAAGCCCGCGCGGTCGGCGCCGGTTTGGTCCTTTGGTATTTTCTGGTGGCTGTCTTCTTCCACCTTCGCGGATTTTCGCTCATCGGTTTCACGCCCGCCTACGTGCTCTTGCCGCTGCTGGCCATCGTACCCCTGGTGCGGCGTCTGCCGTTGGAAGAGCTCGAGCCGCCGCGCCGGCCGAAGCTGAGCCTGGTTCTTGTGGGCTTGCTTTTGGTTCTGGGCGTGCTGACCAAGTCCGCCGTGTTTTTCGCTGAAAACGAACCCGAGAATTTCGTGGCCGGATTCGCCGACCGTCGGACCATCGTCGCGCAGGCCCCGGTGGGCCATGAAGCGTTGGCGTATCTCGTGCACTCCGCGCCCGAGGAGACGATCGAACTGACGATTTATAAGCTTCGCCCCGCGACCGCCAAGGTGCTCGACCCGGTGCTGGAGCGAAATCTTCACGGGTTGTCTACCGCGCGGCTTTTTGCCGCCGTACACGGTAAAAAGTTGAGCGAGTTCCGCGAAGGTCCGCCGCCGCGCCCGAGCGCCGAACTCTTCTACCAAAGCAGCGAGGAATCATTCGACACCGCCTCGCGTCGCCGTTTTGCCTCTTGGCTGCTCGATCTGCGGCGCGCATCACGAACCCAAAGCCTTTGGTGGTACGAATCGGGCGCCATCGATTACGCGCCGGCGCTGTGGCAGGCGCCGCTGTTCGGGCTCATTGCGGTGCGGCACACCAGCCCGCCGTCCTTGGACTACGCTTCGTTTCTCGGCGCCGCCGACGATCTCCCGGCGGACGAAGTCGATAAATTCCTGCAAGGTTTGAAAACCGAAGATCTCGCCGCGCTCGCCGCCGAAGCGCGCGCCAAAGGGCAAAGCGCGAAAGTCGGCCAGGTGTATTTTCACTGGGCGCAGCGCGAGGTCGACAGTTCGGAACAAGCCGTGCAGGCGACTCAGGCATTCTTGCGGGCGGGCATGGTCGATCGAGCACACCGCGCCTGGGAGATGGCCCTGAGCCGCGAAACCGATTTTGCCGCTCGCGTGCGTGCGTACCGTTCGATGAGGGAATTGGCCGTTGTCGACGAAGCCAAAGCCCGTTTCTTCGAGCGCTATAGCAACTTGACCCGCGAACAATTCGCCGCCGCGGGAAAGCAGGTCGACCCGACGGCCGAGATCCAGTTCCTGGCCTCCTTCGAAGTTGGGGCGTTGCGGCGGATGATCGACGAACTCGCCGTGGCGGGACACACCGACGCGGCGATCCGTATCACGGAGTATTTGCTCGCGCTCTATCCGCAGGACCACGAAGTGCGCATACGGCGGGCGGCGGTCACCGCGCAAAGCGGCAAACCGTCGCAGGGATTGTGGGACTCGTTTTTCAAGGAAAGCGACGACTTCGGCATGCAACTGGCCGGCCTTCGCGAGATCGCGCGACTCGAGGCGGCCAACCACGTACCCGGCGCATGGTTTGAGCGCTACGCGACTCAGTTGGCGGCGGGGCAACGCGGCAACCAGCAAAACCAATACATGTTGAGCTCGCTGCGGGTGCACCGGTTCAAGATGCAAAAGCAATGGCAGAAGGCGTTGGCGGCGGTGGCGGCGATGCGTCCAAACCTGCGGCCGGCGCAACGGCCCGGCGTCGATTACGAGGAAGCCGATATCCGCTGGCAATTAGGTAACGCTGAAGTAGCGCTGCCGCTTCTGGAAAAGAACCTGCGCGCGCTGCCGTCCGATAGCCCGGTATTCGCCGATTCGGCGCGCTTGCTGGCCGTCATCTACGCGAGCCGCGCCATGTACTTCGAAGCCGCCAAGTACATCAACATCGCTGCGCGCAGCATCGGCGACCCCAACTCCCTGGTGAGGGACGCAGCCCGCATCGCCGCGCAAATGCGTGAAGCGGGCGAAATACCGCGTGCGCGCGCTATGCTCGTCGATCTGCAGGATTCGGTCGACGGTAACGCCCGCGGTCTGTTGTTAATCGAGCAGGGTAAACACGAAATGGCCGCGGGAAACCGCGCCGCCGCCAAACGCTTTTTCGAGGAAACCGGCGATTACCTGACCGACGCCACCGCCCTGGCGTGGTTACGCGAAACCCTCGCCGATTGGGATCAACAGTAGGGGGGCGGCCCGGTTAGGCCGTCGCGCGATTGTTGCGGACGCCGGCTTCGGGGTAACGGTCGGAAAAATGCTGCAGCAGCCAGCGCTCGATGCGCAGGTTGATCAGTTGCGGCATCTCGATCGGCGCTGTGTGGCTGCCCTGGGGTACGATCAGAAGTTCCGACCCGGGAATCATTTCGTTCATTTTTTCCTGCACGTGCATCGGCGTGAAGGTGTCGTTTTCGCCGGCGATGATCATCACCGGCTTAGTGATCGTCGGCAGGAAATCCTCGGCTGTGTGCCGCGCGCAGTGGTCGAGCATCTTGGCGAACATGCGCAAGTCGATTTGGCCGATGAACTTCAGATACGGCATGAAATCGTCGTACTCGACCATGCGGCCGTTGATCTCGAGGTTCGTGGCGATTTGATAGGCCAGCTCGGTCGGCACAAGCCGGCGCCAAATGGCCCCAGGCACCCACGGGGTCAGCACGAATAGCGGATAGATAAAAGGGAAAATCGTTTCAAGCAGACGATTGTCGTGGAAGGTCTTTAGCGCGTGACCGTAGGGGCCGCATATCGGCGCGAGGCCGAGCACGCGGTCGGGGTAACGCCGCGCGAATTCGAAAATCACCTGGCAACCCATCGAATGACCGACCAGGATCGCATCTTCGACTTCATCGTCATCGAGAATGTAAGCGATGTCGTCGGCCAGATCTTCGATGGAAAGAAAATTGGTGTCGGCGGGCATGTCGCTAGTGCCGTGGCCGCGATAGTGCATGTGAATCGTACGGCAGTTGTCGCCGAAATCGCGGTGGAGGTACTTCCACACGTAGCCGTCACAACCGATGCCGTCGACCAGCACCAACGGCAGGCCGTCGCCGTTGCTGTCATACCGGATTTTCGTGCCGTCGAAGCTTTTGACTACACCACGTTTCGTGCGTCGCATGCGTGTTACCCCTCTTGCCGAACCAAGGAATATGCCGTCTCGTTGAGCCCCGTCTGGAAGGCGATTCTTTTTCATAACCGGAAAAGCGAACAAAGTCGAGTCTGTTGACGACAAACAGCCTCGGTGTCAGGTCAGGGAAAAGCCGGGTAGATCATCAGGTAGTGGTCCAGGGTGTAATAGTGGCTGACGACCAGGCCTTGCATGCCGTAATCACAACCCACCCAGAAACCGAAACTGCCGGCGAACATACCTCCGTCCAGCAACACGCTACGCCGCCACACAGAGCCGTCGAACCACACTTCGCGCAACGACGGATCGCCGCGGCTGTCCTGGTAGGCAATGTACGGACGGTCGGCTGTGTCCAGCGCCAGACAGGCGTCGGCGCCCTGGTTGCCGATGGCGTGTACGATTTCCGGCGTCCACACCCCGTCGTGATATTTGGCGTAGCGCAAATCAAGCAGCCCGGCGTCCTGATACGTCACATGCAAATCGCCGGTACCATCGACCGCCAGCGAACTCCAGCGGCCGAGATCTTCTTCCTCCGTGGCCGGTGCATCGACCACCGCCGTCGACCACGCGCCGAAATCGCCCGAGGCAACCATTAGGCTTTTCGAGTCGGCGTCGTAGTAGCTGATGTGAAACACGCCCGCGGCCAAAACGATCGACGTGTACAAGCCCACCGCCGTGCCGGCGACGACCACTTCGGTTTCCCACTCGGTTCCGAGGTGCCGCGCGAAACATAACGCGCCGCTCGCCGCATCGTGATAGCTGACGTAACGATAGCCGTTGACATCCACGACGATGTCACACCACGCATCACCTTCCAGCGACTCGACGACCGTCGAAATGTCCCAACCTTTTTCGGTTTGCATGGCCGCTTTCAGCAGATTGTTAAGCCCGTCCTGATACACGGCATAAACCGTCGTCGCCGCCGGGTCCATGGCGATCGCGGCGTGCCGGCCGTTGTTGAGCCCGTTGTCGATGACTTCGATATCCCAACTCGCGCCGTTCCACGCGGCGTGCTTCAGCCCGGTGAGCAGCTTGTGATAGACGATGTGCGGATCGCCGGCGGCGTCCAGCGCGACATCGGTAAAGCCGTTGGCGTCGTCGACGACCATATCCGACGGCGGCGGGGAGGCATCGTCGTCATTGTTGTCGTCGTTATCATCGTTGTCGTCGTCATCGTTGTTGTCGTCATTGTCGTTGTCGTCATTGTCGTCGTCATCATCACCGCCGGTGTCGTCATCGGTCGCGGTGTCGTCGTCGGCTGCGGAGTCGTCGTCGGTCGCGGAGTCGTCGTTGTCATCGTCGCCGGAGCCCGGATCGAAAGGCGTGTCGTCGTCCACCTGGCGGTCGGGAACCGTTTCTTCCTCGTCGCTGTCGGCGGAACTGCAAGCGAGCATCGGGATGAGAAGCAAGGCCACGGCAACCCACACAACAAGCAGGGACATAATGCGCATGATAGGGCCTCCCAAAGAATATCTTCCCGAATGACCGCCGGGGCGTCAATCGTTATCGGCGCAACAAGAGGTAGGAAAGCGTGCCTTTGTCCTTCAAACCCGCGGCGAAAAGCTGCTCGACCGAGCCCTCGCCGAAATAGATGTCGACCCGCGACGGCCCCTTGATCGCCGCGCCGGTGTCGACGTCGGCCACGATGTAGCGCACGTTCCGCTTCGCGACGCCGGTGGGGGTGTGGCGCGGCTCGGGAAAGGTCACCAAGCCGACGAGGCCCGCGCTGTAATAGCGCTTGTCGGTGGCGATCGATCGCTTGGCCGTTAGCGGCGAGTTGGCCATGCCGGCGGGTGGGCGGTCGCTGAGTTTGAAAAAGATGTAACGCGGATTGCGGCGAAAAAAGCGCTCGGCGACTTCCGGGTGCGCCCGCATGTAGCGACGCAGCCCAAGATAACCGCCCGGCCGCTGGGCCGCGGGCACGGCTTTTAGAATGTCATTCTCGACCGACACGTAGGGATGGCCGTTGTTGCCATTGTAGAGCAGCGTGCGACGGGTGCCATCGGGAAACAGCGCCATCGCGCTGCCTTGAATCTGCGCGTAATAGTAGCTGACCGAATTCTCGGTCCAGGCCACGGCATGACGCGCCGGGTCGTAGGCGCCGTCGGTGATCTCCGCCCGTGTCGGCGCCGACGTCAGTTTCCCGGCGACACGACGGTACACCTTGCCCTTGCGAGCCACGATGTCTGCCGGGCGTCCAAGAATCGGCACCGGGTAGGCCGTCGAACGCTGCCGGCTCACGCGCAGCAGCGGCGAATGGTAAGCGGTGAACAACGCATCGTCGGCGACGCGCACGATTTCGAAACGGCGGGCCAGTTCGGCGCCGAAATCCGCCCGCCCGTGCTTGGCGAGCACCAGCTTGCGCAACTCCCGCACCGTGGCCAGCGCGTGCGCTTTGGTCACCCGGCGCGAACCGAGGCGCAGGGATGCGGCCCCTTTGGTTTGCAGATATTTCTCCTGACGATCCAGCGCCAGCAGCAGTGAACGCACCTCGCCGTCGTCGCCGACCACGGTCGGCGTTTGTTGGCTCGCGGCAGGCCAGGCCAGCGCGAGCAGGAGCAGCAAAATCAGGGTTTTCGGGTGCATTGCAGTGCCATGATAGAGGCGCGGCGGGCTGTCGCCAAGGGAAAATCGTGTTATAGTCGCGCCGCAGTGAAGGAGGGCCTCATGTTTGGCCTGGGTTCGAGCGAAATTCTGCTGATTATTGTCGCGATTGTCATTCTGCTCGCCATGGGCAAACTGCCGGATGTCGCCCGCAAAGCCGGCGGCGCGTACCGCGCCTACCGCAAGGTCGACGACGACCTGCGCACGATGCGCGACCCCACCAAAATCATCGATATCCTCACCGAAGATCATAGCGTTACCGAAAAGAAGGACGCACCCAACGACACGCGGAAGGCGTGAGATAACCTCACGATGAAATCACAACCGGCGAAACAACGACGTTGGTGGCCGATGCTTGGCGCGGCGGTCGTGCTGATCGCGGCGGTCGTGCTGTTTTTTCATTGGTGGGGCGGCGGTGCAGCGCGATTCGTTGAAGCCACGGCGAAGCAAAATGACATCCGCGTGCGGCGCAATGTGCCGGTATCGCCGGAAGCGCCGGCCTTGCGGGTCGACCTTTTTGTGCCTACCACCGGCGAGAATCTACCGATTGCGGCGGTGCTGCCCGGCGGCGGCTGGAATATGGGCCATAAGGGTCTGAAAGCCGTGCAATTCCTGGCCGGGTGGCTGGCCGAGCGCGGTGTCATCGGCGTGGCGATGGATTATCGTCTAATCCCGGCTGTGTCGCCGACCGAACAAACCCGTGACGTAGCGCGCGGCGTGGCGTGGCTGGCGTTGCACGCCACCGAGTTTCGCGGCGACCCGCACCGTATTTTTCTGGTTGGTCATAGCGCCGGGGCCCATTTGGCGGCGCTGGTGGCTTGCGACCGGCGCTATCTCGACAAGCAAGGAACGTCGGCGGACGTGCCGGCGGGTATTGTGGCGATCTCGAATGTTTTCGATTTGCGTAATACCGAACATCCACTGGGTTCCATCGCCAAGCGCAAGATTACGACGGTGTTTCGCGACGCGGCGACCCGGGAATTGCTTTCGCCGCTCCTGTATGTGCAGCCCGGTGCGCCGCCCTTCTTGATTCTGCACGGCATGGGCGACCACCTGATTGCTCTCGACCAAGGCGCCGCGATGGTTGAAGCGTTGCACGCCGCCGGTACCCAAGCCGAATTTCACGACTTACCCGGCCGCGACCACATCGGCCTGTTTCATAACATGGACGAACCCGGCGATGCCGCCGCAGAAATGACCCTCGCCTACATTCGTGATCACTAAGGGCGTCGGTCGACGCTACCGGCTAGGGGACGATCGTCGTGCCGGCTTGGCCGTCGAGGGCGGCGGTAAGGTTTTCGGCGTTGGTGATGATCGCCCGCCTCCCGCCGCGTTGCACGAACTGGATCGCGGCCGACACCTTCGGTCCGATGCTGCCCGGCGGGAAATGCCCCTCGGCGAGGTAGTCAGTTGTTTGCGAGAGGTTGACGCGGTCCAGCGATCGTTGCCGCGGCGTGCCGAAATCCACGTACACTTGCGGCTCAGGCATTAGAATGATCAAGGTATCGGCCTTGGTTTCCGAGGCGAGCATCGAACTGGTCAGGTCTTTGTCGATCACCGCCTCGACGCCTTCATAGTTGCCGTCCTTGTTGACCATGATCGGGATACCGCCGCCGCCGCAGGCGATGACAATGTTGCCCTCTTGGACCGAGTGACGAATCATGTGTCGCTGCACGATTTTCAGCGGTCGCGGGCTGGGCACGACGCGGCGCCAACCGCGGTCCCCCTCGTGGACCATCTCCCAACCGAGATCCTGCTGGAGTTGCTTGGCTTGTTGCTTATCGTAGTGCATGCCGATCGGCTTGCTGGGCCGCGCGAAAGCCGGGTCATTGGCGTCGACGATCACCTGCGTGATGACCGTCACGACATACCGGCGAAGCTCGGTGTGGCGCATGTGGTTCAAAAAGGCTTGCTGTAGAAAATAACCCATCGAACCGGCGGTTTCGGCCACGAGAACATCCAGAGGCATGCGCGGCAGCACGTCGGCGGTGCGATCGGTGCGCAGCAGCAGATTGCCGACTTGCGGCCCGTTGCCGTGGGAGACGACGAGGTTGAAATCGCGTTCGACTAACACCATCAGCCGCGAGACGATCTCGTCCGCGTTGCGTTCCTGGGTGCTCACGTCGGGCGTGTCACCCTGGCGAATCAACGCGTTGCCGCCCAGGGCAACCAGGACCATCTGGCGATCGCTGCGATAAATGTCCATACGAACACTCCTTAACGTCGACGGCGCCGCAACACGAGCAGCGCGACCATGCTAAGCAACACAAACATGCCCAAATCGAGTGGGCCGCGCCCGGCGTGCAACGTCGCGCAACCGCGCCCGCTGTCATCGTCGTCGTCACCGTCGCCGCCGGGCTCGTCGTCGTCGGTCAGTTCGCCTTCCTCGCCGGGCAGCACTTGTTCCAGGAGGGCCGAATACGTCGCGCTTCGGACGCCGTGTTCATCGTAATCGCCGGTTATCCGCAACCACGCTTTGCGCGCCTCCCCGGCCTCGCCGAGCACTTGCGCGCAATCGCCGTCACAGCGTTCCCGCGAGTCCGCCCCGTCTCCGGATTCCCACAATTCGATCGACTTGAAGCGGTCGGCGGATTCATCGGTGATCGTCACTTTGAGTCGGCGCCCGGCTTGGAGATCGAGGATGTACCAATCGTCGTCGTATAGCCGGTTGTTGCTCAGTTCGGTCCGTCCGTCGAGGGCTCGCGAGTTGTAAAAACCGTCGTTGGGTTCGTCGGCATCGTCGGCGGGCAAGGGCTCGCCGCAAAAGAGTTCGGCGGCGGCCTGGATGTCGTCCTCGTCTAAATCTTCGGTGCGGAATCGAGACGTGTAGTAGGCATACATGGTGGCCGATTTCACCGCGGTATGGTCCAAGCCCCAAAAATGTCCGGCCTCGTGCGTCAACGTCGGGCGAATTTCGTAAATGGCGTTTTGCGGGTCGTTCGTATCCAGCGACCAGCGGTAATCCATGGCGTTGAAGGCAATATCGGCCTCGCGCAACGTGCCCGTGTTGTCGAACCACAGCGTCGTGACCGCCAGCGCCTGCTTGCCGAAAAGCCAAAGATCGGTCTCGAAAAAGACCGTGTTGCGATTATCCTGCGCCCCAGGCGTCTCGCTTTCGCGGCGACCGTCGTAGCGGAATTCAAGCGGCGCGCAAAAGGTCTGGCGATCGTAATTCCAACGCTCGATGGATTTGCGCAGCGCTGTCACCGTCGGACCGTCGGCAAGGTCCACGCCCAGCGGTTGCCGAACGTAGTAGGAAATGGGGTAACTGTCCCATTGGCAAATCTGCCCCGCGCAATCGCTGTATTCGAAAGCGACGGCCGGACCGGCCGCGATTAGGAAGAGAAACGCCCACAGTAGCGACAATCGAAATCTCATGAGCGCTTACTCCTGTGGGGCGGCCAGCAAATCCCCAAGATTCGCCAACGGCTCCGCCAGAGTGCCCACCTGTCGGCGGCATGCTTCCCCAGCGCCGTCGCACGCCGCGAAACGTTCGGGTGCCCGGCCCAGGACCTGCACGACCCAGCGCCGGCCGCTTTTCTCCACCACGGCCAGCATGCCTTGTCCCATGCCCACCGGCCGCAAGACATCGCGCCCGCCGTACCGCGTGCCGTCGCCGCGACCGAATACGAGAAAGGTGTCGCCGACTTCCGGTAGCGGCGCGCCGGGGATTCTCATCGTCAGGTCGCCGCGCTTGCCGCCCGGCAGACGCAACACCAATGAGGCGCCCGGGGTGCCGCGATAGGTTTGCGTGACCCGGCAGGTGACCAGCGTCGTCGGGATGCCTTCGTATTCTTCCACCGAGCGACTGATGGCTTCCACCAAAGCGACTCGTTCGGACTTTTCGATCAGTTGTTGCCACGTCAGCGGCAAAATCGTCGCGGCGGCGGCGACGCTCGCCGAACACAGCGCCGCGATCAGCAATACGCGGCGGAGGGTCGTTTTTTTCAAATCAGCCCTTTCTCTTTTAGGACATCGACTAGGTCGGGCTTGCCGATTTCCTGCAGTTCGTACCGGACCCGTACCGTTGGAGTGTCGCCGAAATCGATCAGGCGGCGCAAGTCGATGGGCGTACCAATGATCACCACGTCGCATTCCATCGCGTCGAACGTGGCCTGCAAGTCGGCAATTTGCTCATCGCCGTACCCGATCGCGGGCAGCAAATTGGCGAGATGATCGTATTTTTCAAAGATGCCGAGATAATCGCCCTGCAGGAAAGGCGTGGGATCGACCAGTTCCACGGCCCCGAAACGCTCCGCCGCCAACACGGCCACGCCATAGCTCATGCCGCCGTGGGTGAGCGTCGGGCCATCCTCGATGGCCAAGACGCGCCCGCCCTCGATAACCTTGGGGTCGTCCACGAAAATCGGGCTCGCCGCTTCGATGATCTTGGCGTCGGGATTCAACTGGCGCAGCGTTTGGCGCAGTTCGACGACGGCCTCGGGGTCGGCGGTGTCGATTTTGTTGATGATCGCAACGTCGGCCCGCAGCGTATTGGTCAGGCCCGGATAATATGTGCTTTCGTCTCCGACCCGGTGCGGATCGACGATGACGATTTCCAAGTCGGAAACGTAGAAGGGCAGGTCGTTGTTGCCGCCGTCCCAGACGATCACGTCGGCTTCTTTCTCGGCCTCGGCCAGAATCGCGCCGTAATCAACCCCCGCGTAGCAGACAATGCCGCTTGTGATGTGCGGCTCGTATTCCTCGCGCTCCTCGATCGTGCATTCGTGCTTGTCCAAATCGGCCATTTCGGCAAAGCGCTGCACCCGCTGCTTCACCAAATTGCCGTAAGGCATCGGATGACGGATCGCCACGACGCGCTTGCCGGACTCCTGCAGCAACTTGACGACCTTGCGCGTCGTCTGGCTTTTGCCGCAACCGGTGCGAACCGCGCACACCGAAACCACCGGCACTTTCGCCTTGAGCATGGTTTGCTCGGCGCCCAGCAGCACGAAAGACGCCCCGGCGGCGTTGACCATCGAGGCCAACGACATGACGGTTTGATGCGCGACGTCGGAATAGGAGAAAACGACTTGGTCGACCGAATGCTCTCGAATCAGATCGACCAATTCAGCTTCGGGAACGATCGGAATGCCTTCACCGTAGAGCGATCCCGCCAACTCGGGCGGGTAGCGGCGGTCATCGATGTTGGGGATTTGCGTGGCCGTAAAGGCGACGACCTGGTAGTTCTCATTATCGCGAAAAAACACGTTGAAGTTGTGAAAATCACGTCCGCCGGCTCCGGCGATCACCACTTTCTGGGCGGCCATGGGTCGTCTCCTTGCCTTTGCGAGAGGTTGTTGAAAGATCCGTCAAGAACTTGCGGTCTTGATCATGCGAAGCCAGGATAGGAACGGCCCGAACGAGTGTCAAGGCCTTGAAAACACGTATTTTTATGCGTTTTTCGTGAGTTTAGATGCAGCCCGCCGAGCGCCCGCCCGAATCGTCCAGGGGGCTTGCCGCTCGCCCACGCGGGTGATATATAGCGACCTCTTGTTGAGCGTGTTCTTTCCCAGATGGCCGAAAGGGGAAGCGGCTGAGGGATGCCGACTTCGGCTTCGGCGGCTGCCTCTGGTTTCGGAGGGATGGCCGAGTGGTCGAAGGCGGCGGTCTTGAAAACCGTTGAGCAGCAATGTTCCGGGGGTTCGAATCCCTCTCCCTCCGCTTTCTTTCGGCTTACGTTTGGAGAGGTGACCGAGTGGCTTAAGGTGCACGCCTGCTAAGCGTGTGAGGGTTTACGCCCTCCGAGGGTTCGAATCCCTCCCTCTCCGTTCTTCCCCCCCAGGCTAAGCCTAGACCCAAAACCGCGTGCATCTGACGACTTTGCCGTTGACCACACAGCCTCCCCACCGTTGGCGGTGAGACTATGCCACCCGGCGCTTGGCGAGCCTCACAAAAACGCGCTTCACATAACCCAATCGATGCCGTTCGGGGGTAGTTGCGACACATCAGCGCCCCAGGCCGGGTTCGGCTCTTCGCCCATGACAAAGAGCAATTCGCCCCCCGCGACCAATTCGTCGTGGGTGATCCACGCCCGTTCGAGCGCCGCACCGTTGAGATAAACTTCCTGGATGTACATCGCCTCATCCGAGAGATTCTCGGCGCGGATGACAAAACGCACATCGCCGTCGACGCGGCAGATCGCCTCGCTGAAAATCGGCCCGGTCAGCATGTAGATCGGTCGGCCGATCGTCACCGGATAAAGCCCCAGCGAGGCCAGCACGAACCAAGCGGACATCGTGCCCGCATCGTCGTCCATCTCCGGAATAAAGCCCTTGGGTTGATCGCGGTAGATGTGGCCGTGGTAGGGAATCGGCCACTTGTCGTGCGTGCCGTACCACTGATTGACCGGCTGCAGCAGCAGTTCGCGCACGATCTGTTGCGAGCGCCACGGCGCACCCAAATGGTTGAATAGAAAGGGCGCGTGGATATCCGGTTCGTTGCCGTGGTTGTGCAGTTCCTCAGCAAAATAGTACTCGAGTTGTGAACGCAACTCGTCCCGGCCGCCCACCATCGCGGCAATGCCCTCGATATCGTGCACGACGGCCCAGCGGTACTGCCACAGCGTGCCTTCGTACAAACCTCGGGCGTGCATGACGTCGGCGTCCTCACCCATCACCGCGAAATGCTCAAGCCACGTCGACTCGTACTCCAAGGCGCGCGCCCGGTACAGGTCGCGGTGAGTTTGATCGCCCAACAGCTCGGCCAGTTCCGCGACGGCCCAGTAATCGTACGACGCCTCCAGCACCGTATCGGGTGAATCGGGCGCCAGCGCCGCGGCCTCGGCGAGGATTTCGTCAAACGCGTCGGCCAGACCGAAGTCGTCGATCCCCTTGGCCGCCGCGTCAAGCAGCAGCGCCGGAGCGTGCTCGGTGCGCACGGTGGGGCAGGGCTCGTGATCGGTCGCCCAGTCGGCTTTGCCCTGCTGATACAGCTCGACGAGCGAGCGCGACCAATCGCCGACGCGCTCTGGATCCAGAAGCGTTTGCAGCGCGTACTTGTTGCGATAGGTATCCCACAACGACCAGCCGTGATAGCGCACATGACCCGCGGCCGCGTGTACCTCGCCGTCGGTGCCGCGGTAGGCGCCGTCGACGCCCGTAATGTCCACGGGCAGCAGCGACGCGCGATAAAGCAGCGTGTAGAACAAGCGTCGGTGTTCCTCCGCGCCGGTGACCACGACCCTTCCCAGGTGTTCGTTCCACGCCGTTCGGGCTTGCGCGTGCGTGGCGTCGAAGTCCCATCCCGGCGTTTCCGCGTCACGATTGGCCGTTGCCTGCGCCGCGTCGACGGTGGCCAGCCCGACCTTGGCTTGCAGCACCTTTTCCTTGCCCAAATCGAAGGTCAGGATGACGTCGGTGGATTCCTGGGAGGCGGGCACTTCCTCCCACGCGGTGACGGGGTGGTCGAACGCGGCGGCGAAGAAAAATTCGTACCGGCCGCGATTGCACACGTTGGTGGCCGACACCCGGCCGGTCACTTCAGCCTCGCCGAGCGTCCAGTCGGACCCGCGGTTATCGGCGAACGGTTCGTTGAGCGTCAGGCGCACACGGACGACACCACCCTCGGCGAAGGTGTAACGATGGCGGCCGACATGCGCGGTCGCGGTCAGCTCGACCCCGATGGATTGCACGTCTTGCAGAATGACGGAGTAGTAGCCCGGTGAGGCTGTTTCGGAGGTCTTGTTCAGCGTGGCGAAACGCCCTTGTCCCTCGAGGAAAGGCAGTAGCCGCACGCTGCCGCCTGCGCCGTTGCAGCCGACTCCTCCGATACGGGTGTGCGAAAAGCCGCGTACCAAGCGCGCGCCGTAATCGTAGCCCGCATGGCCGCCGGGCTGCGTGTCGGGCCCCAATTTGACCAAACCGAATGGCGTGGTGGCCGCCGGGTGCAATTGTCCGTGATCGCCGGCTGTGCCGATGAAGGGGTCGACGTACGCGGCGGGTTCGAAGGGCGTGGTGTCGTCGTCATTGTCATTGTCGTCATTGTCGTCGTCGTTATCGTCGTCGTCGTTGTTGTCATCGTCGTCGTCATCGGCGGGCGCGGGCGTATTGGTGTCATCGTCGTCGTCACCTTCGGCGCAAGCACCGAACAAAACGATAACGGTTAGCATTAACATGAAAACAATGGTCAGCTGTCCTGTACGCAATAAACGCCTCCGTTACATTTCGTAGTATCGGCACCCAACACGTTGGTGCCTGACCCCAATTTTGGGGGCTGGGGAATCCGTAAGTGGCTGTATTTGTTCATGTCACGTTTTCAAAACGGTTGGTGCCTGTCCCCAATGGTTTAAGGCCAAAATGGTGCGATACGGACCAGGTTCGGTTAGTGGCGGAATACGCGGATGCCGGTAAATACCATCGCCACATGGGCTTCGTTGCACAGTTGCGTGTTCTCGGCATCAGCCGGGGCACCGCCCGGTTGCATGATCGTCCGGATGCCTTCGGCGATCGAAACCTCGACCGGACCCGTGTCGAAAATCGCCCCGTCCGAGGCCATCGACGCGCCGATCAAGCCGCCACGTAGTTCCACCGTGTCGTCCCACACCGACCGGCGCATTTCCGGGTCCGATAACGTAGTGAACGGCCGCTTGAAACGCTCCCACGCCAGCCGATCGGCCATCGCGTGGTACGCCTTGTCGCGCGTCGTCTGGGCGACCGCCGTGCGATCCTGGCCGCCCACCCCCACGGCGACCGTCGTCCCGTCTTTGACGTACACGATGCTGTCGCTGACGGTGACTTCGGCCAGCTTCCACGCGAACAGCAAATTTTCCCATTCCTCGCCCGTGGGTTGACGCTGAGAACGAACCTCCGCGTTGTGTGCCACCGCTTGCGCCGGCCGGCAATCGTCACGGGTCAGCGGCTGCGGCGTCACGGCCCACTGGGCGACCACGCCGCCATCCTGCAGACTCGCGAACTCGAGATACGGCCGACCCACCCACTGCGTCAAGCGGTCGATACCGCCCACACGCAGCAGGCACAAGCGCGGATTGGCCGCCAATTGCTCCACCGCGCCCGGCTCGAAATCCGGCGCGACGACCACATCGAGCGACGCGTGCAGAATCGCCTCGGCCGTCGCTCGGTTCACGGAGCGGTTAAAGGCCGCGCATCCACCGCGGGTGCCGACGCGGTTGGCCAGAAACGCCGACCAAAACGCCTCCTCCACACTTGAGCGTATCGCGGCGCCGCAAGGGTTGTTGTGCTTGACGATAACGCAGGTCGGCTTCTCCAGCGTTTGGCGAAACACCGCCAAGGCGATATCGGCGTCGCGCAGGCCGGTCTTGCTCGGGTGCTTACCTTGTTGCAGCAACACGGCCGCGCTGGTCAGATGCGGGTGCGGGGCGACCAGTTCCACCTCGCCGATCACCAAATTACCGTTGATCAGCCGGTACAGCGCCGCGGGACGGTCCACGTTTTCGCCGTACCGCAAACCGGAACGGCCGCCTTCCACCGGCCACGTTACCTTCTCGTATTGCAGGGTTTGTCGTTGACCGCCCTCGACAAAGCTGATTTCGAGCTGCGACGGAAAGGCGTCGCGCGGCAGATCGGTCGGCACGGTGATGTCTTTTTCCTTCATATAACCCTCAAGCCTCGCTGTCATCGACAATGGTGTAGCGGCCGTCCTGCACTCGCACTTTGCCGCGCGCGATCGCATCGAGCACGGCGCTGTATAGTTCCCACTCGACCGCCAAACCGCGTTCCTTGACCGCGTCCAAGTCGTCCTCGGGCAACACCGGCACGGGGCGTTGGGCGATGAGCGGCCCGGTATCCATCCCGGCGTCGATGAAGTGCACGGAAATTTTTGTTTCGGTCAGCCGCGGCCCTTTTTTCGTTAGCCCCATGGCGAACTCGTAGCCGTGGACGCCTTGGTAAACGGCGGTGTCGGCCGGGTGAATGTTGATGACGCCCGGCAGGTCGAACTTTTTCAGGCGGTAGTCGGCGATGAACGCCGCCGTCATCAAGCGCATGTAACCGGCCAACACGATCAGGTCGAACTTAAAAGGCGCCAGGGCCTCGCGCGACGCGGCTTCGTGGGCGGCGCGGGACGGAAATTCGCGATCGTCCAGGCAGACGGTGTCGATGCCGAATTTGCGCGCGCGCTCCAAGCCGTAGGCATCAGCGCGGTTGGAAAACACGACGACCACTTCGCAGGCGATCTTGCCCGCGGCGCAATTCTCGGCGATGGCTTCGAAATTCGAGCCGCCGCCGGATAGGAAAACGGCCAGTTTCAGCTTGGCGCTCATGGCTTCGGTCCTTTGTGTGCCGCAATGATGGTTTTGCATCTTAGCAAGTTGCCGCGTGGTGGGAAAGACGAGGCATCCGTTCCGGAGAGGCTTTGCGGGAAGTGCGCCGGTGGCGATCAGCAGCGCTTTGCGATTTGTTTGAGCGCCTTGGCGGCGGCGCGGCGCACCGTCCAGGAATCCTCCGCCGCGATTTTTTCGAGTGCCGGAACGGCCGAGGCGTCCCCGTGCTTGCCGAGCGTGTGCGCGGCCGTCCGCCTCACGGATTTGCTGCCGTCATCCAACGCTCGCAGCAGCGGTGGAATGACCGGGCCGCCGCCGATTGTCCCCAAGGTTTCGATTGCCGTTTCGCGCACTAAGCTATCGGAATGATCCAACAGGCGCGCCACGAACGCGACACCGCCGGGGTCCTTGACGACGCGGAAGAAATCCAACGCGTAGAAAACGGCCTGCTTATTCTCGCCGGCGTCGTCCAATGCTTCCCCGACCGCCGTTACCGCTGCCGACCCGAACGTTACCAATGCGCCCTTCGTCTGGCCCATGCACGTCACCGAGGTTGATTTCACCATGCCGTCGGCCAAGGCGCGAATGGCGGCTTCATCGCCCACGGCCGTAAGTGCCGTAACGAGAACGGGAAGCTCATGCTGTTGATCGAATTCGTCCGTTCCGCGCACCAACCGCAAAAGCGCAAAACGCAACCCGCGTACGGATTTCGGACTCGCCCACGCCGCCAGCAACGCCTCGGCCGCAATGCGAACGCCCGTCTTTGTGTCGGACAATGCCAGAGATAACAGGGGAACCGCATGTTCCGGCCCCAACGCGGCCAAACCCATCACCGCGCTCTTACGCTCGTGCACATCGTGGTCGCGTAACGCGGATTTGAAGGACGAGTGCGAAGCGGCGGCCAGATCGCGAAGTGCGGCGGCCACGGCGCTTTGCACGGCGGCGTTTTCATCCGGCGATACGGCGTCCAACAACGGCTTCACCGACGTCGGCCCCAAGTCGACCAGCGCGGCGACCGCTCCCTCACGAACCTCGTCGTGGCGAAGCGCCTTGATAAGACCGTTTGCGTCGCGCGCCGCCTTCAACGCGGCAATGTCCGGCTGACCAAACAGCGACATTTTTTGCCTCATGGAGGAGAGATTGCCAGGCCATCGTGAACCCTTTCTTGGGGCCATACAAGCGCTGCGAAAACGGCACGGCGACCCGGATTTCCGCCCCCTTGCCGAATGTGAATATATGCTCCAATAATTGTTGTAAATAGGCTGGCGTCGTCCCCCGCTTCGTGCTAGCTTGGCGGCGATTTGGGAAACAGGCGCAATTCACCGTTTCAGAAGGAGACACGGCAAATGGACCGGCAAAATATTCTGGCGCGTTTGCATCTGCACGCTGTTCTGCCCGTACTCGCGAAGATCTGCGAATTCGACCGCGAGGCGCAGGATGTCACTAAGGATTGGAACGCGACGATCCAATTCGGCTACCTCGGCGGCCCGAGCGCGCAATTGCAGTTTACCGGCGGCAAATGCCGCGCCTACCGCCAAGCGGCGGTGAAACCCGACGTCAACTTCTGGTTCCCCACCGCGACGCTGCTCAACAATTTATTCTTGGGCCAGGGCGTCACGTTGCCGCTGATCAACGGCTTCTGGAACGTGAAGCTGATCAAGGGATTCATCGCTCTGACCAAGCGCCTCGAGTATTACCTCAAAGAACTCGACGGCCAGCCGCTGGAAGGCGAAATTCGCCAAAAAGTGCTGACCGCCAAGCTCTCGGTGGCCACTTGGGCCACGGCGATTCTCTGCGAACACGACTCGGCGCAAGCGGCCTTCGCCAATCACATCCCCGCCGGGGGCACCTTGAACATGATCATCGCACCGGAGGGGCCGGACTTCTACTTCAAGAAAACCGGCGCCGGCACATTCTTGGCCGGAGACGGTAAAGTCGCCGACCCCACGGCGGAACTGTCGTTCGCCAGCCCGGCCATCGCGATGGATCTGGTCAACGGCGCGATCGACACGATGGCCGCGTTGGGCAAGCGTGATTTAGTGATTCGCGGGCTGATTCCAATGGTCGACGACGTTAGTGCCGTGATGGAAAACGTCGAGTCCTACCTCGCCTAGACAGGAGTCGAGCATGGCTACCAAAAAAACCACTCAGAAGACTAAGAAAGCCGCCGTGAAAAAACCGGCTGCAAAAAAGAAGGCCGCGCCGAAAAAACCCGCGGTGAAGAAAGCCGCCGCCAAAAAGAAAGCCGCGCCGCCGTCACCCAGCTTCCAGAAGAGCGAGGAGCTCTTTCTGCGCGTGGCGAAAGTCGCGCCCGGCGCGATCTACGGCCACCAGAGCCCGGCGCTGACCGTGCCCGGTTCCTTCCCCTATTTCGCCACCCACGGCAAGGGCGCCTACTACTGGGATGTCGACGGCAACCGCTACATCGACTACCTGTGTGCGTACGGGCCGATGGTCACCGGCTACGCCAATCCCGTGGTGGAAAAGGCGGCGCAGGCGGAGCTGAACGGCGGCAATTGCTTCAATCATCCCAGCGAGCTCTTGGTCCTGATGGCCGAAAAGCTCGTCGACTTGATCCCCTTCGCCGATTGGGCTGTCTTCGCCAAAAACGGTTCGGACGTTACCACTTGGGCCACCCGCGTGGCGCGCGAACACACCGGTCGGCGCAAGATCGTCATGGTTCGCTCCGAATACCACGGCGCCCACGCCTGGTGCGATCCGGGGCACGGCGGCCAAATCCCGGAAGACCGCGCCCACAATTTGTATTTCACGTGGAACCGGCTGGACGAACTGCAAAGCCTGTTTGCCAAGCACGGCGACGATATCGCCGGCGTGATCATGACGCCCTTCCACCACCCGGCATTTGCCGATCTGGAACTGCCCGCGCCCGGCTTCTGGCAAGGCGTGCGTAAGATGTGCGACGACCACGGCACGGTGCTGATTCTCGACGACGTGCGCTGCGGTTTCCGCCTCGACCTGCGCGGCAGCAACTATTACTTCGGCTTTGAGCCCGACATCTCTTGTTACTGCAAGGCCATCGCCAACGGTTACCCGCTATCGGCGGCGGTGGGTCGCAACGAGTTGAAAAACGCGGCGTCCCGTGTATTTCTCACCGGTTCGTACTGGAACAGTGTGGCGTCGATGGCCGCGGCTTTGGTCAACATCGACTACTTGGCCAAGATCGATGGCATCGCCAAGATGGCGCATATCGGCCAAATGCTGATGGATGGCTTGGTGGAACGCGGCAAAGCCTTTGGTTACGAGATGAAGCCCACGGGTCCGCCCGCGATCCCCTTCATTCGTTTCGCCAAAGAGAACAATTTTATGCGCTTCCAGGTGTTCTGCTCCGAGATGGTCAAACGCGGGCATTTCTTCCACCCGCACCACAACTGGTTCATGTCCACCGCGCATACGGATAAGGACGTAAACAAAACCCTGGCGGCGTCCGAGGAAGCCTTCGCGATCGTTAAGAAGCAGTTCGCCGACTAAGCGGCGCTTTTATCGGCGCCCGCGTTTGCCGGGCGCTTTGCGTGGATCGAGCCGCGCTGAACCCTCAGGTGTTTAGGCGTTCAGCTATTCCAGGTTGTGCTCAGTGGTCGATACGAAATCCAAACTGCCGGAAACCAGGCTCGCCTCATTTAAGACCTGTTAACCGCAAGACTTTCCGCCACCGGCATTTTGATGTGCGCCCGCCTGCGCTATACTTCGATCATCCACGAACCGAGCGGAGCGCGACGATGTCGATTTGGCAGCGAATAGCGAACTGGTTTGTGCCGCCGGGCGACCCGCAGCCGGGTATCACCCACTTTCGCGGCGAAGGCGAAACCGAAGGTGTTCGGCTGCACCTGCGGATCGAACCCGACGGCTCCGGCGTGTTGATTGTCAACGCGGCGAAAATTCTCCACCTGAACGCCACCGCCGCCGAAATGGCGCAACTCGTCCTGCAGCGCGTCTCGGATAAAGACGCCGTCGCGCGACTCAATGCCCGCTACAAAGCGCCGAAAAGCCAACTGCGGCGCGACTACGTGGACCTCAAAAACAAAATCCACATGCTCGCCTCCCGCGACGACATCTGCCCCGTCACCTACCTCGACCTGGACCGCGTCGAGCCCTTCACCACGCGCGGCAGCGTACCGCATCGCATGGATTTGGCGATCACCTACGAATGCAACAACCAATGCGGCCACTGCTATGTCGCGCGGGACCGCACAATGCCCAGCCTGCCGCGGGAACGATGGCTGGCCGTCATCGAAAAAACCTGGGCACTGGGTATCCCGCAGCTTATTTTCACCGGCGGCGAGGCGACCCTGCACCCGGACCTGGCGGCGTTCATCCAGAAGGCCGAGGAACTGGGACAAGTCACCGGCCTGATCAGCAACGGCCGCATGTTGGCCGACCGCGCCTACCTCGACACCCTGCTCGATGCCGGGCTCGACCACGTGCAAATCACCTTGGAGAGCCACGACCCGGCGATACACGACGCCATGGTCGGCGTTTCCGGCGCTCACGCCGAAACCGTGGCGGGCATCAAGAACATTGTCGCCTCGGGGGCGTATCTGCTGACCAACACGACGCTTTCACGCCAAAACCGCGAAACGGTTTTGCAGACGTTCGACTTCCTCCACGCCTTGGGCGTGCGCAACGTGGCGATGAACGGCTTCATTCACGCGGGGCAGGGCGAGAACAATCCCGACGCCCTGGAAGAGGCGGAACTGCCCGAAGTGCTCGAGGCCGTGCGCGACCATGTCACCGAACTCGAGATGGCGTTTTTGTGGTACACGCCCACGCAATACTGCACCTGCAACCCCATCGACCTGGGCCTGGGCATCAAGCAGTGCACCGCGGGCCGTTACAACATGTGCATCGAACCCAACGCTCAGGTGATTCCCTGCCAGAGCTACTACGAGGCGCTCGGACATTTCCTGGACGACGACTGGAAGGCGATCTGGAACGACCCGCGGCTCGTCGAGCTGCGCGAGCACACCTGGGTCGACGAAAAATGCGCCGAATGTCACGACCTGGAAGTCTGCGGCGGCGGCTGCCCGCTCTACCGTCGCTTGCACGATTGAGATGACCGCTTCCGCCCTCGAAGGCAAACTCGCCCACTACGATAGCCAGGCCGGCTGGACGCGTTCGCTGCGCGCCTATCTCTATCGCCTCGCCGAGATCGGCACCCGCGAACGCGCGCTGGATGTCGGATGCGGGGGCGGTTGGCTGACGGCCGAACTACACGCCAAGGTCAAACACGGCGCCACCGGCTGCGACATCGACGAGGATATTCTAACTGTGGCCCGGCGTGCCCACTCGGGGCCTGAATTCGTCGTCAGCCGGCCCGCGCGGCTACCTTTCGCCGACGACACCTTCGACCTGTGCTGCTGCCATTTCACCTTGTTGTGGGCGACCGAGCCGGTCGCCTTACTGGCCGAAATGAAACGCGTCAGCCGACCCGGCGCGATCGTGCTGGTCATGGCCGAACCCGACTGGGGCGGCTACCTCGAATGGCCGGACCTGGGCCTGGGCCCGCGGATCGCCGCCGCACTGGCCACCCAGGGCGCCGACCCCCTGGCCGGGCGGCAGTTACGGGCTTGGCTCGTCGAGGCCGGGTTGACGATCCGCGAGTTGGGCATCACCGCCGGGCCGTGGCCCGCCGACGAGAACGCAATCGACGCCGCGTGGCGGCATCACCGCTGGACCTTGGCCGATCTGGTCGAGGAACGCACGTTGCGGGTGCTGGAAAGGCAGGCGCGGCGCGCCTGGGCCGAAGGTGTCCGTACCGTGCATTTGCCCCTGGCCTGGGCGGCGGTGGAAGTCTAAACGAGCGAACGCCAGATAAACGCGACGATTCCCGCCACGATGAAGTGCATGTCAACGACCATGTCGCGGGTGAGGGTGGGCAGTTGCACCGGCCGGCGGAAGAACTCGAAGTATAGGAATTCCACCAAAATCCAGTGGCCGAGAATCCATGCCAACCCCGGCAGCCAACCGGCGGCGGCCAGCCCGTACAGGCTCACCACCAGCCCCACCAGCACGTAGCGAATGAGTGTGTAGGTGCGCGCCGGGCCCAGCACGAGCGGGATGGTTTCGCGGCCCACGAGGCGGTCGGACGCCATGTCCGACAAATCCAAAATGACCGATCGCAGGCCCGTGACCAGGAACAAAAAGAGAAATGAGAGCACCACACGGTGCCACGAGCCGGATTGGTCGACGAAAAAGAGGGGGAAGATGCTCACCAGCGCCCACGCCGAGGCGACGAAGAAATTTTTGCTGGCGGCGATGTCTTTGAGGCGCCGGAAGCCCAGAAAACCCATCCAACTTCGCGGCACGACGCGCACCGAATACAGCATGCCGATGATCGACGCCGCGAGCACAATCCAAAACGGCACGACGCCCAATTTGAAACCCAGGACGATCGCCGCCAGCCCCGAGCCGATGCCCAACACCCACAAGATCAGGTTGAAACGGCGATAGAACGCCTGTCGTTTGGGGTCGTCGCGGAACTTGTCGACGCCGGTTTCGGTGAAGCGATTGAGCACGTGCATCGACAGCACGTAGCAGGCTACGAGCAAAAAGAAGTCGACGCGAAAACTGACACCCATCAGCATGGCGCCCACGTAGGCCAGCGCGCCCGCCGCCAAGCCCGTGGTTACGTGCGCCGCCGCCAGCGCCTCGATCACGCGCCGCGCCCGAGCCAACAGGGGCTGCGACTCGGCTTCTTCCATTTCCTGCAGGCGCGTCATGACGCGGTCGATGATCCAACTGGGCGTGCTGGCTCCGGCAGTGACACCGACCGTATCGTACGGCGAGAAATCGATGCCCTCGAGTTCGTCGGCGGTCTCGATGTGCCAGGTAGGCAGACCGAGTTCCTCACCGATCATCGCCAGCCGCCGCGTGTTGCCGCTGTTTTTGCCGCCGATGACGATTATCGCCTGCACCGTTTCGGCCAGCTCGCGGATGTCTTGCTGGCGGCGCTCCGTGGCGTTGCAGATCGTGTGGCGCACGTTGAGGTCGGTGTGCTTGGCCTCCAGGTGCTCGACGAGTTCGTAATAGGCGCGACGGTTGGACGTGGTTTGCGCCACCAGCGTAATCGGCTTACTCGGCGGCAGTTGCAGGGCGTCGAACTCTTCGAGGCTGAACACCACGTGGCAGTCGCCGTCGCGCGCCGCGCCCATCAGGCCGATGACTTCCGGATGCTCCTTCTCGCCGAAGATGACCACCGTGCGGCCTTTGGCCGCCTCGCGTTCGATGACCGTTTGCACCGCCTGCACTTTGGGGCACGTGGCGTTGAGGATTTCCAGACCGCGCTCGCGCAGGACATCCACGTCGCCGGGCGGCACGCCGTGGCTGCGGATCACCGCCATGCCTTCCTGCAACTCGTCGAGGTTTTCGGCGCAGGCGATGTCGCGCAGGGTCAACAGCTCGATCACCTGCGGATTGTGGACCAGCGGGCCGTAAGTGGCGATGGTGCCGTGCTTGCTCGCGCTCTCAGACAGCACCATGTCCACCGCCCGCCGCACGCCAAAGCAGAACCCGGCGTTCTCAGCCAGGATGAACTTGCGGCGCGGTTTGGCGGCTGGTTTGCTCACGTCGATATGATCGTCGCTGGAACCAAACGGGTCAACGGGCCGGTAAAACGTCTACGACGGCCGGCGTGTAATCGTCGTGGACTACTTCGACGAGCACCGCGCCCGTCGGCGCTTCGGCGAAGTCGACGGATGCTTCGCCGAACTCATCGGTGATCGCCTCGCATGGCTGGCAGGAGCCACCGGTAACGGTGACCGCCGCATCCGCGACTACCTCCCCGGTATTGTCGCTGGTGACCGTCAGCGCCAAGGTGGTGGCCGTCGGCCACGCGGCCGCCACGCGCATCACATGCAGATACACCTGCCGTGACCCGAGCAGCGTACGGTACTTGATACCCGTGGCGTCCAGGTACGGCTTCCACGGGTCGACAGAGCCCGGCTTCACCAATTCCATGCCGTGGTCGCTGGTCACGATGAACACCGTGCGGTCGTAGACGCCCGCGTTGCGATAGGCGTCCATGACCTGCCCGATCTTGTCATCGAGCAAAAACAGGTCGTCGCGCACCGCCGCCGAGTGGGGGCCGTACTGCTCGCCGTGTTTGTCGGTGATGTAGAACGAGGCGTAGGTCAATTTGGGAACGTCGTGGGTCGGGTCGACGAGGGTTGCCTTAATTTGCCACGGTACCGAAAAGTCGGCCAGGTAGTAGATTTCCTCGTCAAACGCGCGCGCGTCGGGCAGCAGCAGCGAGACGACTTGCATCAGCGGGTAGAAACCGTAGTCGGCGCCCAGGAAGGTCAGTTCGTTGACGCACGAGGTGTAGGCGCTTTGCTGCCACGCCCCGGGCCGGAGCAGGTCCCAATCGCCGAAGCTGCGATGCACGGCGTCGTACAGCGACTCCACACCGCGCTCGTCTTCGAAAAAGAGCAGGTAGAAATCGACCGCGATCTGCGGGTCGTGCAGGATCTCGTCGAGCCGATCGGTAAACCAGCCGAACGAGAAAAATTCGTCCAGGTCCGGTCGGTAGACGTCGTTGTTGAGCATACCGTGGTGGCCTTGATACGTGCCGGTGCCCAGCGATGTGTGACCCGGCAGCGACATGCTCGGCCAACCCACCAGCGCGCCGCCCTTGTAGAACGAACCGTTTTCGATCAACTCGAAAAAGTTCGGCAGGTCCAACCCGCCGCCGCCTTGGTTTTCGTAGTGGTAGTAAAGTTCGTTGGGCGCCAGGCCGTCGAACAGGAAAATCACCGCGTAATCGGCCAGGCCCTGCACGCTCGGGTCGGTCATCACCTCGGCCAGCGCCTGCCCGTCTTGCCAGGTGAGAAAGTTGTTCGTGACACGGTGTCCGCGTTCGTCCACGCCCGTGGTGGTATCCGCGCCCAGCAGCGCCAGCACGGTCGGCGCGATATCCACCTGGCGCGCGTAGTTGTCGACGAGCACGCCCGGATTCACGCCCGCCCCGGCCAGCAGCAAGGTCGAGCGCGCTTGCATCAAACCCAGGTTGCCGTGGGTGCCGCCGCCGCCGGCGTGCGAAGCATGCACGTCAAAAGCGATGTCCGGCCCGTGCGGCGAGTCGAAAATCTGCGCAATGCGTTCCAGCGCGTTGGGATACACGGCCAGGTCATCGGGCATCCAGCCGACTCGCGGGTCGTCGGGGTCGTAGCCGTGCTCGGGCAGTTGAATCCCCTCCGGGTTTTCCAGCAGAGCCAGCTCCGCGTCGTAACCCGCGCCGGTCATCGGATCGGTGTAAGGGAAGGGGTCCGGGCCGATTTGGTTTTCGACTGTAATTTCCGGGCCCTTGGCGCCGATGGTGCGCGAGAAACTCAACTCGCCGTCGGCGTGCCAGACGGTGTACAAGTCTGCCGCCGGGTCATACGCCGCGACCCATTTGACACTTGTGCTTTGCAGCAGCGCGTCTTTGGCCGCCAGGCCCGTTTCCCATTCGTAGGAGTTGAGACCCTGATCGCCGAGGGGCCGGTATTCGTTCATGTCCAGCGGGCCGAGATCCTCGCCCACCGCCCAATACGGGGTGGTGTCGTCGTCATCATTATCGTTGTCGTTGTCGTCGTTATCGTTGTCGTCGTCATCATTGTCGTCATTATTATCGTCGTTGTCGTCATTGTTATTGTCGTCATCATTGTCGTCGTCGTCACCAATAGCGTCGCCGTCATCGAATTCGTCATCGTTTTCATCGTTTGATTGACAGGCGGAAAGCCCGAAAAGGATCAGCGCGGCACAGAGAACAAGCAGCCAGAATATTGCGTTTCGTTTTCGTGGCACGGTACGACTCCTTGTGGGCCCTGTGTTCGTTTCGCGCTTGCCGAGCCCGCTACAACGCCTTGTCGATGAACTTGTGGTAGGCGGACATCCAATAGGAAATCAGGTAGTCCACTCCGGGATTGACGATGTCCGGGCGATCCTGCCCCCACTCGGTAAAGCGGAACGGATTGCGTTGATACAGAAAATCCGTCGAGCATTGCTGCTGAACGCCGAAGGCCTCCTGCGCTTGGTAATTGACCCCGCCCATCAACTCTTCCAGGAACGGATACTCTTCCATCAAGTCGTGTAGGAAAACCGACAGCGGGTCCAACTCATAGCTGCCCGGGTCGCGCTCCGGCAGGTAGTAACGAGCCAGCGGCGCGTCGCGGAATTCCGTGATGTCCTGCAGCAATTGCTCGGCATAGGGATCATCCTTCGCCTCCGGCGTGTAATCGCCCTGCGACATGAACACGGCGTTGTAAAACGCGTTATGCGAAAGCCGCGTGAAGGTGTGCACCTGCGTTTCAAACACGTTGAGGAAGAAGGCGTAGTCCTCGGCGCTGAAGTACACTTTGCCGAGCCGCAGCAGGTTGTACCAGAGCTCGTGACTCAAACAGTTTCCGTAGTACTGGGCGTAGCGGTTCATGAACGTGATGCTGAGCACGTGCAGCGTCAGGTGATGGTCGTTGCGCAGCCACTTCTGCAATTCGGCTTTGTACCGCGCCTCGCCGGTGATGTGATACGCCATCAAGATCCACGCCACGCGCATCGGGCCTTCCACATGAGGGGCCGAATCGGTGGGGGCGTGTTCTTCGTCGAGAATCCACCAGTTTTGCTCCAGCAGGGTGTCGAACAGCGTGGTCACGTCGTCGCGAATCATCTCGCGCATATCTTCGTCATCGACCAGGTCGTAGGCCGCCGTCATGCCGAACATCCAACCGTTGTACATGTCGCGGCTGGTTTCGCCCCACCACCACCTGCCCGCGTTGGGACCCGTCTCGTGGTGATGGCAGCGGCTCTGCGCCGGGTCGTCGCACCAAGCGTCGCTCGGGTAGATCAACGGATCCTGCTCCGCCCAGTATCGAGCGATGAAACCCGGCGTTTCCGTAACGTGCAGATTGCCCGACAAATACTCGGCGATGCGCACCGCTGTCGCCTTGACCGCCGGATCACCGGTGATGTGGTAGCGCATGGCCTGGCTGCCCAAATACAGCCCGGTCCATTCGCAGCTATCGCCCCAGTCGTGGTAACCGGCGACTTCCGCGCGTGTTTCATCGGTAAACACCACACCGATGGTGCCGCCGTAATAAGGCTGGTGGTAATCGACGTGCCATTGGTCGTATTCCTCGGCCTTGGTTCGCAGCGCGCCCGCTGCAACGGTTTCGTCGTAGTCGGCCGGTTCGACGGCCGCCTGCGGCCAGGGAGCAACCCAGTCATCGGCGAGCGGAGTAGTGTCGTCGTCGTCATTGTCGTCGTCGTCATTGTCGTCGTCATCGTCGTCATCGTCGTCGTCGTTGTTGTCATCGTCATCGTCGTTGTCATTGTCGTCGTCGTCGTCGCCGGTGTCGTCGTCGGCCGACGCATCGTCGTCGTCGTCGTCGCCGCAAGCTGCAACAACGAAAAGAAGAGACAAAACGATCAAAAATATCCACGCGGCGCGTTTAAACATGACTACCCCTTTCGCTTCGCGGATCATGATTATAAGCGCGATTGACCTTCGTGCCAATTCGCCGCCGCAAGCGGCTTGTAGCGAAAAGACCGCGCGGCGCGCGTTGCCACGCGCTGGGGTTATTGCTACCGTATCTTGATTTTTACATTCGAAGAGAGGGAGGACGCACGTGGTTCAAGTGGATGTTTTCTGGAGTTACGCGTTGGGCGCGAGTATGGCCTCGGCGGCTTTTCGGCAGCTTGAACCGGTCGAAAAGCCCAGCACGTCGCCGTTTTTCGTAAAAAACCTGTTGTATCTATCGTGCCTGTTCGCGCCGTCGGGCATTTACTTGCTGTGGAACTTCCCGGGTTGGGAGACGATGTTCGTCTTCGACCGCAACCTGTGGGGATGGCTGGTGGCGGCTTTCGCCATCACCAACGTGACACAGGGGATACTCGGCTTCTATGTGAGCTACTGGCTGCTGCGTCGCGGGCGCGTATACCTAGCCAACCTGCAGTGGGTGCTTGGCTACTTCTGCATGTTCTTTATTTTGGTGCACGGTTGGGACGGCACCGGTTTTCGCCGCTTCTTGTACGGCGGGACCATCGATCAATGGCGCGCCGGGGTTGAGATCCCAATGTATAAGTTCCTCTGGTCGGACGTAGCGCTGACCCTCTATGGGATGGGCTTGATCCTGCTGCCGGTGTTGTTTTGGATCATCGCGCGCTGGCTGCGCGAAGGCTATACTCTGGCCGGCGAAGCGCTGGCGGAAAAGAAACTGCCGAACGCCGACGAGATCATCAAGCGCTTCTTGTTTTCGGTGTTGGTGCTGACCTTGGGCGCGGCGATTGTCGCGTCGATCCTGATTCACCTGCTGGGTTGGTTGTGGGGCTTCGTCGCGTTTATTCCGTTGGCGTTCGTTGTGCTGTTCCGACGCGACGGACTGGTACACAAGCAGATTGCGGCGCTGACGGTCGATCCGCGCGTCTAAACCGCCCGAAACAAGCGATCGTAACCTCCATTTGAATAGGGAAGCGTGCTGAACATCGCCCGTATGCGCCCGGCTTGCTCGACCTGCCGCCCTATGTTGGCGACGACCGGCTGTTTGGCGTGGCGTGGGGCGACCGGATTGTCTTGTTGCGCGACGGCGAATTCTTTCACTGGTCGGCTCCGGTCGAAGGCAACAGCGCGCTCGTGGACGGCATCGATCTTATCAGCATCAACCCGGCTTCTTGACACCACCGGTCGCGGGCCGCTATGCAATCGAAGGTACACTTGCAACGCGGAGGCGCCATGAATTTCGACACCGTCCGCTTCGACAACGAAGCCGTGATATTAATTGACCAGCGAAAACTGCCCGCCGAGGAAACCTACCTGCGGCTGGAAACGCCCGAAGCTGTAGCCGCGGCCATCACCGACATGGTCGTGCGCGGCGCGCCCGCCATCGGCGACACCGCCGCCTACGGCTTGGCTCTGGGTGCGTTGCAGGCCGAGGACGACACCTTCGACACCCGCTGGCGCGAGATGACCGCCTTCATGGACGCGGCGCGCCCCACGGCCGTCAACCTGCGTTGGGCGGTCGTTCGTATGGATCGACTCTACCAGGCGAAAAAGAGTGAGGGGCTTGCCGCCGTGCGCGAGGCGCTGGTGATCGAGGCCCACAAGATATGGGAAGAGGACGTCGAATCCTGCAAGCAGATGGGCGCGAACGGCGCCGAACTAATCGCGCCCGGCACGCGTATCCTGACCCACTGCAACGCGGGCGCGTTGGCCACCGGCGGCTACGGCACGGCCCTGGGCGTGATTCGCGCCGCCCACGCCGCGGGCAACATCACCATGGTCTACGCCGACGAAACGCGCCCCTTCCTCCAAGGCGCGCGCCTGACGGCCTGGGAATTGGCCGCCGACGATATCCCCGTCACGGTGATCTCCGACAACATGGCCGGGCACTTGATGGCGCGGGGTGAAATCGACGCGGCGGTCGTGGGCTCGGACCGCATCGCGGCCAACGGCGACATCGCCAACAAGATCGGCACCTACATGGTCGCGGTGCTCTGCCACCGCCACGGCCTGCCCTTTTACGTGGCTGCGCCCCTTTCGACGATCGACCGCGACTGCCCCTCCGGCGCGGAAATACCCATCGAAGAACGGCCCGACCGCGAGGTGACGCACGTGTTCGACCAAGTGCGCATCACGCCGCCGGGCGTAGCGGTGCGCAACCCGGCCTTCGACGTTACGCCCGCCGAACTGGTCACGGCCATCGTCACCGAAAAGGGCGTGGCGTATCCGCCTTACCCGGAGTCGATTGCCGCGTTATTTGAGAAGTGAGTTAGCTGACGTCCATCCACTTTTGGAACAGCCATTTTTCCGGCATGAGGCGGAAGAAGCGCCGGGCCAGCCGCCAACGCGCCACCGGGCGGTAGAGCCGCGCCGCGAGGCAGTACCAGGGCTTGGTGTCGTACACCTGCAATTTGCGATCGACGAAAATACTGGCGAAGTACGCGCCGGACAGCATGCGGCGGTGTGCCGCGTCGATCCAAGGCACGGCCAGCCGACCGTCGTGCAAACCCGCCCAGCCGTCGAGACGCGCGGGCGGTTGATAGCCCAGGGTTCGGGAGCGCTCGAATAACACGGTGCCTGGATACGGCGCGTAGAGGTAAAACGGACTGACCAGGGCGCGAGGGTTTTCCGCCAGCAGGCGCAGCATGAGGTCGAAACCCGCCGCCAGGTCGTCCTTGGTTTCGCCCGGCATGCCGCCCAGAAAATTGTACCACGCGGTGATGCCGCGCCGCGCCAGGCGGCGATTGAGGCGCAGCACTTGCTCGGGGCGTAGTTGCTTGTTGACCTCTTTCAGCAGCCGTTCCGAGCCCGATTCCACGCCCATGTCCAACCGCACGCAGCCGCTGCGGGCCAACAGGTCCAGTTCGTCGTCGGTAAAACCGTCAAGCATCGCCACCTCGGCGCCCTGCACTTGGTACCGGAACGGCGCGCCCTCCCTAACCAGCCCCTCGGCCAGCTCGATCGCCCGCGCCTTCTTACCGAAAAAGTTATCGTCGACGATCGATAGATGCGCCAGATGCGGACGATCGCGGCGCAGGCGGCGCCACCGCTCGAGCACGACGTCCGCCGCTTCGCCCCGCCAGCGGCGATGGTGAAAAACGGCGTTGTAGCAATACGCGCAACCCATCGGGCAGCCGCGGCTTGTCTCGACGTAGGTCGCCGCGCGGCCCTCGATGAAAAAGTGATCGCCGCCGGGCGGCAGGTCCAGATCGACATCAGGCATCGCCGCCAGATCCACGAAGGGACGCTCGGGTTCGTGCGTGACGTTTTCACCGTCGCGGTAGCTGAGTCCCGCAATGCCTTCCGGGCCGCGCTGGGCGGCGAGGGCTTCGGCCAATTCCGCGAGGCTCTGTTCGCCTTCGCCGCGCACGACGATATCGACGGTGGGTTCCGCCAGCACCTGCTCGGGAAACAACGTGGCGTGAATGCCGCCCCACACCACCGGGGTCGACGGCGCGAGTTTCTTAGCAAGACGCGCGGCGGCCAGCGCGTGGTTGAGCTGACTGCCGGTCACCGAGGTGAGGCCGACAAACAGCGGGCGTCGTGCCAGCGCCTCGCGCAATTCGAGCCGCCAGTCGCGGGGTAGCCGTTGGTCGACGATGCGCACTTCGTGATCGCGGCCGGCCAAGCGCACGGCGGCCAGTAGCGACAGCGGCGGCGTCGGCCGCGACTTACCGGCGTCGAAAATATTGGTCATTGGCTGCACGAGGATGATCAAAAGCTTCCCCCTGACGCGCGCCCAGCGTAATGTCTTTGTGCGAAGGGGTCCAGTCGGCGAATCACCGGGACGGCGCCCCGGACCGGCCCGGATCGGAACGGGACAAGCAAAATCTCATCATGCAGTGTGGATCGGCGGACAACCGGTTGGTGACCACCCGCTTGCTTTCTTTCCTATTTTGCTACCGCGACACGCCGGACGAAAATCGATTCACTATCGCGCTCTACGCCTTCTCGATCCACCCGTTCACGCCCTTCTCCAACAGCGCCAGACCTTCGTCGCCCATTGCCGCGAGGTCGGCTCGGCAATCGCCATCGTACCATTCGCGCATGACCGCGCCGATCACGCCCATCACGGCGGCGGCCAAATAATACGCATGCCGCTCGGTGCGCTTGTTCGGGGCCGTGCCCAGCAAGAGGGCTTCCTTGATCAAAGCCCGCCAATCCTCGTCGAACTGATCGCCTTTGGCGATCAACGCCGGCGAATTCCGGATAATGCGCTGCTGCCGCAAGTGTTCTTCGCGTCCTTCCATGTACAACCGCGCCATTTCCATACAGGCGCGACGCAGCCGATCAAACGGCGCTTCGCCCGGGCGCTGGTCGCGCAGCAACTCGCGAAAGTGATCCAGGTGCAGGTCTTGGTGGGGAAACAGCACCAAAGCCTTCGTAGCGAAATAGCGGAAAAAAGTGCGCCGCGATACGTCGGCGGCCGCGGCGATTTCGCCTACTGTCGTCGCTTCGTACCCTTGCCGATCAAAAAGGACCATCGCAGCTTCGATCAGGGCCTGCCGCGTCTTGGCTTTCTTTCGTTGACGGAGGGGCATTGTCATTTCCATGGGTATTATTTTGAAATAGATGTCACAGAGTGTCAAATAACGCCCTGTGACAAAGGCGAACATTTGTTGAAATTATACTTTAAATTGTACGACTTGTCTCATTCGCGGGTTCAGTGGCTATCGCCGAAGCACAAGAGACGGCCGCCCGCATCATCCATGCGGGCCGGGCGAACAACACGGCCGCAGGGCGGGATTACTCGCGAACCTGGCCGCTGCCGAGCACGACGAATTTGCTGGTGGTCAATTCCGCCAATCCCATCGGACCGTAGGCGTGCAGCTTGGTCGTGCTGATGCCCATTTCCGCGCCGAGCCCCAATTGACCACCGTCGTTAAACCGCGTCGACGCGTTAACGACGATGCACGAGGCGTCCGCCTCCCGCAAAAAACGGGCCGCGGTGGTGTAGTTTTCCGTGATGATCGCCTCGGTATGACCCGATCCGTGCGCCGCGATATGTGCCAATGCGTCATCCACATCCGCCACGACCGCCACCGAAAGGATCAAGTCGAGGTACTCGGCGTCCCAGTCCGCGGCTGTTGCCTCGTCGAGTTGCGGCGCCACGACGCGAGACGGCTTATCGCCGCGCAGGGCCACGCCGCAGGTAGTCAATCGCTCGGCGACCAACGGCAGGAAATCGTCGACGATGTCGCGATGCAAGAGCAAGGTCTCCAGTGCGTTGCACACACCGGGCCGATGACACTTGGCGTTTTCGACAATCGGCAGCGCCTTGGCCAAATCGGCGTCTTTGTCCACGAAGGCATGGCAAACGCCTTTGTAATGCAAAATGATCGGCACCGTCGCCGTTTGATCCACAAAGCGAATCAATCCTTCGCCGCCGCGCGGGATGACCAAATCGACCAAGCCGCGTGCCTGCAGCAAATGCCGCACGAGTTCGCGGTCGGTGTCGCCGATCACCTGCACCGCCGCCGCCGGCAGACCGCTTTCGCCCACGGCCGCCGCCGCGATGGCGCCCAGCACGCGGTTGGAGTTCGCCGCCTCCGAGCCGCCGCGCAACACGACCGCGTTACCGCTTTTCAAGCATAGCGTCGCCGCATCGATGACTACATTGGGCCGCGACTCGAACACGATGCCGATCACGCCCAGCGGCACGCGCATCCGACCGACGCGCAACCCGTTAGGCCGCGTTTTGAGGTCGAATACGTCGCCGATCGGATCGGGCAACGCGACGATCTCTTCCACGGAGCGGGCGACGTCCTCGATGCGCTCGGGCGTCAGGGTCAGGCGATCGATAAGTGCCGCCGAGAGGCCCTTTTCGGCCGCCGCCGCGATGTCCTTCTGGTTTTCGGCAACGATTTCGGCGCTGCGGTCCCGCAATGCCGCCGCGATCCGCTCCAGCGCCGCATCCTTTTGCGCGGTGGTCGCTACGGCCAAAACCCGCGCCGCTTGGCGGGAGGCTTTCAGCATGTCGTGAATGATCTCTTGCTTCGTCATATCGACTCCTTACCCGGTCAGCACGATATTGTCGCGATGGATCACTCGATCGCCGTACGTGAAGCCGAGGGTTTTTTCGATTTCGTCGCCCCGTTTGCCGATGATTTTCTCCAACGCGGGCCGACCGTAGCGCACGACGCCGCGACCGATTTCCTTGCCCCGTTGGTCCACCAGTTTGATGACCGCGCCGCGGGCGAAATCGCCGGTGAGCCTGACAATGCCGCTGGGCAGCAGGCTGTGGTGGCCCATCGTCATCGCCTCGACGGCCCCGTCATCCAATACCAGTTCCCCGGCCACCAGCGCCGCATTGGCCAGCCAACGCTCGCGACCGCTCAATCCGCGCTCGGAGGGCGGCACGTACGTACCGGTCGGCCGCCCCGCCAACACCGCCTGCAGGACCGAGCCGCGACCCCGCGCGATCACGCAGTGGATTCCATAGTTGTGGCAAAGCTGCGCCGCTTCCAACTTGGAACGCATGCCGCCCTTGCCGAACGCGCTGGGCTTGCCGTTGGTGATTTCCAGCATCTCCTCCAGCGAGCGGTCGAGGCGTTCGATCACTTTCGCGTCCGGGTTTTCGCGCGGATCGCTGTCGTACAGCCCGTCGACATTGGTCAGCAGCACCAGCAAATCAGCGCCGACCAATCCCGCCACCAGGGCCGAGAGTTGATCGTTGTCGCCGAACTGAATTTCGTCCACGGCCACCGAGTCGTTTTCGTTGATGATCGGCACGGCGCCCAACTCAAGCAGACGCTGCAAAGTCTCGCGGGCGTTCAAATAACGTCGGCGGTCCTCCAAATCGTCCCGCGACAACAGCACCTGGCCGACCGGCACGCCCAGCGTCGAGAGCAGCCGCTGGTACAAACCCATCAGTTGCGATTGGCCGATGGAGGCCAGCGCCTGCTTGTCCTGAATGCGCACCGGCGGCTCGTCTCGGCCGATGCGCAGGCTGCCCATGGCGATGGCGCCGGAGGAAACGAGCACGGTTTCGACGCCGTCTCGTCGCCAGCGACCGATCGTCGTCGCCAACTTGCCGAGAAAACCCAGGCGAACCAGGCCCTCCTCGTTAATGATCGAACTGCTGCCGACCTTGACGACAATGCGGCGCAACGCGGTGGGATCGAATCGCTTTGGCAATCCAGGCTCCTTTTCGTGAATGAGCGATAAACAAAAAGTATAGAAAGCCCTGCGGCGGCCTGCAATGCGGCGGCGCGATTTTACCGGCGGCGATCATTGCGCACGGGCGGCCGCGATAGGGCCTTGCCCGCGTTTCCATCGCTCGCCTAAGCTGGGCGCATGAAAACCTTTGTCCTCACGCTTGCTTTGTGTGTGCTGACGGTTGGCCTGTGCGTCGCCGCCGAAAAGCCCACCCAGCTTTATCAGGAGGCGTTGCGTCTCCAGCGCGAGGGTAAACCCGCCGAGGCAACCGAGATGCTGTGGCGCATTGTAAACGAACACGGCGAGGATTCGCTCGTGCCCTATGCGCTGCTGCAAATCGGCAAAATCAGCGAGACCGACCTGGGCGACTACGACACCGCCGTGAGTATCTACCAACGCATCGTGGCCGAAAGCAGCGCCGCCGGGGCGTTGCGGCGTGCCAAAGCGAGATTGCGCACGCTGGAACATGAGCGCCGAAGCGGCGACGTACCGTTGCGCGCCTACCACCAGGTGTTGCGCGATTACCAGCGCCTCGGTAGCGACGAAGCGCTGCGTCGCATGAAAGACCTCGTGGCCAAACACGCCGATTTCGGCGAACTGGACAAAGCCCTGCTCTGGATCGGTGACGAACATCTGCGACGTGACGATTTCGCCGCCGCCACCGAATGGTTCGGAATACTCCGCGACAAATTCCCGCAGTCACGGTCCGCATTGCTGGCGACCTTCCGCATCGCCACGGCGTGGCTCGAAGCCGGCGAACTCGACGCCGCCGAAGCCGAATTCCGTCGGCTCGCGGAATTCACCGCCATCGAACCGCGCGCCCCACAACTCGTCGAAGCCCATCTGGCCATGGTGCACCGCTTTCGGCAGTGGCGGGCGCTCTATCAACTGTCGTTGTTGATTGCCGTGGGTATGCTGGTCGTTTGGCTGGTGGGAACGCGATGGCCCGCCGTGACTGCGAAGCACGTGATGGGAGGGTTGGTGGACGCCGCGCCGGTGGCGCTGGTTGCGGCCGCGGGATCGGTATGGCTGGCTTCCATCAATGCGCCGCAGTGGAAAGAGGTTGCCTGGGCCGGAGCGGCGCTCGCCGTCGGCGCGGGGCTAAACCACTTGTTCGTGGCTACACGCGGCTTGTCCCGACGGGGCAAGGCGATTTGGCTGGCCTTGATGTTTATAACGGCGTTGAGCTTCGTCTACGCGGTGTACTACCAGACCGACATGATCAATCAAATGTACCATTCCATTGAATACGAGGCGCGCTACATGATGTCGAACAGCGGCTGACGGGCTCGGCGCCCTCAGCAGGCGCACCCGCCGTCGTTGGTTTCGTCGTCATCCCGGGCCGCGGAATCGTCGTCATCATCGTCGTCATCGTCATCATTGTCATCGTTGTCATCGTCGTCGTCGTTGTCATCGTTGTCGTCGTCATCGTCAGTCGTATCATCATCGCCGGCGGTGTCATCGTTATCGTCGTCATCATTGTCATCATCATCGTCGTCATCGCCGACAGTGTCGTCGTCGACAGCGGCCGGTTCGACGGTGAAGGTCTCGCTGTAGTCGGCGGTAATGCCGTCCAAGTCGGTCACGGTGAGCAACACAGTCACTTCGCCGACCTCGTCGTAGGTGTGTTCCACCGCGGCCCCGTCGCCGGTTTCCCCGTCGCCGAAATCCCATTCGAAGGCAACGATTTCACCGCACGGATCGATGCTGTCGTTGCCGTCAAACACCACCGGCTCAAGCTGCACGACCGGATCGCTGTCGCGGGTGAAAAAAGCCGTTGGATCGCCGATGCCCGGCTTTCTGATGGTCACTTCGTCCAGCGTGATGCCCAGCCAATCGATGGCGCGCAGGTGCAATTCGTCGAATTCGATTTCCAGCAGCGCGTAGTGCCAGACGCCGATGCCGTATTCCCAATAGCGGGTAAAGATATTGAAGATCGGGTTGAACATCGCCCCGGCGCCGCCGGAGACCATGTACAGCGTGCCGTCTTCGTAATTGCCCACGACGTTACCCGCATATAGGGGCTTGGTGCGTTCGTATGTGTGGTCGTGGCTTTGGAAGGCGACATCGACGTGATAGGCGTCGAACTGGGGCACGAAGTAATCCTGCGGCTCGTCGTTCTCACCGTGCGTGGTGCCCGAACTGTAGGCGGCTTGGTGAAAGAAGGCGAGCTTCCAAATGGCGTCGGTGGCGGCGAGCTTTTCATCCAACCACGTGGCTTGTTGTTGGTAGGCCGTCAGGCCGTTTTCCGTCGATAGACCGAACACGTGCAAGGCCCCGTAGCGGAGCTGCCACCAATCGCTGGTGTCGGTCACGTCGTTATGCGGCATATGAAAGAGATCGAGATACGGGCTGCCGCCGCGGTGGTCGTGGTTACCCCATACGGTCAGGAAGGGTTGGTTGCCGATGTCGTGCGACTTGTCGAAAAAATCGTCCCAACCGTCGTCAACGTGGTCGCCCTCGGCAATCATGTCGCCCAGGTGCAGGACGAAATCCGGCTCCTCGTCCGTCGCGCCGTCCATCACCGTGCTCCATAGGATGCTGGCGCCGTCGTCGGTTTGCGAGCGGGAATCGCCAAGGACCACGAAACGAATCGGCGCGCATTGATCGACCGCGGCGGGTGCCGTGATAAACGCGACGTCCGAGAACATGTTGCCGCCGCCGTCGCCGCAAGACACGTGGTACACGGTGCGGGGCGCCAGGCCGTCGATCGTCACTTTGTGGTGCAAACCGGTGGCGTTGGTGAAGGTGTAGGTGTCACCGACCGCTTGACTCCCGTAACCGGAAGTTTCGCCGTAATTGCAGACGCTGTCGACAATCGACCAGTCGGTACGCCACGACAGCACCAGGCTCGTGTCCGCTTCCCCTTCCCAGGAAAGGCGGATCTGATCCGGTGCGGCGCCCGCGGCCCAAGCGACGGCCGGAACAACCAAACAAAGAGCGACAATCAGGTACACGCGACGAGCCATGACATTCCTCCTCGGCGCCTTAAGCGGCGCGCCCAAAAGCGAAAAAGCATACTAACATACTATTTTCCAAGGGAAAGAGGCGATAACACCCGCGTAATGAAACGCCCCGGCGCGCTTGGCGGCCGGGGCGGTGATAGTACCGATGGAGAAAAAGCGCTACGACGCCGGGCGCACCTTTACGTCGCGGAACACGCTGCCGACGCCGACGTCATAATTGCCGGGCATGTGCCAGAATCTGTACTCGCCGTCGATGCGCTGGACGAAGTAGTTAAGCCAGATGTCGGTGTCGAAATCATCCTGCAAGTGACCCCAGCCGGCGAACCACAACTCGTTGGGAGAGACCGCGGTGCCGCTGCGCAGCAGGAATTCGACGACCTCGTATTCGTAGAGGTCGGCGTAAGCGGTGGGCGCCGGCACGTCGATACCGACCCACTGGCCGTCAATAAGTTCGAATTCGTAGATGATGTGTTCGGTGCCCATGTCGCCGTCGTAAGACAGATCAAACAGCGCCACGCCGTGGTCGGGCGAAGAGAAGTCGAAATCCAACACGGAAACATCGTCGCCGCCCGCATCGCCGGGGATGGGATCGCTCGTGTAGTCGAAGGTCGCGCCGTCCCAGTGCACCAGGTACACCGGCAAGCCGTCGCCCGTCTTGCGTAGGATGATCCAGATGTCGTCGTCGCCGAAATATTTGATGTCGTCGATGGTGAGACCGAATTGGGCGTCGTCGGCCAGCGGGTGGTTTTCCAGGCAAAAGAGCGGTGTCTCGGCCTGCTCGGTCGTGAAGCGGTACACGCATTCGTCGACAAAGGAAAACACGATGCCGTCATACAAGGCGACGAAATCGCCCGCCGGGGATATCGATCCCAGGTCGACCCAACTGCCCGCGTCGAGCGCAAAGGTATCGACATGAGCGTTGCTCAAGTCAAAGAAATTGAGCGTCGTCAACGTGGACGAGTCAAGCAGTTCCGGGAAACCCAGATCGGTGAACGTGCCGCCGGCATAGGTGTAAATCCAACTGCCGCCGGCGGACACCCGATAGAAAACGTGACCCAGGTTGCCGACCGGGAAGCAAAACGTCATCGGCCCATAGATGTTTTCAAGCAACGACCACTGGCCGCCCTCGAGTACGAGCATCTCATCGCCGCAGGCCGAGCCGACCAAACGGCCATCGCCTTCATAGATTGGCAGGAAAGAATCGCCGGGCTGACTCGTATCATCGTCGCCGGCGACCGAATCGTCGTCGGCCGATGTATCGTCGTCGCTTCCCACCACCGGCGGTGTTTCATCCTCCGATACGCGGCTGTTGCTCGTAGCTTCGTCATCGCCGCCGCAAGCCATCGCACCGGCTAATAGAAAACAGAAAACTACCAAAAGCGTGAATGTTGCGCGCTTCACAGGTTCGCTCCTTTTTTTTGCGCCCCGTGGAGGGCGTTAAAAAACGGTTCACCCTGGATGTCAATCTATGATGAAATACAGTGTCCTCCGGTACAGAAGCATACACGATTTCTTGTGATAAATCAGGCCCGAATCGATTAGCAACGCTTCTTGAGATGCCCGCCGGCGAGGCGATGCTTGACGGAAGCGGACGCGTCTGTTAAGTCGAAGGCGACCCACATCGAAATCGACCCCTGGAGGTGTTTCATGTACGATTCCCGCGTGGCCGACCTGGCCAAAGTGTTTGTCGATTACTCGACACGCGTCAAAAAAGGCGACGTGGTCCTCATCCACGCCTTTGGCGCGCCCACCATCCCCTTCGTGAAGGAAGTGCACAAACGGTGCATTCAAAAGGGCGCCAAGTACGTTGAGATCGAGATGGAATTCGACGACATCCGGCGCGACTTTTTCAACTTGGGCAGTAAAGAGCAGGTCGGATATTTCCCGCAGCACAAGATGGATTTCATGAAGCACGTCGACGTGTACATCGGCATCCGCGCGCTGGAAAACGACATGGTGTTGGCCAACGCCAACCACCAAAACATGCGGCTCTGGCAGACGATGATGAAACCGATCCTCGACCGGCGCGTCGAGCATACGCGCTGGTGCATCACACGCTGGCCGGTCAATGCCATGGCCCAAAACGCCAAAATGAGCCTGGAAGAGTTCACCGATTTCTTCTTCCGCTGCACGGTCTATGACTACGCCGCGCTGAAAAAACGGCAGCAGAAACTCGTGCGGCTGATGGTCAAAACCGATCAGGTGCACATCACCGCCAGCGACACTGATCTGCGTTTTTCCATCAAGGGACTGCCGGCCATCAACTGCGCCGGTGAAATGAATATCCCCGACGGCGAAGTGTTCACCGCGCCGGTGCGCGATTCGGTCGAGGGGCACGTCACTTACAACACGCCGAGCATCTATATGGGTAAAGAGTTCAACGGCGTGCGGCTCGATTTCGAAAAGGGCCAAATCGTCAGCGCCGATTGCAGCAGCGGCGACCCGAAAAATTTAAACGAGATTTTCGACACCGACCCCGGCGCGCGCTACGTCGGCGAATTCGCCATCGGCACCAACACCGGAATCACCCAGCCGATGCGCAACATCCTGTTCGACGAGAAAATCTACGGGTCGTTCCACTTCACGCCCGGCATGGCCTACGGCGAATGCAACAACGGCAACCAAAGCGCGATTCACTGGGACTTGGTGAAGATCATGACCGGCGACGGGGAAATCCGCTTCGACGGCAAGGTGATCATGAAAGACGGTGTGTTCGTGCACCCGCAACTGCTCGACCTCAACCCTCCGGGCACGAAACTGCCGAAAGGGTTCGCGGTCAAAAAGCCGGCAACGAAGGCAAAGAAGGTCGCGAAGAAAACCGCCAAAAAGAAGAAGTAGTCAGCCGCGATAAGCGAAACATGAAACCGGCCTCCGGGCCGGTTTTTTTATGGGACGACACGCCGCAGTGAGCGGATCAAGCCCACCAAAGAATCACGTCGCGGGTTCGGCCGATGCCCGCCGCGAGCGCCTCGAGCGAACCGGCGCCCTGGTCGACGATGTCCGGGCAAAAATCGTAAAGGCGTTGCGCGAAGGCCGGCAGGTCTTCCGGCACGCGGCGCAATACAAAGCCCACGGTGTCCGCGTCGGCCAGATACGGGTCGATGCCGAATTGCTCGTCGATAGCGCGCAGGCGCGCGATGATGTCCTCGGTTGCCAGCTCGTGGTTCACCGCGTCGGTACGGCCGCGCCGCGCGATGTCGAAGGGGTCTCGGCCCGGCGCGATCACCAGTTCCACCGTCTCGTAACTCTGGTAGTTGCGGGAAAAAACGGGGTCGGTCAAATAGGCCACGTAACCGGCGGGCAGCGCGACGCGCAGGCGCGCCAGACGTTGCTTGGCCGTGCGCCACGGCACGACGGCCGAGATGCCGCTTTCGTCTTTTTGCTCCCCGTGGTGATGGGTGAAGTAGGGCCGCGGCGTCAGCGCGGTAGCCAGCCCGAGCAGTTCGGTTACATCGTCGATGCGCGGCAGCGGCGTGGCGAAGTCGTCGGCTTCGCGGTCTTTGCGCACCAGGCGAAACGCGATCCACAACAACGCGATCGCCACGGCGACCAGAAACGCCGTCCACGCGTAGTTCGTAGCGTATGGCGTCATGATGTCTCTTCCTTTGCGCCGCGCGCCACCACCGGGTTGCGCAGCCGGCCGATGCCTTCAATCACGATCTCGACGGTATCGCCCGGCACGATGGCCGATACGCCCGCCGGCGTGCCCGTGGCCACTACATCGCCGGGTACCAGCGTCATGATGTGCGAGACGTAGGAAAGCAACTCCGGCACCGAATGCAGCATGTTCGAAGTGCGCGATTGTTGTTTGCGTTCTTTGTTGATGTAACCCTCGATCAGCAGGTCCGAAACGTCCAGGTCCGTCACGATGCACGGACCCAGGGGCGCGAAGGTGTCGTGCGCCTTGCCGCGGGTCCAGGTGCGGTCGTTACGCTGCAGGTCGCGGGCGGTTACGTCGTTGATGATGGTGTAGCCCAGAATGCCGGCGGCCGCTTCCTCGACGGTCGCGTCGCACAACCGCGCGGCCACTACCACCGCCAGTTCCGATTCGATCTCCACGCGCCGTGACGCGGCGGGAATTTCGATCGCGTCCTCCGGCCCGATCACCGAAGTCGAGGGTTTGAGAAAGATATCCGGTTGCTCCGGAACTTCGCGGCCCATTTCCTGCGCATGGTCGCGGTAGTTGAGACCAATGCCGATGATTTTCCCCGGAATGACCGGCGCCAGCAGCCGCACTTTTTGCAGGGGATAGATGTGGCCGAACACATGGTGACCGGAAAACATATCCGTACCCAGATCGCGGACGTGGTTGCCTTCCAGGCTGCCGACGCGAACGTCTTCACATTGCGTCAAAAACCGAACGAGCTTCATTTCAACCCCAGCACGTCGCCCATGTCGTATAGGCCGGGCGCGCGATCTTGCAACCAGTATGCGGCGCGCACCGCACCACGCACGAAATTATCGCGGGTCAGCGCCCGGTGCGATAGGGTCAACACTTCGGCATCGGCGAGAAATTGCAGGTCGTGTTCGCCGACCACGCCGCCGCCCCGCACCGCGTGCAGACCGATACGCCCCCCGGGTCGAACGCCCGTGTGGCCTTCGCGGCCGTGCAGGTAGTATTCCGACGGGTCCTCGTAACCCAACGCCTCGCCGACGATTTCCGCCAGCCGCAACGCCGTTCCAGACGGCGCGTCGACTTTGTTGCGGTGGTGAGACTCGACGATCTCGATGTCGCAGTCCTCGCCGATGACTTCCGCCGCGCGCCGCGCCAGGTGGAACAGCAAATTGACGCCGATGCTCATATTCGGCGCCGCGACAATCGCCGTCTTGTCTGCCGCCGCCTGAACGGCGGCCCGGTGCTCGCCGCTCAATCCCGTGGTGCCGATCACCAGGGGCAGGGCGAAACGCGCCGCGATGCCCGCATGCGCGGCAGTTGCTTCCGGCGCGGTAAAGTCGATGATGACCTGCGCGCTGACCACCGCGTTGCGCAGTTCGCTTTCGAGCATCACGCTGCTGGGTTCGCCGCACACCAGCAACCCGACGTCTTTGGCAATGTCCGGATGGTCCGGCCGTTCGGTCGCGCCCACCAGCGTCATCCCGTCGGCGTCGTGGATATAGCGCACCAGCGCCCGGCCGATGCGGCCCATGGCGCCGGTCACGACTACGCGCAGATCGTCTCGCTTAGGTTCTTCCATCACGCCCTCACAACAACTCGGGGTCGGCCAAAACTTTGCGTATGGCGGCCACGGTCGCGTCGGTGGCCGAGGTCATCGGCAAGCGAATGTCCGGCTGGTAGTGACCCTGCAAGTGCAGGCCGGCCTTGACGGGAATGGGGTTGGTTTCCACAAAGAGCGCACGGAACAACGGCCACAAGCGGTAGTTGAGCCGCCGCGCTTCAATCGCGTCGCCCGCCTGCCAGGCGTCCCACAATGCCACCATCAACGCGGGAGCGAGGTTGGCCGCCACGCTGACCACGCCGTCGCCGCCCACCGCCAGGTTCGTCAAGAACAGCGCATCGTCGCCCGCCAGCACGTCCAAATCCGGCGCGAGTTGCTTGATATCCACCGTGGCGCCGATCGTCCCCGAAGCCTCTTTGACGGCCACGATGTTTTCGTGCTGCGCCGCCTCGGCAATCGTTGCGGGAGACGCGTTGACCGCCGTGCGGCCCGGGATGTTGTAGATCATGACCGGCATGCCGACATCGGCCACGGCGCGAAAATGCGCCACGAGACCGCTCGGCGTCGGCTTGTTGTAGTAAGGATTGACGACCAGCACGCCGTCCACACTGGCTTCCGCGGCCAGCTTCGCGCTCTGGACGCTCTTGGCCGTGCTGTTGGTGCCGACACCGGCGACGACTTTCGCCCGGCCCGCCGCCGCGCTGACGCAGATCTGAAACATGACCCGCTTCTCGTCGTCGCTTAGGTTCGGGCTTTCACCCGTCGTACCCGCCGGCACCAGCCCGTGCACCCCGGCCGCAACCAATCTTTCTACATGCGCCGTGTACGCGGCTTCGTCGAACTTGGCGCCAGCCTCTTTGAAGGGAGTAGCGGTGGCAACATAAACACCTTGAAACATGCATCAGTCCTTTCATCGGAGGTATCTCGTCTTGATGTTTAACCGTAACACCTTATGTGCTGCAAGGTCGTTCCCCAGGCTAATGGGAACCGCGAAAGCCAATAGTGTGCCGCGGCGTGATGATTTTACTTGTTTCTGTCGCCGCTTCGCTGAGCGCGCCGGCGGGGGAAGAGCGCCTAGCGTTTGCGCACCCCGTCGGGCGCGGCCGGCGGTTCGGGCAGCGGCGCGGGCGCCGCGCTATCCCAGTTGGTCGTCACCCACTGTTCGCCGCGCCGTTCCCAATCTATGCGGCCCTTCCAAACAATAGCGCGTTTGTTTTTGGTGATGCGCAACTTGACGTATACCGCCCCCCGCGACCGGCTCAGCCGCGGATACGATACGAGGGTCAGCAATTCCATTTTGCTGACTTGCTTCATATTCTCCACGCTGGGCACGCTCGAATCGGCGCGCATGGCGCGGGCCTGCGAGACCTGCCCCTGGTCGACGGCATTGACGTAGGCGGTCATCGCAACGATGAGGTCCTCGCTGATCGGCAACTCCGGCGCGGCCGGCGTCGGGCTTGATTCCGGTGTCGCGGGCGTCGGGCCCGGCGAGACTTCGGCGACGACCGGCGTAGGCGTAGCCGGCGGCGGCGCGGCGCGCGGCCTATCGAGTTGGTCGCTGAAGAAAAGGAAATAGGTCAGCACGGCGCACGTCAGGTAGCCGGACGCGAGCAACAAATCGAACAGGTAGGTCATCAAGCGATTGCGTCGCTCCCCCGGAGACCTGGATTCGAAGATGCTCTTGCGGCTCATATCCGACGCCTGCCTTTCCGGCCGCGTCGCCAGCGAATCATCATGATGATCGGCGCGGTGCTGAACACCAGGCCGAGCAGCAGGGGCCACAGCATCGACACTTCGTCGCGCTCGAAACCGACCCACGCCACCACAAGCAACACGAACCAGACAACCAGCACGCCCAGTGCGAAAATCCGCAGCTTCCACCAGGGGCTCAGGTCGCGAAAGGAAAACCCGGCCGCCGGCGTGTCCGGCCCCAGGCGCATCGACGAAGGCCCGATCGGGTTTCCTTCATCCGGCGCGGCCGTGCGGGGCGGGGCGGTCGAGAAACTGATCATAGCGATCGACACGCTGGCTTTGCTGCCCTGTTCGGCCGCCAGGTTGAGCAGCGCGTCGCACACCTTCGCCGGGTCGCCGGCCAGGCAATAGCGACCGATCTCCATGTCGCTCACGTTGGTCGGCAAGCCGTCGGTGCACAGCAGATAGGTTTCGCCCGGTTGCGCGACCAGGGCGTCGGACACGTCAACTTCGACCATGTCTTGCAGTCCCACACCGCGGTCCAGCACGACCACCGTCTGCTGCGACCGGTGGCCACCGGGATAATCCCCCATGTGGCTGACGTGTTCCTCGGTAAGCTGGTCGATGACGTAATTGCGCTGGCGGTAGGCCCGGCACTTGCCGACGTGGGCGATACGCAGCGCGCCTTCGTGGTAGTGCATCAACGTCGTACTGACGCCGATTTCCTCGAGTCGCGCATCGCGTTGTTGCGCGTTGCGCAAGGCGGCGTTGGCCATGCCGATGGCGTTGACGAGCATCTTGCGCGCGCCGCGGCCATCCCAGTGGCGGAAGGTGTCGAGAATCGTTTCGACCGCCAGCTTCGCCGCGCGACCGCCCAAGCCGCCCGCGTCGTGTCCGTCGGCGACGACAAACATATAGCCGCGGTCGGTGATCAGGCTGCCTACCGCGTCTTGGCTTTTCCCGGCGCCCCCGGCGCCCGGAATCGAGGCGGTGGCCGAGGTAACGGCTATGGGTTCACGATCGTAGAGGCCCATCGCGTCAAACTCGCTTTGTTGTGAAGCGTGAAGTCCGCTGGATTATAGCAAGGCGGAGCGCTGGGTAAACACAGGATCAACACAGGCGCGCATTTTTCCAATTCGGCCGTCCCGCCGCTTGCCCGAAGCGACCGCACCCCGCTACTGTGTGCCTGTCATGAACAATTCATCCCGGCGATGGTCCCGTTGGCGGCCGCATGTGGCGGTTGTGGCGGCTTACCTCGCCTTAACGGTGCTCACGTTAGGGCCGCTGCAACCCTTCCGCGAAGTGTGGGGCGGCTCCACCGACGACTTTTTCGAGCACGTCCAACTGCTCTGGTGGCAGGCCGACCAAGCCGCACAAGGGCATCCCTTTCCGCTCTTTACCACCGACCTGGCGTATCCGGACGGCGGTAAGATGTTTCTCCCCGACCCCATTGGCGGCACGACCGCCATTCTGTTTGTCTGGCTTTTCGGCACGGCGTTCGCCTACAACCTGCTCATGGCGGCCAATTTCGTTTTCGCCGGGTGGGCGATGTTCTGGCTGGTGCGGCGACGAACCCGCGACGACTGGGCCGCGGCGCTATCGGGCGTTCTTTACATGCTCTCGCCGGTGATGCTCGGCAACCTGAACAACGGCATCACCGAAATCATGCAAGCGGGCTGGCTGCCTCTTTTTGTCGGATTGCTGCTCGAATTGCTCGACACCGCCGCCGAGCCGTCGCCGGGCGACAGCCCCGCGCGAGCCGTCTTTCGAACCGGGCTGGCGATGGCGCTGGTCGCCCTCGGCCAGTGGTATTACGGCATCTACGCGTGTTTGCTCTTTGGACTGATCGTGCCGGCGCGCGCCGGATTGCGGTGGCGATCCTGGGCGTACGCGGCGGCGGCGCTGGCGGTGTTTGCGGCGCTCATTGCCCCGGTGGCCGCGGTTTTCGCCCTGACTTTCCGCGGCGGCGATTCGCTGTTTTACCTCGGCAACATGGATTTCTACATCACGCAGCAGCCCCTGCTGTTCGCCCACAGTGCCGACCCGGCGTTTCTGTTCGCCGCGCGGCCGGCTTTCGATAACTACCTGCATTTGGGTTACATCGGCTTCGTCACACCGCTCTTGCTGCTCGTGGGTCTGGCGCGACGACAGTGGCGCGCGGCGGCGTGGCTGAGCGCGGCGCTGTTTTTCGTCGTGCTGGCGTTCGGGCCGGTGTTGCAGTGGCGCGGCGAAGCGGTCGGCGACACGATCCGGCTGCCCTATTACCTGCTGTATAAGATCGTGCCCTTCTTCAAGGAAATGCGGCTGCCTTATCGGTTCTTTATCGTCGTGCACTTGTGCCTCGCCGCCGCCGTGGGCGTCGGCCTGCGCGGTTGGCTGAGCGATCGACGCTTGCGTGGCGTCGTGTTTGTCGTGGCGGCGTCGCTGTTTTGGTTGGAGACGGCGTGGCTGTCCGGGGCGCCCGTGCCGGCCGAGCGCCAGGATGTCACAGCACCCGCGGGACTCGCCCAACTGGGCCGCGACCCCGCCGCCGGGGCGGTGCTCGATGTGCCGATCCAATTCGGTCCAGGGGCGCGCGGCCGGTATCTCGTGGCGCAGACCGCGCACGGCAGGCCGCTCGTTTACGGCATTCAAGGGCGAGATTTCGCGCCGACGCTGCGCGGGAATCTAGCCGTCAACGTGTTGTTCGAAGCCGGTCGACGCCGTGTCGCCCTGGCCGCCGGGCCGGATCTGTTTCGCGGACACAAATACTCTTCGGCGTGTCTGCTGGCCGATTGCTTGCCGGACACGGACGCCTGTCCGGGGTGGATCCGTTCGGAGTTGCGGCAAAGCGTCACCGATTTGGCCGGCCACGGCGTGCGATTCGTCGTGTTGCATCAAGATCTCGTGCAGGGTAATGAAACCGCCGCGGTCATGACGGCGATGTTCGGCGACGCGTGGTATCAAGATGCCGAGGTAATCGTGTTTCGCCTCGACGCGCCCCCGGCGGACGGCTAAAATGAAACCGTCGGCTACGGGGACGGGATTATACAGGTGAGTGAAAACAACATCGAAAAAATCAGTTGCCGAGTCTCAGTGGCGATCTTTCGCTTCGCGGCGTCCCGGGAAATCGACACCGCCGAGTGGACCACCGGGCTCGCGACGTCGCAACGCCAACTGCTCGACACCCGTCGTTGGGTCGACGCCAAGGTGATCACCGCGCTGTGGCGACGCCTGGCCGCCGCGACCGACAATCCTGAGATTGCCGCCGAAGTGGGTGTGTACGCGATGCGCAAAAACGTGTTGGGTTCGGCCGGCACGATCATGCGCCTGTTTGCCACCATGACCCGCGCGTTGCAGAAAGCCGCCGATCTGGCCGGATATTTCTTTTCCGGCGTTTCCCTGACGCCCGCACGCGTAGGCTCTTCGTCCGCCTTGCTGGAACTGCGCGGCGACAACGGCGCGATGAGCTATCACGACTTGAATTTCCTGCGCGGCGTACTGGCGGGGCTGCCGCTGTTGTGGGACCTGCCGATGGCGCGGGTCGAGATCACGAACTACGGCCTCAGCGTCGCCGAATGCTCGCCGGTCGCCGACCGCATGTACCTCGTCGATGACGACGGGGGTGTGCACAGCCATCCGTCCGGTGAACCCGACGACATTCGCGACGAGGGAACGCTTGCCGAGGACGGGACCTTTGCGGTGGAAGAAGTGTGTTACGGCGGCGAGCCCACCGTCCTGCACGTCACCTGGGAACAAGCCTCGGGGCGTTCATGGCTGCAGCGCGTTTTTCCGTCCAACGACGTGTTGACCGAAACGTCCGCCGCGCTGGAAAAAGACCTCCGCGACTTGGAGGCCATGTACGGCAACCTGGAAGCCGCCAGCGACGATCTGCAACGCCTGGTTGCCCTGCGCACCACCGAACTCGAACGCGCCAACGTCGAGTTGGAGGGGCTTAACGAAAAGCTGGAACGGCAAAACCGGCTCAAAAGCGAGTTCATCGCCGACTTCTCGCATGAACTGCGCACCTTGATCACATCGATTGTCGGCTTCGCCGACTTGCTCGATGGCGGCGTATTCGGCGCGCTGAACAAACGGCAGGCCAACGCCTGCCAACGCATCGTGGTCAATACCCGCGTGCTGCTGCGCGCCGTGAACGACCTGCTGGATTTATCGAAGCTGCAAGCCGGAAAAATGGAGGTGGCCTACGAAGAGATTTCCGTGCGTGACGTGCTCGACGAGAGTGCGGCCATTGTCGCTCCGCTTGCCGAAGAAAAGGAGCTGACCCTCAAAACGGAAATCGGTCCCGAGGTTCCCACCCGTATTTTCACCGACCGCGCCAAGCTCAAGAACGTGCTGGTCAATTTGCTCGGCAACGCGGTCAAATATACCGATCGCGGCCGCGTCACCTTGCGCGCTTTCACGGCCGGCCCGGGAGACGTGTCCTTCGCCGTGGAAGACACCGGCCGCGGCATTGATGAAGTCGACTTGCCGCTACTGTTCGAGGAATACGCCCTCATCGGCAGCGGCGGGAGTAGCCGGCGCGGCATGGGGCTGCAGATCGCGAAAAAGCTTACCGCCTTGCTGCGCGGCAGCATCGCGGCGGGCAGCCAGCCGGGTATGGGCTCGGAATTCACGGTGACCATCCCCGTCCGCCCGATCGACGTGGTAAAGACCGCAGCCCCGGCGTCCGAATCCCTTCACCCCGAGCGCGCGCAGTACACGATCGTCGTGGCCGATTCGAATGCGGAAGATGCGGTCTTCCTGCGCCTTTCGTTCGAGGCCGTCGGTTTGCGGGCCGAAACTTGTACCGACGGCCGCGAGGCGGAGCGCCTGGTGCGGCAAAGCAACGCGGATCTATTGGTGCTCGACCCCCTGCTGCATCACCGCGACGGTTGGCAGGTGTTGCAGGACCTGCGGCGCAACTCGAAAACCGCATCGCTGCCGGTGGTATTGGTGTCCGAAAACGTGCAGGCGGACCTGGCCGAAGCCTACCGCGTGGCCGGCGTGTTCGCGAAACCCTACGATCGCGAGGTCCTGGTGGGCGAATGTCTGCGCCTGCTCGGGCTGGAGACGCAGGGAGAGGCTGAATCGTGAATTACGCCGTGCTTTACAACGTGTTTTTATGTTGGATGGTGGCGCTGGTCAGCTTGGCGGCCACGCGCGCGCTGTTGCAGCGTCCCCGCGCCACTCTCGGCCTGCAGGCGTTGGCGTTGTGCTGGAATTTCGCGGCGTTGTTATGGTTTATGGCGGGGCTGCGCTTATTGGCTTATTTCGCGTTTTTGCTCACCAAGGAAGCGACGTTTATGGCTTTGGACCGCGCCATGTTCTACGCCGGCGAGCTTTTTCTCGGTGGGCAAATCGTGTCCATCATTCTCTTTGCCGTCGACAGCACGTGGCGAAACCGCTACGCCAACGTCGTCTTCACGCTGATCGGCGTCGTGTCGGCGATGGCGTTTTTGATCATGTTGTTCGTCGGCGGGCTCGATGATTATCTCGAAACGTCTTGGGGTAGCGAGCATGTGTTGCCGCAAAACGCGTTTTACGCTTTTTTGCCGGCGTATCTGCTATCGCTTTTTACGGTAATATGTGTGATAATAAAGGGCTTTTGGGAACGATGGCGGCGCGGTGCCGTCCCCGGCGACGTCGCGTTGCCGGCGGCGCTGGGGTTGCTGCTATACGGTGTGGCGGGGATCTTTGACGTGCGCGGCAGTTGGGGCGGTTGGCAGCTTTTGCTGATCCGGGTTTCGTACCTGATTGCCGCATTGGTAACGTTTTGGGTGGCCCGCCCCGAAGATGGGTCAATCAGGGTGGTGCGCAGCCTGGAGGAACCGTGACTTCTCGCCTGAGCATTTTCGCCAAGATTTTCCTCGCCATCAGTGGGCTTGCGGCGGTGCCGTTGCTGATCATCACCGCGCTGCTGGTGTCCACCTACCAAAACATGATCGGCGACCTGATCATCCGCGTGCTGCCCGTCGCCACGCCCGATCTGGCCGCGCTGATCACCGGGACCATGGCCCGCGTCTCGCTGGACGTGTTCATCCTCGTGGCCGTCATCATTCTTATCTCGCTGATTCTCGTGGTGTTCGGCGCCCTATACCTGTCGCGCGAATTTTCCCGCCCCCTCAATACCTTGCTGGAAGCCACCGGGCATTTGGCCGAAGGCGATCTCGACGTACGCCTGGAAAGCTCTCGGCAAGATGAATTCGGCGGCCTGGCGCTGGGATTCAACCGCATGGCCGCCCAACTCAAGAAGGCGCGGGGCGAACTGCAGGAAGCCAACGTCGCCCTCGAAAACCGCGTCGCTCAGCGCACCGCCGAACTCGAAGTCACCAACCTGGAATTGCAGGCGTCGGCGACCAAAATGCAGGAAACGATGCGCGTCAAAAGCGAGTTTCTGGCCAATATCAGCCACGAACTGTTGACCCCGCTACACGCCATGCTCGGCTACGCGGAACTGCTCCACGAAGGAATCTACGGGCCGCTCAGCGAAAAGCAGAACGACGCCGTGCGCCGTATGGAAAACAGCGCCCAAACGCTGCGCCGACTCATCAACGACATCATTGAATTGGCCCGCATCGAAACCGGGCGAACCACGCTCACCGTCGAACCCTTCGACGCCGCCGAGATGTTGCAGGACGTCCTAGACTCCTTGCGCGCGGTTTATGGAAAAAAGGATTTGGCGTTGCGCGGTGAGTTGGCGCCCGACCTAACCGAATTCCGCACCGACCGCGGCAAGGTGCAGCACGTGCTGTTCAACCTGCTGTCCAACGCCATGAAATTCACGGAACAGGGCAGCGTCACGTTGCTGGTCCGACGCGAGGCGGACGGAGAGCATGCCGTGTTGGAAATCCGGGATACCGGCCCCGGCATCGCCGCGGAAAAACTGGAAACCGTTTTCGAAGAGTTTCGTCAATTGGACGGCTCGACGACCCGGCGCGCCGGCGGGGCGGGCATCGGCCTGCCGCTGACCAAACAACTGGTCGAGATACTCGGCGGCGAAATTTCCGTCGAAAGTCGCGTGGGCGAGGGCACGACTTTCCGCGTGATACTGCCGGTGGCGTTGGATGTCTCCGCGCCGCCGCGGCGCGATGCGCTGCTGCCGAACACGAGTTTTCGGGCGATGCCGGCAGCCGGCGGGCACTCGCGCATTGTATTGGCCGTCGATGACGACGAAGAACTGCTGGAATTGTTGGTCGCCGTGCTCGAACCGGCCGGCTATGAAGTCATTACCTGCCTAGACGGCGATGCGGCAATCGCGAAAGCCCGGGAGCTGACGCCCTACGCCGTCACCCTCGACATTCGACTGCCGCAGCGCGACGGCTGGTCGGTGCTGCGCGAACTCAAAGCAGTCCCCGAGACCTCGAGTATCCCGGTCATCGTGCTGTCGGTGATCGACGACCGCGCCCTCGGAGAACAACTGGGCGCCCACGGTTACCTAACCAAACCCTTCGATCGCAAGCGCTTGCTCGAAGAACTCGATGCGATAAACGACAATCACCTGGTTCATTAGCGGGAGGGCCGAGGAATGTCGCAGAAATCAGTGTTGGTGATCGATGATATTGAGGAAAATTCCGATATCATCCAAACGAAACTGTCCTTTGCCGGATACAACGTCACCGTGGCCGACGACGGTGAAACCGGAATCGAGATCGCCCGGCGGGACAAGCCGGATTTAATTCTCTGCGATATTATGCTGCCCAAGATGGATGGCTGGGACGTGCTGGCCAACCTGCGGGACAACGCCGAGACGGCCGAGATCCCCGTCATCTTCATGACGGCCTACACTACGATCCAGTTTTCCGGCGAAAAACGGCGCGCCATCGAACGCGGCGCGGTCGACTATTTGAAAAAACCATTTGATTTGGGAGAAATGCTCGAACTGGTGCGCAAGCACATCGGACCCTGAGCCGGCGGGTATCCCCGGCCTTTTCCCAACCGTTTTTCTCGCGCGAGGAGTGACGAAATGAATCGCCTGCTCATCACCGGCGGCTGTGGCTTTATCGGCGCAAACTTCGTGCGTTGGTCGCTGGCCAACCAGCCCGATTGGGAAATCGTCAACCTCGACGCGCTGACTTACGCGGGCAACCTGGCCAACCTCGCCGACCTGGCCGATCACCCCCGCTACCGCTTCGTCAAAGGCGATATCGGCAACCCCCGGGATGTCGCCGCCGCCATGGCCGATTGCGACGCCGTCGTGCACATGGCCGCCGAAAGCCACGTGGACCGCTCCATCGAGGGACCGTCCGTGTTCGTGCAAACCAACGTCGTGGGCACCCAAGTGCTGCTCGACGAAGCGCGTCGCGGCGGCGTCGGCGTCTTTGTCATGGTCAGCACCGACGAAGTGTACGGCTCGCTGGGCGCGACCGGCCGGTTTACCGAGCAAAGCCCGCTGCAACCCTCCAGCCCCTATTCGGCCAGCAAAACCGCCGCCGACTTGCTGGCGCTGTCGTATCAAACCACCTACGATCTGCCGGTCATCGTGACCCGGTGTTCCAACAACTACGGCCCCTATCAGTTTCCCGAAAAACTCATTCCCCTTTTCGTCACCAATGCCATGACCGATCAACCGCTGCCGCTGTACGGCGACGGTAAAAACGTGCGCGACTGGATCCACGTCGAAGACCACGTGCGCGCCCTCTGGCGTGTGGTCGAAGACGGCCGCCCCGGCCAGGTTTACAACATCGGCGGCAACAACGAGCAAGCCAACATCGACATCACGCGCGTGATTCTCCGCGTTTTGGGTAAACCCGAAAGTCTGATCCAATTCGTCACCGACCGACCCGGCCACGACCGGCGCTACGCGATCGACGCCGCCAAACTCAGCGCCGAGATCGGTTGGCAACCGCAAGTGAAATTCGACGACGGCATCGCCGCCACCGTGGCGTGGTATCAGCAAAATCGCGTTTGGTGGGAGGCGATCAAATCCGGCGAGTATCGCGATTACTACGAGCGTATGTACGCAAATCGTTAGCCGCCGGCGTATCTGGTATCCTGGCTTGCAGATTCTTTCGGAGGCGCGACGCACGCAATGTTGAAGCCCCTGACCCGCTACACCGTCTGGCTCGTGATGGCCCTCTGGTTCGCCACCGGTGTGGGCGGCGTGCGCACGGCGGCCGAGAAAAACCTCTACGGGCAGGTTCGTCGACTCGCCGCCTTCTCCTTTAACATTACACCCGAGTCGCACCTGGACACCGGCACCGCCGCGCGCCCCGGCCCGGCGCTTTTAGCGCTGCCCTTTTATGCGATGGGAAGGGCCGTCGGCCGCTTTCGTGTCGACAACGCCGCGAACCCCGACAGCCTTTGCGCTCAGGCGACCAAGTTGGCCGCCGCCTTCGCCATGGCCACCGCGCTGGTGCTGCTGTGGCAGACGGCGGTGATTCTCGGCATCCGTCGCGGAGCCGCCATGGTGGCCGCGCTTGCCGCGGCGTTTGCCTCGCCGCTGACCATCTACGGTTCGCAATTGGCCCCGCCCGCCTTCAGCCTGCTGGCGGGGGCGCTGGTCGTCTATTCCTTGTTTTGCATCCGCCAAAAAGACGAGCGTCGCCGGACGCGATTGACCCTCGGCGTCGGCTTGGGCTTGGCCGCGTTGTGCGACGATACCCTCCTGCTGTTTTGGCCGCTGCTGATGGCCTGGGCCGTTATCTGGATGCGCATGTACTGGAAAAGCCTCGCCTCGGCCTGGCCCACGTTCGCAACCGGCGGGCTTTTGCTGCTGGTCGGGGCGCTGATCAATACCGCGACGTTCGGCGGCCCTTTGCATGCGCCTGATGGACGCTCGCTGGCCGGTCACTTCAGCCAGGAGTATCTGGCGGTGGCATTCTCATCGACTTTCTGGACGCAGGGCTTTCTGCCCTCGCTGAAGCTCTGGTTGATCGGTGACGGCGCGCTCGATCCCGCTCTGGTCGCCGCCCGCGCGTGGCCCGCGGCGCTGGCCGGTCGGGTGGTGCTCGGCTTGTTCGTCTGGATGCCGCTGCTGGCGTTGGGCGCGCTCGGCTCCTTCGCCAAACGGCGCGACGTGTCCGCCCGCCGACCCTTGTACGTGTTGATCGCCGCCTTTTGGGTCGGCTTTCTGCTATTGCTTGTCCAGCGCTCGAGCCCCGATGTGGCGTTTCCGGACGCGTCGGCCGGCATGTCGATGTGGGTCGCGTACTTGATCGGCCTGGCCTTCTTCGTCGAATACCACTTATGGGAAATGCACGGGCTGGTGTGGAAAAACGCGCTGCGTGTCGTGTTTCTCGCCGCCTTGGTCGCCGGGTGGGGCAACGGTTGGTACGGCCTGGCCGAACGTAACGTGGGTGCGCCGCTGCCGGTGACCGCGCACACGGTCTCCCCACCATCGCTCCAGGCCCCCGCGGGGCTCGGGCAAAAGCGCGATCGCGGTCTCTCGTTGCCGGCCGATCGTGACGACGCCTTCTTCTACAACGCCAACCGCACCGCGGAATGGCTGCGGAGTCACCCCGGCTCGTTTTGGTCGACGTTCCGGCCGGGCCTCAACAACCTGTCGTTCTTCGTGCCGATCTTGATTCTGCTTTCTTTGCTGCCCCTGTTCCTGTTTTGGGTTGCGGCCAGCGCGCCGCGAACCGAACTCGACCGCCTGCACCCGCCGCCGCAAGAAGAGCCGCCCCCCGCGGCAACCGAAGAGGTCTACGAACCCGAAGAAGAAAACGATAACGGAAGATGACCACAAGGTGTTCATGGTATTGCCGAGGGATTAATCGTCGTGTACCGTTATCGAAAGGGGATATGAAATCCATATGCAGGAAGAAAAAACGATTTCGCGTGGGTCGAAAATTGAAACGCAGCATTTCCTTTACAATCGCGATGCGCGGTCCATGAAGGATTTAGACGATCAGTCGATACATTTGGTTGTTACCTCACCTCCCTATTGGACGCTAAAGAAGTACAACGATCACCCAGGGCAACTTGGTCATATCGAGGATTATGAAACATTCTTAGCGGAATTGAATCTCGTTTGGCAAGAATGTTTTCGCGTCTTGGTGCCCGGTGGCCGGGCAGTGATTAATGTGGGCGACGTTTGTCTTTCGCGAAAACAGAACGGGCGGCATCTCGTGATGCCACTTCACGCCGATATCATGGTAGCGTGTAGAAAAATCGGGTTTGATAACTTGAATCCGATCTTGTGGTTGAAAATCTCAAACGCTCAATTTGAAGCGAATGCGAATTCGAAATTTCTTGGAAAACCTTATGAACCAAATGCAATTGTAAAAAACGACGTCGAATTTCTCTTGATGCAGAGAAAACCGGGCGGATACCGTAAGCCTACAATGGAACAAAGAAGCGCGTCCAAACTCCCCAAAAAAGAGTTCAACGAGTGGTTTCGTCAGGTGTGGACATTAACGGGCGCTCGTGATTCAAGCCACCCGGCGCCTTATCCGCTCGCGTTAGCGGAGCGACTAGTGCGAATGTTCAGCTTCGTTGGTGATACGGTTCTGGACCCGTTTTTGGGGACAGGCACAACAGCCATTGCCGCCGGCCGTTGGCGCAGACACAGTGTGGGATATGAGGTCGACCCGGAATATTTCAGACTCGCGAAGAAAAACATAGAGAATGCCACCGATCTATATCAAGAACTCACGGTATGCACCGAACATAACGCCGGAAACCAATGACACGTTTCTTGTCAAACGCTTGGGTCAAGGAAAACGTCGAGGAAGCTGTGCGCTATTTCTGGGAAACAAGAACGGGCCAAGCAAACAGGTCGAAACGGGACCAAGGGAATCGAAAAGCGGCAACAGGAGGAAAGCATCTTTGGCGTTTTTCGGAGATCTTTCAGGAGGTCGCTTTAGGGTCCGGTTATACGGACGACCATGTTTTTCTTACGCCGAAAAAAAAGAGGATACTTCCGGGGTATTTTCGTCCCACGAAGGATTGGGACTTCTTGGTCGTTAAAAACGGGAGACTCATTGCGGCGATCGAAATGAAATCGCATATTGGGCCGTCTTTCGGAAACAACTTCAACAACAGAGCCGAAGAAGCACTTGGAAATGCGGTGGACTTTTGGACCGCTTATCGGGAAAAGGTCTTCGGTCTGCAACCGAGCCCTTGGCTTGGATATGTCATGTTGTTGGAAGACCATGAGAAAGCAAGGAGGCCAACAAAGACGGAAACCTTCCACTTCCCCGTCCTTCCGGAACTGGATCGGGCATCTTATGCGAAACGTTATTCTGAACTCTGCTCGCGCCTTATCTTAGAGCGGAAATACAGCGCAGCCGCGTTGTTGGTAGCCCCAAAGCACAGCCCCGGCGAGTATTCGGAACCCAGCGATGAGCTGTCAATCAAACGATTCCTCAAGTCTTTTCGCGCTCATTTGCGAGCTAATATCAGCAGTTAGTTAAAGCGCGTCAAATGTGAAGGGTTTGAGTTCCTTGCGTTCGATTTCGTCGCTGTCGGGCGTCTCCACCGAGCGAAGCAACACGTCGAAATCGAGCATGCCGCGCGGTGCCGACGCCCGCACGTTTAACGTCGCGTCGGGATTGGCCAAGGGGCAGGGGACGTGCGCCGCGAAACGAACGATCGTGCGGTCGCCCGCCGCCAGCGTTCGGCGAACCAGCTTCCACGGCTCCCCATCGTACGTGGCGCTTGCTTCGACCTTCCCCGCATCGTGCGTTTCGATTTCGATGAACAAATCCTTGGCCGAAGCCCGCTTGTGCAGCGGCCCCGCGACCTCGACTTGCTTGGCGTCGCCTGAGAGCACGTCGGCCCGCAATTCGTACCAGTTGGCCGCAGGCCGACTGTCGACCTTCCCCGACCATTCGTTGTAGCGAATACCGCCCGTGTTGAAAGCGGGCTCGATGCCGAATACGCCTTGCCGCAGCACCCACCCGGCGGGCACGATTTTCGGCGTGCGCAGCGGTGGCGTCACGTTCGGCCGCGCCGCGCCGATCCGACACACGAAACGCGCCGCCGCGCCGTGAGCCGCCAGGCGGACCGTCGAACTGTCGTGCCGCAGGGAATTGTCTTCCATGCGCCGCGCCGCGAGCATGAAGAGCCCGGCATGCTGCAGGCGCCGCGTCATATCGAGGTCTTTGTCGAAACCGTGCGCCAAGCCTTTTTTCTCATAGGGAAAAGCGCCGTTGATCGACCCGCGAAATCCCAGCCGCGCCTGCTCGGCCACCACGAAGAACGCAAATACCAGCACGCCGACCCAAGCCGCTTTCACCGCCCGCCGCGCCGACCATGTCGCGATCCGCGCCCGCCACGTCACCAGGCGCCCGCGAAGGAAGAACGACAACACCAACACCGCCAACGCCGCCGGCGGCAGCCATAACATCCACGCCGTGGGCAGCACCGCCGACCACCCCGGATACCCGCCGATGAACACCGCACCCGCCGCGCCCAGGGCCGCAAAGTGCCCCACCAGCCGGGCCAACGCGAGGTAGGCGAGCGCGAAACCGGCGAGCCCCCACAGCATCGTCACCGCGAAGGGCGCAATCGCACCGCCGAAGGGGAGGATCATCGTCGCCCAGAAATCAAAGGTGTCCCAACCCACGGTGCGCTCGGCTTCGGCAAGCCGGGCGAGTGATTCGGGCCGCACGATGCCGCCGAAAAAAACCGCCGCGTGCGCCATCACCGCCAAGAACATGGCGATCAGCCAGGCACTGCGCGGGCTCGGGAAAGGTCGGGTTTGATCCATGGTCTCAAGATACGGACTGTGGGGGGCCTAGCGCAAGACACGGTTTGGCGCGCGGCGAAATCGTCACTATGATGAACGGAGCAACGAAAGGATTCGCGACATGAAACGAAGTGTTTGGTTCGCCGTCATCATCGCAATCGTCTTGGCCTCGCCCGCCGCAGCCGGCTGGTCGGCCACACCCTATCTGAAACCCTACATGCAGTTGGACCTCCCCGTGTTGGCCGCACCGCTGGCCGATCCTTATGAAGTGGGCGAGCAGCGTACGTTCTGGGGGTGGGACTTGTCCGGCATGCCGCCGGCGAACATCCAGTTTACCGCCACCTGCCGCGGCGCGTCCGACTTCGGCTACGTATTCGTCGCCGACGCGCTGTGGGGTGACGCCATGGATCAGGACGACGTCGACGCCGTGCTCGAAGCGTGGGACGAGACCTCGCCCGCCGGCAGCGTGGACCCCGACAGCGGCATCTACGACATCGAAGTGGAGCTATTCGGCGACCCGCCCGACACGGACGGCGTCCCGGGCGTCGTGCTGCTGTACTACGAGATGAACTGCTTCATGGGCACGTGCTTCGACGGCTTCTATCGCTATGACGACCAGACCGCGGGTCCCTACAGCAACGAGATGGACATGGTTCACCTCGATCCGACCGTCAACGATCCGGGCGACGATTACATGCTCGGTGTGGCGGCGCACGAGTTCAACCACATGCTGCAGATGGTGCACGATGTGAACGAAACCGCGTGGCTCTCCGAGTCCCTGGCCGAAGCCGCGATGATCGTCACCGGCTACGACACCGACACCGGTTGGCTGGCTGATTTCGCCGCCGACCCCACGACCGGATTCTTCGGCGACGAAACGAACGTGCATTACGGCGCGGCGCTCTTGCTCGGCACCTATCTCTACGAAGCCGGCGGCGCCACGCTGCTGCAGGCCGTCACGGCCGACTCGGACAACGGCGTCGAGAGTATCGAGAACCATTTGCCGGCCGGCGACGTTGATAACTTCGGCGAATTCTTCGGCGACATGGCGCTGGCCGCGGCGGCCGACTTCTTCGTCGAACAGCTCGACGCAACGACGGCGGCGCAGCAGGCGTATCAATACCGCTTGCTCTCGGTGGGCGAGTTGAACTGGACTGAGCCTTCCGAGTCGGGCAAAGCGGAAACAAGCTGGCAGACGACACTGCCCGGCGGCTCGATGGCCGCGCTGCGCTTCGACTTCGACACGCCGATGGGCGCGGCGGACGTCGCGCTTTCCGACACCAACGGGCTGATCGAGTACGGCGTGTTCGGCGCACCGGATGGCGAGGCCCTGGCGTACACGCGGTTCAACAATCCGGATGATGCCACGATCGAATGCCCGCTCGGCGCGGCGACCACGGCCGTCTTGGTGGCCGCCAATCCGCAGCCCGCGCCGGTGTCGCTGGATATCACCGTGACCTTTGTGGAAGCGGGAGCAGGTGATGACGACGTCACCGATGACGACACAACCGGCGACGACGACGACACAACCGACGACGACATCGGCGACGGATGCGGGTGCTGAGAACGACCGGGGCCTAATCGCTTACCCGGCTCCAGATTTGCGCGCGTACGGTTGGCGCGGCGGCGAAGGTCGGCCAGGCTTTCTCGCTGCGTGGCACGAAACCCGCTTCACGTAGAACGCGTATCGTCGGCTCGACACCGCGATCCAAATTGCGCCAACGCTCATGCGACAACAACAACGCCACGCGGCGATGCCCGGCAAGCCGCCGGCGCAATGCGGGTAAGTCGCATTCGTCGGTGAGGCTCGCCCCCGCTCGATGCGATTCCCCACCGGGCCGCAGGTCATTCGGTATGCCGACCGTCTCCAGCCCTTGTCCGTACCAGCGGTAGCCGTCGGCGGCGAACCACGCCACGCCCAACACCAGGTCGCCCGGCGCTGATTCGCTGTCGATCCATTGCGCGGCTTGGCGCAACGGCTCGCGACCCTGGCGGGCGGCTTCGGGCAACGCCAGGACGTTCAACCCGAGGATCAGGGCGAACAAGACGCCCGCGGCGAAACGCGGCCGCCACGCTGCGAACGGTGCGACGGCCAACAGGGCCAGCGGGGCGGCGATGACGACAAAGTAATGGAAGCCGATGAAGACGCCGAAAAGCAGATGCGCGGCCAGCGCCGCGATCACGACGATCCCCGTCACCAGCAGCAACGCCCGCGCGGGCCGGGAACCGCGCAGGGTCCAGGCGCCCCATGCCGCCAGCCCCCACGCCAACAAGGTCGCGGCGATCCCGGCCAGAGTCGGCCACAGCACGCGCAGCGCCGGTTCGACGCCGCCCAATCCGCCCGCGTTCAGGAAGATCTGCCCACCGCGTCGCGCCAAACGTTCGGGCGAGGCCGACCATTGCACCCAGCCGCCGCCCAGGCCGCCCGCCTGCGCCCACAGCACCGGCAACCACGGCGCGAACAACAAGCCGGCCAGCAGCGCAGCGCCCGTCACACTTCGCCCGGCCGCGTCGCCTCGCACGTAAAGCCACACGCCCAGCAAGCCGACCGCGGCGAGTAGGAAGACATGGTAGTAGAATGTGTAGCAGCCCAACGCCAGCACGACGCCGAGCGCCACCGCCCGGCGGCGATCGGGCCGCTCCATCAGTGAAAGCAGCAACGCGATGACCGCCGCGCCCAGCAATGCGGCAAGCGCGTAGGAGCGAACCAGCCGCGCCAGTTGGAAGCCCATCGGCGAGGTGATCAACAACGCCGCGCCCAAGATGCCGGCAAGATCACCGGCCAGGCGGCGTCCGATGACGTAGGCCAAAAAGGCCGTCGCCAACCACGCCAACACGGAAAACAGCCGCCAACCCGCCTCGGGCAGCCCGGCCCGCACCGCCAAGCCCACTAGCAGCGCGAACGTCGGCGGATGCACATCGACGGTAGTAGCGGCAAGCAGATGTCCGTCGCGCGCCGCCAGCGGCAAATAGACTTCGTCGGTGTTGAGGCTCAAGCCCGGCAGGCTGGAGAGGTACACGGCAAGGCCCGCCGCAAGCAACAGAGCGACTGTCCAACGGCGGACCCGGTCACTCACTCGAGATCGCCTTCGAATTCGAGGTCGAAGAAATCGGCCGCGTTAGGAGTGGCGGGGTTGGGCGCGTATTCGGTCGGCTCGGTACCGGCGACGAACATTTCGTTGACCCCCGGCGCGTCGGGGTGCGCCAACAGGCCGGTTTCCGGATCGATGCGCGCGTAGACCAAACCCGTCGGCGCGGCGAAACTCGACGGTTCCCGCCCCTTGAGCGCATTGCGCATGTAATCGATCCAAATCGGCAACGCCGTCGTGCTGCCCGATTCGCTGCGCCCGAGTGATTTGCCGCCGCGGTCGTAACCCACCCAGACCCCGGCCAGCACTTCCGGGGAGAAGCCCACGAACCAAGCATCGGCGTAGTCGTTCGTCGTGCCGGTTTTACCCGCCAGCACCCGGCCCAGCACGTTGCTTTTCGCCCCGGTGCCGCGCGACGCCACGCTGTGCATCATGTCGGTAATCACGAAAGACACCTGCGGGTCCACGACCTGCCGCCGGATCGTCTTGCCGCTGACGATGGCTGAAATCGGGATCTCGCCGTGCGGCTCCGGCGTGTCTTCGTCCTCTTCGTCTTCATCCTCCGGCGTCGTTTTGTCCACGCCGAAATCAGACAAGAACTCCATCAAGCGCCGTTCGCGCATCGGGTCTTCCAGCGGATTGTTATGAACGTCGGGCCAGTTGTTCGCCGCGACCGCGCGCAAATCGGGCTTCTCGGCCAAGGGCGGCGTTTGCTCGACAAAGTCGCTGAACTCCGCCTCTTCCAACAGGTTGCCGTCGGCGTCGGCGACTTGCAGCACGAACACCGGATCGGTGAGCACGCCGCCGGATGCGAACACGCCGAACGCGTTGACCAGCTCCAAGGGCGTGATCTCATACGTGCCGATCGCCATCGACAAATCGCCGCCGGTTAGCGAGTGCAGGCCGACGCGCTTGGCGAAAGCGGTCAGGTAGTCCACGCCGATCATGTCCGCCACGCGAATCGTCACCGTGTTGATCGAGCGCGTCAGCGCCTCACGCAGCGACATGTAGCCGCGAAAACGCCGGTCGTAATTCGCCGGGCGCCAATTGTCGGAAAACACCAGCGCCGTGTCCGGGAACACCGTCGCCGCCGTGAGTCCCGCGTTGACCGCCGCGGCGTACACGATGGGCTTGAACGCACTGCCCGGCTGGCGGCGGGCCTGTACCGCGCGGTTGAACTCGCTTTGTTCGAAGTCGGCCCCGCCGATCATCGCCAGCACGTGGCGCGTGCGTACCTCCATCGACAAAAGCGCCGCCTCGGCCGCGGGCCACGCGGCCAACACGTACGCGCCGCCTTTACTTTCCCGGTACACCTGCACCCGATCGCCGGGGCGTAGCAAATCGCTGGGTCGACGCACCGTGACCGACGTCGTCTTGCGACCGCGCTTGATGCGTGTGGCCCATTTGATCTTCGCCAGCGGCACATCCACCAGCCCGCCGCCCACGTCCACGGTTGCCGTGCGCCTGATGTCGTCCAAACCGATCACCAGGCCTTCGCGCACTTGCGTCGCGTCTTTGCCGGCGTTGATTCGCGTGATGCGCCGCATCGCTTCGGGCCACTGCTCGCGCGGCGTAACCGGCGGCAGCGCCAGGATGCCCTGCCGTTTGGCATGTTGGCGCAGCCCGAGATCGACGGCCGCGCGGGCGGCGCGCTGCAGTTCCAGGTCGCAGGCCGTGGTGACGCGCAGCCCGCCCTGCAGCACTTTTTCGGCGCCGTATTGTTCCATCAGATAACGACGCACGAATTCCACGTAATCCGGCGCGAGTTCTTTGTTGATATCGTGCCAGGGCAGCACGGTCAGCGGCTGAGCGTCGGCGGTTTGAAACTCCTCGGCGGTAATGCGGCCGTCTTCCAGCAGCCGGGTGAGCACGTAATGACGGCGGGTCATCGCCCGTTCAGGCCGCGTGCGCGGACTGTAGCGGCCCGGCGCCTGCACGAGCCCGGCCAGCAAGGCGGCCTCGGCCACGCTGAGTTGCGCGGCGGATTTGCCCAAGTAAGCCCGCGCCGCCGCCTCGACCCCGTACGCGCCGCCGCCGAAGTAGATCTGATTGAGGTACAGATAAAGGATGTCTTCTTTCGACAGGCGGTCCTCGATGCGCTTGGCGAGAATCATTTCCCGCATCTTGCGCGAGTAGGTCTTCTCCGGGGTTAGCAACAGGCTTTTGACCACCTGCTGGGTGATCGTCGATCCACCTTGCTTGATTTCGCCCGCCCGCAGGTTGGCGATCGCCGCCCGCGCGATCCCCCAGTAATCGATGCCCTCGTGTTCAAAAAACGTCTTGTCCTCGGCCGACACGAAGGCGTACACGACGTGCTCCGGCAGATTCTCGGCCGAAATCAGATAACGCCGCTGATTTTCGTACATGAATTCGCCGATCAACTCGCCGTGGCGATCGCGCACTTCGGTCACCAGGTTAGGACGATAATCGTCCAACGAGTCGATCTTGGGCAGCCCGACCGCCAGCATGTTGTAGAAAACGAAGGCGAAAATGCCCGCCGCTACCGCCGCGCCGAGGATGCCGGTGACGACAAAGTTGAGCAACACGTGCCACTTGTGGTTTCGCCCGTGTGGTCTCATCAGCAGCGGTTTGCCCTGGGGCACAGTTCTTCCTCCGCGTCGGTTCGCTCAGCAATATAAGCGGCGCAACCCCGCTCTTTCCAGCCCCGGGGGTCCGGAGCGCAGGGCGCGTTAGGGCTTGAGCACCAGCTTGCCCATCGTGGCGCGGCTTTCCAGCGCGGCGTGGGCGACGGCGGCGTCGGCCAGCGCATACACGCCGTGCAGCGGCAGGCGGGCGGTGCCGTCGCGCAGGTGGGCGAAAAGTTCTTGCCAGCCTTGGCGGTGTCGTTCGGCGTCGTGTTTCACCGAGGCGCCCAGATGGTAGAGGCTGAACCGCGGGGCGTCGGCGAAGCGGCGCATCATCCCGGCCAGCAGCCGTTTGGAGTTCGGCATGCCCCCGGCCACGCCGAACCACACGAGTTGCCCGCGCGGCGCCAGCATCTTGAAATCGTCGCCGACCGTCGAGCCAAACACCGAATTGTAAATGACGTCCGCCCCGTGACCGGCCGTCAATTCGGCCACCGCCTCGGGCAGGTTCTCGGCATCGCGGTAGTTGAGAACCTGTTCGGCGCCCAACTCGCGCGCCCGGGCCGCTTTGTCGTCGGACCCCACCAAGGCAATCACGTGCGCTCCGCGGGCCCGCGCCAGACCGTTGATCAAGCTACCGACCGACCCGGCGGCGGCGTAATTGACGACCCAGTCACCGGGCTCCGGCGCGGCGACGGTGTGCGTCAGGTGATACGCCGTCATTCCGGAGACCGGCAGGCCGGCCGCCGTCTCCAGGGGCAGGTCTTCGGGCACATCGACCACCGCGGCGACGTGGGCCACGGCGTACTGCGCGTATCCGCCCTGTTCCACCAACGCCACGACGCGCCGGCCCAAGATCGCCTGATCGACGCTGTCCCCTACGGCGTCAACAACGCCCGCGATTTCCAGGCCGGGGATTAGGGGAAAAGTCGGTATGGGTTGATACGCGCCGTGGCGCACGAGCACGTCGGCGAAATTGACGCCTGCCGCTGCGACGCGAATCCGCACCTGTTTTTGGCCTGGTTCGGGTATGGCTTGTTCGACAAGACGAAGGCTATCGGGGGCTCCGGGGCCTTCCAGGCGGATGGCTTGCATATAAATCTCCTACGAAGGCGGGGACTTAGCCGCACTTGTCCCGCGCCGATTAAATGCTAATCTACCACGTTGGTCGAATCTGAAGGAGGCTCCGATGCGACGTTTTTGGTTATTGGTTTTGATTGCCTTGTTGGCGGCTTCTCTGTTTGTGGCGGCCTGTGACGACGACGATGACGATGACAACGACGACAACACACCCCCGCCCGGCGACGACGATACGGCAGGCGACGACGACGACTCGGCCGAGCCCGACATCTGCGGCGATCCCGTACTTAATTTGTACGCGGAATACTGTCCCGACTACAACGACCCGTGCGTGGCGACGCCCTATGTCTACAATGACGATCAGAACGACGACGGCGCGTCGATCCACAACCTCGTGACAGGCGAAGTGGAAGCCAAGCGCTTCAAATTCCAAGCACCCTTCCATATCGAGACCATCAAGCTGAAGTTCCGCTACGGCGGCGGCACGGCGCGCATCCACCTCTACGGTGATTTGCTCGGCTCAGTGCCGCAATACGTGCCCTGGACCGACATGGTTGAGACCATCGAGTACACCGAACCCATCGACATCGAAGTGACCGATCCGGGTTGGTACGAAATCGACGTCCGCGACCGCAACCTGATGTTTCTGCCGGGAACCGCCGTGTGGGTCGGCTTCGAACACCTGCAGGACGACGGCATGCCCGAGCTTTATTACAGCGGCACCGAAGACCCCTACCTTTGGTCGAGATATTACCAGCACGATTTCTTCTCCGAATCCGGCTTCCGCTGGAATTGGGTCGCCCCCCATTCCAACAGCTACCGCCATTACATGATGCGCCTCGGCGGCACGAGCTTCTGCGAAATGGAAAACGGCACGACCTTCACCGACATCACCGATGCCTCGGGCCTCGAAGTGGCCGGTGATGGCCAGCACCGCACCGGTTGGGCCGACGTGGACGGCGACGGCGACCAGGACATCGTGCTGACCCGCCTGAACCAGGTCGAAGACGCGGCCTGCGTCGTGTACTACCGCAACAACGGCGACGGCACTTTCACCAACGCCTCCGCCGAAGCCGGCCTGGACGAGGCGATGTACGGCGCGATGTCCATGTTTGTCGATTACGACAACGACGGCGACGAAGACCTCTTTGCCATCGTGCAAGTCCCCGAAGATACGGGCGACGATGACGACGACACCACGGGCGACGACGACACCGCGGGCGATGACGACACCGCGGGCGATGACGACACCGCGGGCGACGACGACACCACGCCCAAAGCCGGCAAAGACGACCACGGCTACCGCAACCAAATCATGCTCAACGACGGCACCGGTCACTTTGAGCTGTTGGCCGACCACGGCCTGGAAGTCGACGCCGGTTTCTCCTCGGCGAGCTTCGGCGACTACGATCACGACGGCTATCTGGACCTCTACATCGGCGCGTGGCTCATCGAATATCCGTACGCTCCGTCCTATCCCGACCACTTGTTCCAGAACGACGGCGACGGCACCTTCACCGACGTGTCCGACACCACCGACATTTGGGACGACGTCGACGCGGCGCCCTCCTACGGCGTGACTTGGGTCGATTTCAACGACGATGGTTGGTACGACATCTTCGTGTCGAACTACGGCCGGGTCAGCAACTTCCTTTTCGAAAACAAGGGCGACGGCACATTCGTGGATATGGCGCGTGAGAAGAAGATCAATCGCCCAGGCAACTCCGGCGCCGGTAACACCTTCGGCACCGATTTCGGCGACTGGAACAACGATGGCTACTTCGACGCCTTCATGAACGATATCGCGCACCCGCGCTATCAGCCGGGCAGCGGAACCTCGAGCATCAATCTCAACGACGGGCCGCCGGACTACGCCTTCACGATCATGAACGACGAACTCGGCTTCCATCCGGAAGAGGGCGATGTCGATCCCAGCTTCTTTGATTACAACAACGACGGTCGTCTCGACGCGTACATCTCCACGCTCTACGGCGGGCACTTCAGCCGGCTTTATGAGCAGCAGGAAGACGGCACGATGCTCGACGTTTCCTATTGGGCGGGCGTCTCCGTGCACGATTGCACCGGCAACGCCTGGGCCGATTTCGACGGCGACGGCGATATCGACCTGCTGGCCGGGCATCGTTCTGACGGCGGCGGCGCGCGCGTTTTCCGTAACGACCTGGACAACGATTTCAATTGGGCGGAGTTCAAGCTGATCGGCACGACGTCCAACCGTGATGCGATCGGGGCGAAAATCACGGTCATCTCCGGCGACCTGACGCAGGTACGCTACGTACAGGGCCCGCGCGGCCATTACGGCGCGCAACCGATGTTGACGCAGCACTTCGGGCTGGGGCTCGAAGCGGCCATCGACCAGGTGGAAGTGCGGTGGCCCAACGGCGACACGCAAACCTGGAGCGGTTTGACCGTCAATCAAATTCATCAATTGACCGAGGGTGATCCCGGAAGCAAGTTATAAACGTACGAACATAGGAATCGCGTTCACGCACCGCCACGTTAAGGCGGATTGCGGAAGCGCGGCCCCTTTCCTTGCTTGGGGTTGCGTGTTACATAACCGTATTCCAGCTCTTGGGGGTTAGTGGGGTTATGACCAAGAAAAACACCAAAGCAAAAGCGCAACGACGCGCCAAGCAGTTGATGAAGAAGCGGGCGAAGCTGAAACTTCGGCAAAAAACCCGGGTCGTCGGCCACTTGGCGATGACGGAAAACGCTATCCAACATCAGATGCTCAGCGAATTCGGCAACGTCGAAAATTTCGTGCGTAACATCGGCGCGCTGGCCGAACTGATGCGCGAGGACGAAGACCTCAAAACCCTGCGCTACGATGCCGACAAGGTGTACGAGGGCTTTGATCTCGCCGCCGACCGTGACGCCCTGGAAGATCTGTACTCCGACACCGAGGATTTCACGTACTACGGAGAAGATTTCCAAGATTTCTGGCGCGACAAGAGGCGCGATATCCTCAAGGACTTGGTGACCGAGGAATTAATCGAACGTGCTGACAAGATCCTCAAGAAATTGCTGCTCACCAAAAAGGGACACAAAAAAGAATACCGCGCCGTCATGGCCGGACAACTGTTGGTTCGATCTCATCGGGTTGCGTTGTCACCCACCGACGCGCCATTGGAAGACAATAATTTGTGGGAACTGATTCTGCTGGCCACATTGAAGGAAAATCCGCGTGATTTGCCGGAACCGGCCCCCGCCGAAAACGGGGACGCCGAAGACGACGAAACACTCACTGAACCCGGCACCGTCAAAGGGGAGGACGAAACGCCGGAAGAAAGTGATTCCGGAGGCGAACCAAACGAAGGAGCATAGCTTGTGCCGAAACAAGTTTTTCTGAATCTCCCCGACGTTGCTCAAGACAAAATCCTTCAGGCCGTCGCAGAGGCCTTCGTGGATAAGGGCCTGCGTAACACCTCCGCCGAAGACGTCGCCCATCGCCTGAACGTACAGGTGGACGTCCTGGATCGCTATTTCGACGGCGTGCGCGACATGCTGGCCGCCGTTCTCGGCAGAGCCATTCAGTATTTCAATCAAGCCTATATTGAAGTCGGCAAGCTACAGAAACCCTTTTGGGAACGCGTCGAGTTCCTCTTTTCCTTCGCCTCCCGTCGGGGATTCCGCTTCCAGGCCTTTTTCAACACCTACATCAACGTGTTCGCCAGCGGCATGCCCGACATGGCCCAAGCGACCTTCGACCGCTTCGAGGGACGGGCCGCGCTGTTCTTCCAAAACCTGATTCTTTCCGGCGTGCAGGAAGGGGCGCTGCGCGACGATATGGATGTCGCCTACATGGCGCTGCACTTTCAACTCGTCACCCGCATGATGATCACGCGCCGGTTTCACCCCATGTTCCGGGCGCGCTCCGTGGCCTACTTCCCTGAAATTACAATGAATGAGGACGGTGACGAGCGATTCGTCGAGCGTTCGCTGACCTTTCTCAAGGCGCTTTACACAAGCTGACCCGCCGAGCCGGCCCCGAGATTTTGTGCCCAATCCCAAGGCAAAATAACCCCCTGTCGCCGCTTGTCGCCTTGCCGTTTCCGGTCGCCGGTGGGGGCGGCGAAGCCCTTATTGACGGGGGGCTGAGCGCCCAGGGGACGTTTTACCCTTGTCAGCAAAGGAAAAAATGTGACCTCCGTGACGATTTTCCTTGACCATAGGCTTTCGAAAGTGATATCGAAAATTCACCCAACGGTTTTACCAAAACGAGGAGATGGAAGATGGCTACGCCCAAAAAACCAATGACCAAAGCCCAAATCACTGCCTACTTCGCCGAGAAGTTCGAGCTGCCGAAGAAATCGGCCGCCGCGATTCTCGAAGAATTGGCCGCCCTGGCGGTCAGTGAAACGAAGAAAATGGGCGCCTTCACGATTCCCGGCGTCGGCAAGCTGTCCAAGACCCGCCGCAAGGCGCGCAAGGGCCGCAACCCGGCAACCGGCGAACCGATCAAGATTCCGGCCAAGACTGTCGTAAAAATGCGTCTGGCCAAGGCGTTCAAAGACGGCGTCGTACCGCCCAAGGTCTAACGACAACGAAGATCCGAATGATCTGGCCGGCCCGAACCTCACGGTTCGGGCCTTTCTTGTATCGGCGGCAACCTTCTTGTCCTTGCCCGAGCGCGGGAATCGTATTAAGTTCTAGCTGTTTTCGTCCTAGTATTTGTGCGTCGGCGTATGCAATCCGTGATCCCGGGATGGGTTCGCCGACAGGGAGCGATGAACTCGTCGATGAAACGCTATGCCCCCCACATACTCTCGCTGGTCATGGTATTCCTGTTGCTTGGTTGCGGCGGCTTGATCAAAAAAGCCACCCAGCCGATGGTCGACAACCTCACGACGGCCGTGATGAAACAAACCGACCCGCAACTCGTCCGCGATGGCGCGCCCGCCTATTTGCTGATGGCCGACGCCCTCGTGGAAGGGTCGCCCGATGATCCCGACGCCCTGCTCGCCGCCGCCAACCTCTATTCCATGTACGCCTCCGCGTTCGTCGTCGGTCATGACAACGCCCGCGCCGCCGTGCTGGGTGCCCGTGCTCGCGATTACGCCTTTCGCGCCGCCGCCGTGCTAAAACCCCGCTTCGGCGAACTAGCCCACAAGCCCTACAAAGAGTTTGCGCCGGTGGCCGCTGATTTCGAAGCGGGCGACGAGCGACTGCTGTTTTTGGTCATCAGCACCTGGGCCGCCGTCGTACAGGCCAACAGCGGCGACTACGACCAATTGGCCGACATCGCCAAGATCCAACTGCTGACCGAACGGCTTCTCGAGCTGGATGAAACCTACTTCTACGGCGCGCCCCACTTGGCGATGGGTTCGCTGCACTCTATCCTGCCCCCCGCCCTGGGTGGCAACGCCGCTGCGGCGCGAAAGCATTTCGAACGAGCTTTGGAAATCGGCGAAGGCCGGTTTTTGTCTGCGTACGTGATGTACGCCGAGCAATATGCGAAAAAAACCTTCGACAAAGAACTCTTTGTATCGTTGTTAAAAAAAGTGGAAGAAACGCCCGCCGCCGTCGTGCCTGAACTGACGTTGGTCAACACCTTGGCCAAACAGCAAGCTGCCGAGTTGTTGGCCGGGGCCGACGAATATTTTGACTAGGGAGATGGCTGAATGAAAAAATGGATGATCGTATTTGTCATTGTATGTGTGCTTGGATTCACTTTTGTTGTCTGGCCCGCCCCGGCCGCCAATCAAATTACGCTTAAAATCGCCACAATCGCTCCGAAAAACACGGACCTGCTCGACGCCCTCGACGAGGTCGATAAGGAACTGCGGCAACGCACCGACGGCCGCGTCGGCCTGCGGGTCTACCCGGGCGGTGTCATGGGAAATGACGCCGACGTCATGCGCCGGATGCGCACCGGCCAGTTGCACGGCTCCACCTTTACCGCCGGCGGCTTGCGCACGATCGACTCGAACTATCAGGCGCTGACCATGCCGATGCTCTTCCGGAGTTACGAAGAAGTCGACGCCGTGCGCGCCAAATTCGAACAACGCCTCACGCAGCAACTCGAAGCCAAGGGCATGGTCTCCTTCGGCATGATGGAGACCGGCTTTGCCTACATGATGAGCACCAAGCCCCTGCACACGCTCGAGGACCTGCGCGGCCGCAAGATCTGGGTGCCCGAGGGCGACGTCGTCGGCGAGCGCGTCTTCCGCAAACTCGGCGTGCCGCCCGTGTACCGGCCCATTTCCGACGTGCTCACCGGCCTTCAAACCGGCTTGCTCGACACCGTCACCAACTCGCCGGTCGGCACCATCCTGTTGCAGTGGTTCACCAAGGTCGACTACGTCGTCGACAACCCGTTGCTCTACACCTACGGCACCATCGGCATCCCCACCAACGCGTGGAACAAAATACCGGCCGCCGACCGGCCCGTGGTGCGCGAGGTCTTCAACCGCCTCGCCAAGCGGATCAACCAACAAACCCGGCAAAGCAACGCCGAAGCGCGCGAGACCCTGAAAAAAGAGGGCCTCAAGTTCATCCGGATCAACGACTCCGAATTGCCGAAAATGGAAAAGCTGGCGCGTGAAGCCATCGACGACATCGTGGCCGAAGGCAAATTCGACGGCGCGCTCGTGAACGAAATCCGCGCCACCGTGCAAGCCATGCGCTAAAGAAGAACGGAACCCCGATGAGCGACAAGCGCCCGCCGGCCGTTATACGTTTCTTGCACGCGGTGGAAAACACCGCGCTGGTGGCCGTGCTTTCGATCATGATCGTGCTTTCCTTCGGCCAGATTCTCATGCGCAACTTCTTCGGGGTGAGCTACGCCTGGCTTGATCCACTGCTGCGTTTTCTCGTCTTGTGGGTCGCCATGCTCGGGGCGATGGTCGCCACCCGCGAAGACCACCACATCAGCATCGACGTGCTTTCGTTTCTGGTCACGGGTCGCGGCAAAGCCATACTGCGCATCGTAACCGACTTGTTCACCGCGACGGTGGCCGTACTGCTTACTCACGCCTCGGTGCGCTTCATCACCGATGAGTTCGCCGGCGGCGCGAAGGCCTTCGGTGGGGTCCCCACTTGGGTCGCCGAGTTGATTCTCCCCATCGCCTTCGGCGTGATCGCCCTGCGCTTCGGCTATTTCTTCCTTCGTCACTCGTGGCAGGCGATTCGCGGCGTGACAGAACCGGCCGAAGCTGTTGAAGACGACGCGGCCGCCAAAAAGGACGAGGCATGATTATTCCCCTCGTCCTGCTGCTGCTGGCTCTGTTGGGCGCACCGCTGTTTGCGATCATCGCCGCCAGCGCGCTCAACGGCTTCCACGGCGGCGGCATCGACACCACCGTCGTCATCCTGGAGATCAACCGGCTGACCGAAACCCCGCTGCTGGTCGCCATCCCCTTGTTTACCTTCGCCGGCTACCTGATGGGCGAGTCCAACACACCCCAACGCCTGCTGCGCCTGTCCCACGCCGCCTTGGGCTGGATGCCCGGCGGGCTGGCGGTCGTGACCATGGCCGTGTGCGCCGTGTTCACCGCGCTCACCGGCGCATCGGGCGTGACGATCATCGCCATGGGCGCCTTGCTCTACCCGGCCCTCAAAGCCGAAGGCTACCCCGAAAAGTTCACCCTCGGCGCCATCACTACCTCGGGCAGCCTGGGCCTGCTTTTTCCTCCGGCCATTCCGCTGATCCTCTACGGCATCATCGCGCACACGAGTATCGACAAACTCTTCGCCGCCGGCGTGATACCCGGCGTGCTGATGGTGACGCTGCTCTCCGGATGGGGAATGATCACCGCGACGCGCGCGAAGATCCCGCTCTTGAAATTCAATTGGCGGGAACTGGGCCGTGCCGTCTACGCCGCCGGGTGGGAAGTCCCGCTGCCGGTCATCGTGCTGGGCGGCATCTACAGCGGCATTCTCGCCATCTCCGAAGCCGCCGCGGTCACCGCCTTTTACGTGTTGGTCGTCGAGGTGTTCATCTACCGCGAGATTCCGATTCGCCGGCTGCCCGGCGTGATGGTCAAGAGCATGACCCTCGTCGGCGGCATCCTGATTATCCTGGGCGCCAGCCTCGCCTCGACGAATTATCTCATCGATCAGCAAGTGCCGATGAAGCTGTTCGACTTCGTCAAAGACCACATTTCCAGCAAGCTGACCTTCTTGATCATCCTCAACCTCTTCTTGCTGGTCTTGGGCATGATTCTCGATATCTTCTCGGCCATCGTGCTGATCGTGCCGCTGATTCTGCCGATCGCCACCAGCTACGGCGTCGACCCGGTGCACCTGGGCATCATTATTCTGGCCAATATGCAAATCGGCTATTGCACGCCGCCGGTGGGGATGAACCTCTTTATCGCCAGCTACCGCTTTAAGCAGCCCGTCGTGAAATTGTACCTGGCCTCGTTGCCCTTCCTGGCGATCCTGCTGGGCGTCGTGCTGATCATTACCTACTGGCCGGGCCTGTCACTCTTCCTCGCCGGGTTTGTGGACTGACTTTTCAGGAGCGGAAAATACTTCTTGTAAAGTGCCGATTTTTTGACTATTTTCTTATTCAAGGAACAACTCGCGAGGGGATTTGATGCGCCTTCAAGACATTGCGTTGTTAAAATGTGTCGAAGAAGCGGGCAATCTTGATGGTCGAAAACGTCTCCAAAAGACGATGTTCTTTTTGAAGCAGTATGGGTATCCCGTCGCCAATACATATTTCATTCATTATTTCGGACCGTATTCAGCAGAGTTGGCGGAGCGTGTTGACGACCTGACGAATCAAGACCTGCTGGAAGAGAAATGTGACGAACCCGGCAACGGTTTTACAGAGTATCATTATTCCCTTTCAGACACGGGTTTGGAAAAGCTTCCGGAAATTTTTCAGGGCGTAACCGAAGAACAACAAAGCCTTATTGAAGAAATGGCGCAAGAATTTGTCGACCTTAAACAACATGACGTGTTTGTTCTTGAGATGGCGTCAACCATTTTATATTGGCTCGATTGGGGAATGAACTGGGAAGAAGCAGTCGCCACAATGGTCCGTGCAAAAGCTGTCGACAAAAACCACGACAATTACGTGAAAGCAATAGACCTCGCTAAAACCGCGTTCAATAGGATTACAGAAAACAAACATTAGGAGCAGCCGTTGTCGCAAAAAGTTATTCGCGACCCGGTCTACGATCACATTTACATCTGTGAAGAAAACGAAAAGTTAATTCTTGACCTACTTCAATGTGCGGAAGTTCAACGTCTCCGTCGAATTCGCCAACTTGGCGTTAGCCATCTGACGTATCCGGGTGCCGAGCACAGCCGGTTTGGGCATTCTCTGGGTGCGTTCCATCTGATGAAGACGGCTCTTGAATATGTGAAAAAAAATCAACCGGCCCTGATACTTGGTGAATTTATTGAACTTGCGGCAAAAGCCGCGGCATTATTACACGATGTAGGTCATGGTCCATTTTCGCACGCGCTTGAAGAAGAATTCGGCGGAAAACATGAAATGTGGACGAAACGAATTATCGAAGACGCCGAAACGGAAGTAAACGGCGTCCTCAAAGATCATTCCGCCAGCCTTCCCGATATTATTACTCAGTTACTAACCGAACCGGAACCTAAGTATACTTGGATAAAAAGCCTACTCAGTAGTCAATTAGACGTTGACCGCATGGATTATTTATTGCGTGACTCGATGTACTGCGGCGTGGGATACGGCCGGTTTGATTATCGCTGGCTTTTTCACACGATGCGCGTCGACGATCGGAAGGCTTCCGACAAGCGACGAATTTTCCAAACATGCTGGGAAGAGAAGGCCCACCGGGTGATTGAGCAATATATTTTCGCCCGCTATTATATGTATTGGAACGTCTACTTCCATAAAACAACACGTGGCTATGAACGCCTTGCTTCGACAATTATTAGCCGTGTAAAAGATCTTGTTAAACAGAATAGCCAACCCGAGTTTACTCACGCCGCAGTTTCAAAATTGTTCGCAAACACAGCGCCCGGTCTGACGGACTATCTCACCCTAGATGATCATGTTTTGCTTTCACAAATAAATTGGTGGGCGCGCCACGCGAAAGATAACATTTTAAAAGATTTGTGCGACAGGTTCATCAATCGTCGAGGATTGAAGCCGGTAAAAGTACCGGGACGGCACGACCAATCGCCCCGTGATCAAAAAGACCGAGATAAGAAAGCTCAGGAATTTCTGCGTCAAAGAGATTTCGTGCCAGAATATTATTTACTGGACGATCTAACATCCACAGTAGCTTATGTTCCCTATACCGTGGAAAGAACCGACGCCGAACAATCAGCGGGAAACGCAATTTTGATTCATAAAAACGATAAATTGGTGGAAATCAGCCAACTTCCGGAAATGAGTCGGTTGAAAGCCGTTACCGGTCAAAAAGAGCAACAAGTGTTTTTCTATGTTCCCGAGACGTGCCGCCACGGTGTGTCGCGCATCCTGAACGGATGAATCCTGTTTATCACGTGATAACCGCCACAGCCCGCCACCCCGACAAGCGTTTCGCGTAATCATCGACGAGCATCTGCGCTTCCGCCGCGAGCAACAACGACTGCGCGTCGGGGACCATCAGGTTTAGTCTGGCCCTTGGCGGCCCGATTGTGGCAAGCTGACGCCCATGGATATCATTCTACTGCATGCGTTGGCGCAAACCGGCGAGGGCCCGCCGGAAACCAACGTCACCGGCGTGTTTCCGCCCCTTGGCTTGGCGACGCTGGCCGGCTGTCTGCGCGAGGCCGGTCACACCCCGCGCGTGCTCGACGCCCACGCGCTGAGACTCACCGCCCGGCTTGCCGCTGCACAAGTCCCGGATGATTTCGACGGCTTGCTCGTCTTTTCCACCACCACCCTCAATTGGCGCAACACCCTGGCGCTGATTCGCGCTTGCCGCCGTCGCGCCCCGCGGGCCGTGACCGTGGTTGGTGGTCCGCATTTGGATTTGTATCCGGAAGAAACGGCGTCGTCGGCCGATGTCGATTTCGCTGTCGTGGGTGAGGGCGATACGTCGCTGCCCGCATTGGCTGAGGCGTTGGCAAACGACGGCGACGCGCTGGCGATTCCCGGTGTGGTGCGCTCGGGCGAGGACGGGGTCGAGTTCGGACCGCCGCCACAGGTGGTCGACCTGGATCAAACGCCGCTGCCCGCGTGGGACCTCATGCCGCTGGGCCATTACCGCGCGATCACCGTGCTGCATCCTTTTGCCACGATGGTCAGCGGTCGCGGGTGCCCCTTCCATTGTCGTTTCTGTTCGCAACGCTACGCGGGCGGCTCGTTTCACCGCATGAGCCCGGCGCGGCTGACGCGCGAGTGGTTGTATCTCGTCAAGGAAATCGGCGTGCGGGAGATCGTTCATTTCGACGAAACCTTCGCCATGGGGGAAGACTACCTGGCCGAGGTCGCCGCGCGTGTGACGGCCGGCGGCGGCGTGATTCCCAACAACGCGCGCAGTCGCTGCGATACCATCACCCCGCCGCTGATTCAGTCGCTGGCCCGCATCGGCACCCACACCTTGCACCTGGGTATCGAGGCCGGTTCCGACGAGGCGCTGGCGCGCATGAACAAAGGCATCACCGTGGCGCAGGTACGCCGGGCCGTGGCGATGGTCAAAGACGCGGGTCTGTTGGCGCGGGGCTATTTCATGCTGGCCTACCCAGACGACACGCCGGCCGATGCGCTACGCACGATCGAACTGGCCCGCAGCCTGCCCCTGGATGCGGCCTCTTTCACACTGACGGTGCTCAATCCCGGCACGGCGATTTACGAGGATGCGTTGGCGCGAGGCGAAATCGACGACTATTGGTCGGCCTGGGCCAAGAGCGAGCCGGTATCCCCGGCGCCGCCGCGACCCCGGCACTCGCTAGGCGGCGAGAGTCAACTCCGGCGGACGCTGCGGCGGGCGTATGTCTCATTTTACCTTCGCCCCGCGGTGTGGTGGAATCTGGCGACTCAGCGGCGTTTGTGGCGATGGATCCCCTCGTGGCTTCGGGCCGTGATGCGTCGCGGGCGTTAGCGTCCAGCGGCGCGGCGCGATACAATCGACGCCGATCCGAACGTGAAGGAGTTTGCACGTGAAGTGGTGGAAGAGTTTTTTACTGCATCCCTGGATCAACCGTTTCAACCTGCTGTACCTGGCGGCGGGCTTCGCGTTGTACCTCTTGGACCCGCTCGATGCCGTGGGCATCAACAATTTCGGCTGGATGCTGCTGGGCGGCGAAATCGCCTACCTGGCGGCGCGTGGCGTCCTCGACCGCGGCAGTTCGCCGGATTTCAACATCCGCAAAATGCGGCCCAAAGACCGCGACCGCTACTTCCGGCTTCTGGACATCTCCGACCAGGCGATTGCCGACATCGAAAGCAACCAGAACATCGTGCACTCCGTGCTCTCGGGCAGCCAAAGCCAGATCAGACGCATGGTGAAAACCTTTCTGCGCCTGCAACTGGCCGCCCACCGCATCGACGCCGTGCTACAGAACAATAAGATCGATTACAACGCCGAAATCGGCCGTGTGCAGGGCAAGTTGTCGGTAGCCGCCGCGGCCGAAAAGCCCTACTTGGAACGGCAAATCGAGGTGTTGCGCAAACGGCAAAACGCGCAGCGCGACCTGGCCGAGCGACGCCGCACCATCGACGCCCGCCTGGAAACGATCGAGCAAGCCGTCGGCCTGCTTTCGGAAATCGGCCTGGGCGTTGCCGACCCCGCCGAAACCGCCGATCAGGTCAGTGTGATTCTGGCCAACGTCGAAGACGCCGAACTTTTCGTGGAAGAACTCAACGAGGTGATGGCGCCGGTTAGCGTGAAGAACGCCAATTGAAGTGGGTGGTCGCCATCTGGCGTTGGCTTTCCTTCTGGCCGGGTCTGCAACGTTTCATCCTTAGCCTGTGGCATCCGAAATTCCTGATCGGCGTGGTCGCGGTGATCACCGACGGCGAAGGCCGCGTGCTGCTGTTCCACCACACCTACCGGCGAAAATTTGTCTGGTCGCTGCCCGGCGGCTGGATGCAACGCGGCGAAGAGCCCGCCGAGACCGTCGTGCGCGAAATCAAGGAAGAGACCGACTTGGATATCGAGGTGGACCGCCTCTACGAAGTCGTGACCGGGGTGGTGGCTCCCAGTTTTGAAGTCATCTACCTCGCACATGTGGTCGGCGGCGAATTTCGCCCGAGCGTGGAAGTCGACGAGATTAATTGGTGTCGCGCCGACCGATTACCGGACCTAAAAGACTACCAGCATCACATTATTACGTCCGTTTTGGCCGCCGAATAAGACCGGCGAGACGTATTTTTGTGGTTATTTTCTTCCGGATGGACGCATACGACACATTCGAAAACGGGAAATCACGGATGAACCACGATGAACGACAAACGAAAAAAACGCGCCGGCCGTCCCCTGTGGATCGCGGCGGCGTTCCTGGCACTATTCACCGCGGCGTTGGTGGCGGTGGAGTCGAATTTGGCCGCCGAAACCTTTGACGGCCCGGTGGAGCGGGCACCGTTCGAAAACGGCCGCTTCGTCAACCCGGAAATTCGCGGCCAAGAGCCCGGAACCAAAGAGTTTTTGCGCTGGGTCAGCAGCCGCAAGCCCGGCCCGTGGGAAAAGTGGGTCGAAATCGAGCCCGGCCCCGCGCCGCCGCAACGGGTAGACGATCTCCGCGTGACTTTCGTCAATCATTCCACGGTCTTACTGCAATACGGCGGGCTGAATATCCTCACCGACCCCATTTGGTCCAAGCGCACCAGCCCGGTCTCGTTCATCGGTCCCAAACGGGTTCACGATCCGGGCCTGCGCTGGGAAGACCTGCCGCCCATCGACGCGGTGGTGATCAGCCACGATCACTACGACCACCTCGATATGCCGACCCTGAAACGCCTGCAAGCCGACCACCGGCCGCGCTTTTTCGCCGGGCTGGGCAACGCCGCGGTGCTGCGCCGCCACGGCCTGCGGCAAGTCAGCGAACTGGACTGGTGGGACCAGGTGCCGTTAACCCATGAAATCAAACTGAATTTCGTCCCTGCGCAGCACTTTTCGGGGCGCGGCATGTTCGACCGCCACAAGACGTTGTGGGGCGGCTATGTGCTGACCGGCCCGCCGGGCGTCGTCTATTTCGCGGGCGATACCGGCTGGTCCTCACACTTCGAGCAGGTGCATGCGCGTTTCGGCCCGCCGCGCCTGGCGATGCTGCCGATCGGCGCGTTTCAACCGCGCTGGTTCATGCATCCGATGCATATCGACCCGCACGAGGCCGTCCGCGCCCACCTCTTATTGGAGGCCGGCACGAGCATGGCGATCCACTTCGGCACCTTTCGACTTGGCGACGACGGCCGACTCGAACCCGTCGAGGTGCTGGCCGACGCCCTGCGCGACCAAAACGTGAATCCCGATCGATTCTGGGCCCTTACTCCCGGCGAGTCCCGCGATGTCCCTGCCGCCGCGCCCACCGAACGCCTCGCCAAGCTGTGATGTGGGGGGCGGGCAAGCTTGATTTCGAAAGCGTAATCCGTTCGAAGGTTACCCCTCATTTTTTCATAATAGCACCTTGAAACGAACCGATGTACGGCAGTAATATTGACAGCATAATATGAGGCGGTTTCGGCCCGTGGAGGGATGCACTGAAGGCATATAGTCATTATGTTCGATACCTCGACAAACTTGTACGTAAATTCACTTGTGGGAATTATTCTCATGAAATTAGAAAGGAAATCTTGTTTGCGCTAGATGGTGGCGCGAGCGAACAACTTAGAGCGTTGTTGCCACTAGACGAATTACGCTCCGTGGGCGCATTTTTTACTGGTCAAACTCTTGCGCAGTTCGCTCTCGATGGTATTGACGGCCAGCTTCCGAACGAGTGGAAAGTGTTCGACCCTGCATGTGGAGCCGGGAATCTTCTTCTCGCTTTCGCGGAAAGAATACAGAGTAAACCTAAAAGCCTGGAAGAGATAGCAACGCTAGAATCACGGTTTATCGGATGTGACGTATTCCCATCGTTTGTCAAAGCAGCCAAGATTAGATTACTTCTCAAGTTTCTCCTTAACATGGAGAATGTAACTGGTTTGCCCAAGAACATCGTGGAAGAAATGTTTGGCAAGGTTTTTATTGGAAACGGTCTCTTTGCTGTCGAGCATCTTGCCGCTGCTACACACATCTTGCTTAACCCCCCATACACGATGGTACCGGTGCCGCACGGTTGTTCTTGGACTAAAGGAAAGGTAAATCTCGCAGCGTTGTTTGTCGAAAAATGCTTGGTTAATTGTTCGCATGGATCGCGAATCATCGCAATACTTCCGGACGTCCTAAGAAGTGGAACAAGATATGCGAAATGGCGCGTATTCGTTGAAGAAAACGCATACATTCACCGTGCGGAACCTTTCGGCCGTTTTGACAACCACGCCAATGTAGATGTGTTTGTTTTAGATTGTGAAATTGGAGGGAACACCGGTCGGGGCTGTCAGAGAGGCGTATGGTACCCAACGCCAACAGGAACCGCCCATAAGGTGTCAGATTTTTTCAACATCTCTGTTGGTTCCGTTGTACCTCACCGAAATCCGAATCTCGGACCCTGGAGACCTTATCTTTGTGCGCGTGACGTTCCGATATGGAGCGAAGTCAATTCAATCGGGCGAAATCGCCGATATAAAGGATCAACGTTTTCCGCTCCTTTTGTTGTTGTTCGTCGCACGTCAAGTCCGAAAGAGAAAAAACGAGCCGTTGCGTCAATAATCACAAGAGGCGAACATATCGCTGTCGAAAATCATTTAATTGTATTATCTCCAAAAGACAGCACGTTGCAGGCGTGCCGCCGCTTACTTAGGAGCCTTTCAACAGCTGAAACGACAAACTTCTTAAACCAACGAATTCGATGTAGGCATCTCACGACACACGCGATTGGTGAATTACCATGGCAACAATAACGGATAAAACAACTTCTAGCCTTCGGTTTTCACCAGACATCCTACGGCGATTGGGGGAAGAACTGATCTCAAGCCCATATCGCGGGCTTGTCGAATTAGTAAAAAACTCCCACGATGCCGATGCGATGGAATGTGTTGTCAAATTGGACGGTGTCGACAAGCCTGGAGGAACCGTTCGCATTGTCGACGATGGGATCGGATTGACGAAGGAAGATGTTCTCCGCGGTTGGCTCATACTTGGCCGGTCGCGCAAGGATTCATATGAACCAACCAAGATGGGCAGAAAAATAGCGGGAAACAAGGGTTTAGGACGTCTCGCCGCGCTACGGCTCGGGCATACTGTTCTGTTGACGACCCGGCCGGCGCAGGAATGCGATTTACAACACGAAGTTCTCATTGATTGGTCTAAGTTTAGCGAAGTTGACGTTGTTGAGGACGTACCACTACTAATCGAAACGTCTAGAAGGCCAAAAGGACTTAAACAAGGAACAGAAATAGAGATTTCGGGCTTGCATTCTCAATTGACTGAAAACGACGTAAAGAAACTGGCGCGCGAACTCGTTATCCTCGCAAACCCTTTCGCTGATGACCCCAAAGCATTCCGCCCAAGGTTGGAATCACCTCAGTTCAAGGAATATGAAGCTCGAGTAAGTGAAAGATATTTTGATCAAGCCGATTATCACTTATCAGCATCAGTTGACGAAAAAGGGCAGGCGTCAGCTCAGGTTTTGGATTATCGGGGACAAGTACTTTGGTCGGCAGACCACGAGACGCTACAACATTACAGCGACTATAAAGAATATACTTGCCCGGTCGCCCTTTTTGACGTTTGGGTCTTTGTCTTATCTGGCACGAGTTTCTCGTCTCGTACCGTGACTCTTGGTGAAGTGCGTCAATGGCTAAAGATCTTTGGTGGCATCCATTTCTATCTAAATGGCTTGCGGGTCCCTCCGTATGGCGACCCCGGAGACGACTGGCTCGATTTGAATCTAAGACGAAGTCAGAGTCCCGAGGCTAGGCCGTCCACGAATACTTTAATTGGGCGCATCGTGGTTGGTTCCTCTGGTACGTCGCTTCTTCAAAAAACGGATCGAATCGGCTTTCAAGAGGATAAAGATTTCCAAGAACTTCGTGCGTTTGCGACATCAGCAATGGAGTGGATGGCGGCCAGGCGGCTCGAACAAGACGAGAGACGTCGGCAGAAAACAAGAAGCAAAACAAGTAGCCGCGCCGTTCGTTCAAAAGAAGAACTAATTGGATTTGTTGAAAAAGCGGACGTTCCTCCAACATTTGTTACAAAGTTAACAAAAAGAATAAGCGATTACGATTCTGCGCGTAACCAAGAAGTAAAAAGCCTCCGCGGTGAGGTCCTTTTATATAGAACACTAAGTACCGCGGGAATTACTTCCGCCACATTTGCTCACGAATCTTCAGCAGGACCGACGAAAACCATCTTGCTATCCTTAAAATCAATCAAACGCAGAGTCCGGGAAGATTTACCCGATAAGTATGATGAACGCTATGCTGAGCCACTCGATAAAGCACTAAGAGCAACCGAAAGTATGGCTGTCTTTTCTCGCGCCACGTTAAGCCTTATTGAACACGAAAAGCGCCGTTGGTGCCGCGTCGACGTGCATGATTCAATTTCTAAAATTCTAGATTCACTGAAACCATTCACTGATAGGCGCGATTTGAATATCGACAGGGCCTTTGTGTCCTCTGGATTTTTTGTCCATGCGGCCGAAGCCGCGATTGAGGCGATTATTGTCAACCTGATTAACAACAGTGTCGCCGCCTTGGAAACGGTTCACCGTGAGCAACGGATAATCAGGATATCAACGGAGAAACACGATGACAATTGCGCAATTCTATTTCAAGACAATGGGCCCGGTATTCAAGGAATAACTGCTCACGATATCTGGCTTCCTGGCAGGTCCACAAAGCGAAACGGTACAGGTTTGGGCTTGACTATCGTACGGGATACTATTATTGATTTGGGCGGCAGGATAAAAGTCACCGCGAAATGTGAACTCGGGGGAGCCGAGTTTATGATTCATCTTCCAACGCTTGGAGATTAGCTTTGGGCATTCAGATCGCCGACCGGGAAATCGAAAGGGTTGCCATTATTGATGACGACAGCGAGAGCAGAGAAAGCGTAAGAATCATCGTGGAGGATCTCTCTCTTCATCCTTTAGTTATCGACGGGCCTCTCGAATCGTTAGATGAGACGTGGGCACGACTATGCAAGTTGAGATTCGATGCCGTTATTTCGGATTTTCATCTGAGAAAGCAAAATTATTCGCATTTCAATGGTGACGAAATTGTGTCCCGTTGTTATAAAAAAAAGGTTCCAGCATTGTTATGGTCTGCCGTGGCAAAAGCGATTGGCGAGGTGCCGAGTGATCGTAAGCGTAATATCGCGGCATTCCTGCCCGTCGAGTCTCTCGATCTGGAGCCAATTCGAGCGGGCTTTTCGAAATGTGTAAGCGAATTCAATGGAAAATATATGACAGACCGAAA